>CALXCU010000120.1 GCA_944386885.1 uncultured Oscillospiraceae bacterium | reverse complement strand
AGCAGACCGGCGGCCACGGCCAGTTCGGCGACGTGTGGATGCGCTTCGAGCCCGGCGAGAGCGAGGAGCTGGAGTTCTGCGAGGAGGTCGTGGGCGGCGCGGTGCCCAAGAACTACTTCCCCGCGGTCGAGAAGGGCATGCGGGAGGCGGTGCAGCACGGCGTGCTGGCCGGTTACCCGGTGGTCAATCTGAAGGCCACCCTCTTCGACGGGTCCTATCACCCGGTAGACTCCTCGGAAATGGCCTTCAAGACCGCCGTGCAGATCGCCTATAAGACCGGTATGCCCCAGGCCAGCCCCGTGCTGCTGGAGCCCATCGGCACGCTGAAGGTCACGATTCCCGACAGCTATATGGGCGACATCATGGGCGACCTGAATAAGCGCCGGGGCCGCGTGATGGGCATGAACCCCGACGGCAAGGGCAACCAGGTGGTGGAGGCCGAGGTGCCTATGGCCGAGATGATGACCTACGCCATCGACCTGCGCTCCATGACCCAGGGCCGGGGTTCCTTTACCTTCCACTTCGTCCGCTATGAGGAGGCCCCCCAGATGGTCCAGGAAAAGGCCATCGAGGCCGCCAAGGCGATGGCCGACGAATAAGGTTTCCACAAAGAGCAGTACGGCTGTGGACAACCGGAGTTGTCCACAGCCGTTTTTTCCTCCGGCCTCCTTATCCCGGCAGGGAAACCGCTCCGTCCAGGAGCTCCAGACGCATGACCGAGATCTCATAGGCGGTGCGCAGGCTGCTCTCCCCGTGCTCCACCTTGGTGTAAGTACGGCTCTGGAAGCGCCCCTCTAAGCGCACCAAATCCCCCACCTCCAGCGTGGCGCACTGCCGGGCCAGGCCGCCCCAGGCGATGCAGGGCAGGTAATCCGCCCGGCCATACCGGCGGTTGACCGCCAGCAGCAGGTCGCAGATCTCCCGGCCCATAGGGGTGCGGCGGTAGACGGGCGGTTTGCACAGGGCCCCGGAGAGCGCCAGCTCATTGATGTGCTCCCCCTGGCTGGGGCGGATGCTCCGGGTAAAGAGGGTGATAACCAGCCGGCTGCCCTGTCCGCTCTTGTTGTTGAACGAGCGCACTTCCCCCTCAATCTCCACCTCCTGCCCGGGTTGGAGGGAGAGCTGCTCCGCTGTGGGATGGGCTACGATCACGTTGACCCGGTCCTCGGTCCCGGAGAGGCGCCGTACCACCAGCGGGAAGGCGTCGTACCACACGCCGTGGTTCTCATGGGAAGGAGCGGGGGCCATGGCCACCGCACCCCGCAGGACCGCACGATTTTCGTTCCGAAGTGTTTGCATATCAGCCACGCTCCTGTGTAAGGTATTTTTTAGGACACATGGAACTATATGAGAAGCGTCCCCCCGCTTATGACGGCAGGGGGACGCTTTTTCAGGGCATGGAACGGGGACGGAGTTCCGCGGCGGCGGCGGAGACATGGGGCGCGCCTCCCACCGTCCCGGCGGGCGCACCGTTGGCGGCGCGGACCCGGCGGGTCATCTGCGTCTGAGCCCGGTCGTGCATCCGGGGCGCGAAGAGGGCCGTGGTCTTATGGCGGACCAGGCGCTCCAGCTCGGCTTCCGGGTCTAGAAGGGTTCCGTCGGCATTGACTTCGCTCATCGCTTCCACCTCCCGCCTCAGTATGCCCGGCGGGGGCGGCGGGATATTCACACCAGCTTGTAATCGCCCAGGGCAATCCAGCCTTTTCTGCGCATAAACTCAGAGATGAGCCAGGAGAGCAGGGCGGGCAGGACAAAACAGACCAGGAGCAGCCCCAGCCAGTCCAGAAGGCCAGGCGCAGTTGCAGCCAGCCCAGCTTGAAGAGCGGTCTCACTGGGAGAGAGCCAGCCGGTGATTACCCCGATGGGACCGACCAGGCCGCAGGTGCCCATACCAGAGGAGATGGGCTCGCCGTTCATTTGCAGGCGGAACAGACAGGTGGCGATGGGCCCGGTGACCGCCGAGGCCACAACCGGAGGCAGCCAGAGCTTGGGTTTGCGCAGCAGGTTGGGCATCAGGAGCATGGAGGTGCCCAGGCCGATGGAGGCCAGGCCGCCCGCGCGGTTCTCCCGGTAGGAACACACGGCAAAGCCCACCATGTGGGCGCAGCATCCGGCTACCGCTGCCCCGCCGGCCAGCCCCACCAGGTTGAAGGCCGCGCAGATGGCCGCTGAGCTGATGGGCAGCGTGAGAATAATGCCCATGGCTACCGAAATAAGCACACCCATGAAGAAGGGCTGCTGTTCCGTGGCCCATACGATAAAGGAGCCCAGGGCATTGGCCCCGGCGCCGATGGGAGGGGCTAAGACGGCGGCGGCCAGCACGCCGGTGACGATTGTCACGGCGGGGGTGACGATCAGGTCCACGGGGGTGCGCTTGGAGACCAGTTTGCCGAAAAAGATGGCGATCAGGGCCACAAAATACACCGCCAGCGGCCCGCCTGCCCCCCCCAAGGCGTTGGAAGAATAGCCGACGGTGGCCAGGGAGTAGACAATGAAGGGGGCGGCTCCCACCGAGTAGCCGATGGCCATGGCCATGGCCGCGCCCTGGACGGCCTTTGTATAAGTGGAGATGTCTTGCAAGAATGCGCCCGCCGGACCAGGCACAAAAAGGCCCAGGGTGCCCAAAATGGTGCCGATGAGCAGGGAGGCAAAGAGACCGTGGGCCATGCCGCCCAGGGCCTGGATGCCGATGCGGTTCCAGGAAAATTCGATGTTCTGTTCTTTGAAATAGGCCCGCAGACCTGTGGGCTTTTTGGCGGCGTCCGGTGCAGCCATGGCGCATTCCTCCTGTAGAAACGGGCAGAGCCCGACAAAAGTTTGGTTCGTTATACCATATTTTTTCCCAAGACGCAAGACACCGCCCGGAAATTTTTGCGCAGCCGGGCAAAATCATCTCATTTGCAAGAAATAATTCAAATAGATGCAGAAATTTTGTTTTTTTTGGAAAATCTATTGACAGCCCCCCGGGGGGATGTTTTATAATAACGAATGTATTTGGCTGGGAATCATCGAGATTCCGTACTTAAACGACGGGGTTTATTTTGCTTTTTGTTCCACGGCTTCCCGGATTTTCCGGGCGGGGGTACTCCGAGCCAATATGACCGGCGGGCGGGGCCTTCCTGCGGGCCGGAAAAACTGAATCCAATCATTGGGAGGTCTTGTACAATGGAGTATGTAGATCAGGTACTGGCGGCGGTCAAAGAGAAGAACGCCTATGAGCCCGAGTTTCTCCAGACCGTCACGGAGGTGCTCAATTCCCTGCGCCCGGTGATGGCCCGCCACCCCGAGTTCCAGAAGGCCAAGCTCCTGGAGCGCTTGGTAGAGCCCGAACGAATTATCTCCTTCCGGGTGCCCTGGGTGGACGATCAGGGGGAGTATCACATCAACCGCGGCTTCCGCGTCCAGTTCAACAGCGCGATCGGCCCCTACAAGGGCGGCCTGCGCTTCCATCCCAGCGTGAATCAGAGCATTCTGAAATTCCTGGGATTTGAGCAGATCTTCAAGAACTCCCTGACCGGTCTCCCCATCGGCGGCGGCAAGGGCGGCTGTGATTTTGACCCCAAGGGCAAGAGCGATAACGAGGTCATGCGCTTCTGTCAGAGCTTCATGACCGAGCTCTACCGCCATATCGGCCCCGACTGCGACGTGCCCGCCGGCGATATCGGCGTGGGCGGCCGGGAGATCGGTTACCTGTACGGCCAGTATAAGCGCATCACCGGGCAGTATGCCGGGGTGCTCACGGGAAAGGGGCTGACCTACGGCGGCTCCCTGGCCCGCACGGAGGCCACCGGCTACGGACTGTGCTACTACACGGACGAGATGCTCCGGGACAATGGCAAGTCCTTCGAGGGTAAGACCGTGGTCATCTCGGGCAGCGGCAACGTGGCCATCTACGCCAACCAGAAGGCCACTCAGCTGGGCGCCAAGGTGGTGGCCATGAGCGACTCCAACGGCTACATCTATGACCCCAACGGCATTGACTACAAGGTTATTCAGGAGATCAAGGAGGTCAAGCGCGCGCGCATCAAGACCTACCTGGATTATGTGCCCACCGCCCAGTATGTGGAGGGGTGCCGTAAGATCTGGACCATCCCCTGCGACATCGCCCTGCCCTGCGCCACCCAGAACGAGCTGGATGTGGAGGGGGCCCAGGCCCTGATCAGCAACGGCTGCTTTGCTGTGGCCGAGGGCGCCAATATGCCCACCACGCTGGAGGCGACGGAGCTCTTCCAGTCTAAGGGCGTCCTGTTTGGGCCCGCCAAGGCCGCCAACGCCGGCGGCGTGGCCACCTCCGCCCTGGAGATGAGCCAGAACTCCGCCCGCATGTCCTGGACGTTTGAAGAGGTGGACCAGAAGCTCCACGACATTATGGTGAACATCTACCACAACTCCGCCAAGGCCGCCGCCGAATACGGCATGGAGGGCGACCTGGTGGCTGGCGCCAACATTGCCGGTTTCCTGAAGGTGGCCAACGCCATGATGGCCCAGGGATTGGTATAATAGAACACGGCTCCTTCCTGGAGATCCAGCGGCCGGCCCGGAATCGGGCCGGCCGCCTTTGTGTAACAGAGACCGGCGCTCCGTCCATTTAACAGGACGGAGCGCCGGTCTGCGTATGGGAGTCAGCGCCGGGGGAACACCCGGTTGCCGGCAAACTGGACCAACAGAGCCAGCGCCAGCACAACGGTCTCATAGCTGACTTCGTTGGCGGCGGTAGAGGCGCCTGCCTCGATGGGACGGCTGGCATGGGCCCAGCCGATTTAGTCGTCGAGGTAGAGAGAGGTATTGTACTCAGCCAAGCCCGCCAATAGAGCACCAGCCAAAAGAATGCTAAGCCATCTCTTCAGTGGGTCATGCTTTTCCTTCGTAAATTTTGGTGCGCATGGGAAAGGTGCTTTTATGTGAACATAAAGAAACAGATTGTCTGAACGTCGATAAAGGCCGGCATGCATAAGATGAGGCGAGGTGATCGCTGTGGAGAACCCTGTTTTGGCTCGTTTGGAGCGGCTGGGCGGGCGGCCCGAGCCCTTGTGGCTCTACACGCTGCTGACGGTGGCGCCCCTGAACCGCTACTCGCTGGAGGCGTGGAATGAGGCCCTCTCCGCCGCAGCCGGGCGGCGGATCTGGTGCCCCTCCTACCGGGTGCTGGTGCGGCGGCTGGAGGAAGAAATAGAGCGTGAAAATTGACAAAGATACCGGAGGAGAGTACAATATTCTTGGATAAAAACACAAGGAGGTGCCCCATGAAGCTCACCTTTTTTGGCGCGGCCAAAGCCGTCACCGGCAGTTGCCACTGTGTGGAGTGCGGGGGGAAAAAGATCCTGGTGGACTGCGGCCTGCAGCAGGGGAGGGACGAGCGAGACAACAGTCTCCTGCCCTTCCGGGCGGGGGATATGGACGCTCTCATCGTCACCCACGCCCACATTGACCACTCCGGCCGCATCCCCCTGCTGGTCAAGCAGGGGTTCCAGGGGGAGATTTACTGTACCCGCCTGACGGGACAGCTGCTCTCCATCATGCTGCGGGACTCCGCCCACATCCAGGAGAGCGATGCTCAGTGGCAGAACCAAAAGGGAAAGCGGGCCGGTCGGGAGCCGGTGGAACCGCTCTATACCGTGGCGGATGCGGAGGAGGCCCTCTCCCATGTGGTTACCTGCGAGTACGGGGAGATACTGGAGGTAGCCCCTGGTGTGCGTTTGCGTTTTGTAGACGCGGGGCATCTGCTGGGCTCGGCCAGCGCCGAGGTCTGGCTCACGGAAGGAAAGGTTACCAAGAAGATCGTCTTCTCCGGAGATATCGGGAACCGGGATCAGCCCATCATTCGGGACCCCCAGTACATCCGTGAGGCCGACTACGTCCTCACGGAGTCCACCTATGGGGACCGGAACCACGATATGGAGGAGGACCCGGAGTACACGGAAAAGCTGGCCGCCCTCATTGACGAGACGCTGGGCCAGGGGGGGAACGTGATTATCCCCTCCTTTGCCGTGGGCCGCACCCAGGAGCTGCTCTACTTCATCCGGGAGATGAAGGAGGAGGGCATGGTCCGCTCGGTCCCCAATTTTAAGGTCTATGTAGACTCTCCGCTGGCGGGAGAGGCCACACGCATCTTCTCGGGGAACCTGCACGGCTATCTGGATGAGGAGGCCATCGCCGCCCTGAAGGGAGGCGCCCTTTTCCAATTCCCCGGACTGGAGATGACCGAGACCAGCGAGGAGTCCAAGGCCCTCAACCAGGACCCAACACCCAAGGTCATCATCTCGGCCTCCGGCATGTGTGACGCCGGACGCATCCGCCACCACCTGAAGCACAACCTCTGGCGGAGCGAGTGTACCGTGGTCTTTGTAGGCTATCAGGCCGAGGGCAGCCTGGGCCGCCGTCTGCTGGACGGGGTGAAGTCCGTAAAACTCTTTGGGGAGGAGATTGCTGTCCGGGCACGCATTGTCAATTTCCACGGCCTCTCCTCCCACGCCGACCGGGACGGGCTCCTGCAGTGGATTGAGGCGTTTGACCCCAGGCCGGCGGAGGTCTTTGTGGTCCATGGAGAGAGCCAGGTCACCGAGCTCTATGCCCAGACCCTGCGGGAGCGCGGCTTCTCGGCGCACGCCCCCAATTTTGAAGAGGTCTACGATCTGCGTACCGGGCGGATCCTAACCCCCGGCGTGGTGCTGGAGAGCAAGCCTGCCCGTCCGGCAGAGTCTGCTTCCCCGGCCTATCGCCGCCTGGAGGAAAATGGGCGGCGGCTGATGGAGGTCATTGCCCACAACCGGGGCGGGACCAACAAGGATCTGGCCAAATTTGCCGACCAACTCCGGGCCCTTATCGACAAGTGGGACCGCTGAGAGCAAAAACAGAGAGCCGCCCTGCGCCATTGGCGCAAGGCGGTTTTGATGGATGGAGCCTTATTCCTCTTCATTGCGAAAGAGAAGGCGGTAGCCATCTCCTTCCACAGCATAGACGCTGTCCAAATCCTCTAAAGTCATGGCTTCCGGCCGGAAGGGGACGGCGAACTTCACGCAGGTCCCGCAGGAGGCTGACAGTGCGCGGGGCACCGGCATCATCACCGCGGTGTCCCCCAGGCTTTTACAGAGCTTGTGGAACTGGATAGCGCCAAAGTGGGTGTGGAAGGTGGCGATCTGAGTTGTCATCTGGAAATGGTCACCTCAAAATCCTCGCCTACCGCCTTATGGGAGACTTGATAGCCCGCATTGGAGGCGAAGCGGGTGATGTTCTGCACGG
Organism: uncultured Oscillospiraceae bacterium; assembly: GCA_944386885.1. Lineage (GTDB taxonomy): Bacteria > Bacillota > Clostridia > Oscillospirales > Oscillospiraceae > Pseudoflavonifractor_A. The sequence goes on along the minus strand of CALXCU010000120.1, from coordinate 21,568 downwards.
GGGTCATGCTGTCGACCAAGACCTTCAGGGGCAGGCCCTTTTTCAGGGCGGCCTTTGTCATAAGCACCGGCTCGGGGCAGGAATAGCCTCTGGCGTCCAATTCATTCATAGCGATGTACTCCCTTCCCTTATTTCTGCTTATTCAGGTTCAATCCGCCGATGGCGCACACCACCACCAGGCCCAGGATCACCGCGATCTTGCCGTAAGCGGTGGGGCCGTCCGCAGAGGAGGCCAGGCCGAAATTGTGGCAGAAGGCCGCGCCCACCACCATGCCCAGCACGGCCATGGAGGAGTCGCTGTTGCCGCTGCCAGCCAGGATGAGCTGCCGCAGGGGGCAGCCGCCCAGCAGGACGGAGCCGATGCCCACCAGCACCATGCCCAGCAGGTTCCAAAGCCCGTCGGTGTGGGCCACGGGCTGACCAGCAAAGCCGGGGTTAAAGGAACCCAAGATCAGGTTGCCCACCAGGACCGCCACAAAAATGGCCACAAAACCGCTGAGCAGGTGAAAATCCCGGAAAAGCAGGGCATCCCGGATGCCGCCAACCATGCACAGGCGGGTCTTCTGGGCCAGAGCGCCCACGACCAGGCCGGCGATCAGGGCGGCGGCGATGGGAGCGCGCATAGAGCCCGGGCCGCTCTCAGAGAAGGCCAGCAGGGAGGGAACCCCCACCAGAAGCAGCAGCAGGCCCACCGCCACGGCGGGCATAAGGAAGCCCTCCACCTTGGGCTGCGGAGTGGACTTTTTCAGGGTAAAGCCGGCGCGCAGGAACAGCGTGCCCACAAAGATGCCCAGCGCAAAGCCAACCAGGCCAAACAGGGCGTTGCCGTCGCCGCCGCCCAGGCGGATCACCATCCGCAGGGGGCAGCCCAAAAACATCAGGGCCCCCACCATTACGCAGAAGCCCAGTACAAACCGGGCCATGGGGGACGAGCCGCCCCGGACATGAAATTCTTTTCCGGCCAGAGCCATGATGAGGGCGCCCAGCACCAGACCGATGATCTCCGGGCGGACATACTGCACAATGGGGGCGGTGTGAAGCTTCACGCCGCCGGCGATGTCCCGCAGGAAACAGGCGATGCAAAAGCCCATATTGGCCGGGTTGCCCAGCAGCACCAGCACAATGGCCGCCACACCTACGATCAAGCCGGAGAGCACGATCGAGCCGTGGTCTTTCCATTTAACCATAAGATTCTCCTCCTTTGTTTTGGTGGAACACACACTGACAGAATAAATTATAGCGCAGCGGAGCGAAAGATGGAAGTTCCATTTATCGATAAAATAGAGCGACAATTATTAAAAAAATCTATATTATGAGGATGAAAGATATAAATATCATCAATAAGATTTATTTTAATTTTAAATGTCCCCTTTCTTTTTTCCCCCAAACTGTGTATACTGATAGGTGCAGCAAAGAGGCGCGAAAAAAGCGGACCCCGGCATGGGCCGGAGTCCGCAGCGGAGAGAATTGGAGGAGGGGTTCAGCGGCTGGCGCGGACGTGGACGAGATGCTCCCCCCTGGGGAGGACTGCGCCAATGGCCGCGCCGGGCACGCCTAAATCGTGGAGACGGTGGAGCAGCTCTTCTGCCCGGGCTTCCGGCACCGAGATCAGCAGGCCGCCGGCGGTCTGAGGATCGTAAAAGGAGTCGGAGCGCTCCAGGGGAATGCCGGCGTCCACGGCTACATCGCCGGCCAGATAACCCATATTGTTGTAGGCACCGCCGGGGATGATGCCGTCCTTGGCCAGCTCCAGGGCCTTGGGCACCACAGGCACGGAATCGGCCCAGAGCTCAATGGTGTGGCCGCAGCCCTTGGCCATCTCCTGCACATGGCCCAGCAGGCCGAAGCCGGTGATGTCCGTGCAGGCGTTGGGGCGGACGGGGAGCATGGCCTCCTGTCCTTTTTTATTTAAGGTAGTCATGATGGCGAGCATTTCGTCGTATTCGGCCTGCGTGAGCAGGCCGGCCTTGGCGGCGGTGGAGAGGATGCCGGTGCCCAGGGGCTTGGTGATGACCAAAATGTCCCCCACCTTGGCCCCGTCGTTGGTGAGGATCTCCTCCGGGCGGGCGAAGCCGGTGACGCAGAGGCCGTACTTGGGCTCCTTATCTTCAATGCTGTGGCCGCCCACGATGACCGCCCCGGCCTCCATCACCTTGTCATAGCCGCCGGCCAGGATGCCGCGCACAGCGTCCAGAGACAGGCAGCTGGGGAAAGTGAGCAGGTTCATGGCAATCTTTGGGGTGCCGCCCATGGCCCATACATCGCTCAAAGCGTTGGTGGCGGCCACTTGGCCGAACTGGAAGGGGTCGTCCACAATAGGGGGGAAGAAATCGACCGTGGCGATCATAGCGGTATCGTCGTTGATGCGGTAAACGGCGGCGTCGTCGCTGGAGTCAAAACCAACCATCAGATTGGGATCCTGAATCCGCGGCAGGCCGGAGAGCAGGCTTCCTAGGACACCCGGTCCTATTTTCGCGCCTCACCCACCGGCGGAAGTCATCTCGGTCAGCTTGATCTTTTTTTCCTGGGATGACATATGCGTACCTTCTTTCTAAAATCAGTTTGGATGTTCAGAGGTATTGTAACGCAGCGAAGAAAAAATAGCAACAGGGAGAGAGACGATCGGTTATGCAACTCAAGCAATTAGAAGTGTTTGTCCATGTGGCCCGCCTGAAGAGCTTTTCCAAGGCGGCTGAGGCCCTCTATCTGACCCAGCCCACCATCAGCGCCCACATCAGCGCCCTGGAGAACGAACTGGGGACCAAGCTGGTGGTGCGCTCCACCAAGGAGATCCAGCTCACCGCCACAGGCAGCGTGCTGTTCAGTTACGCCAACCAGATCTTAGGGCTGTGCGAGCGGGCGGAGCAGGATGTGAAAAACGCCTCGTCAGACATTCAGGGCACCTTATCCATCGCAGCCTCTACCGTGCCATCCCAATACCTCCTGCCCCAAATCCTGCCCAGCCTGCGCCAGCGCTATCCCAAGGTCTTTTTTCAAATCTACCAGGGGGACAGCAGCCAGGTGGCCCAGCGGATCTTTGAAAACGGGGCGGAACTGGGTATTATTGGCTCCCCCATTCAGAAGGCAGGGTGTGTGTGCACGCCGTTCTTCTCCGAACGGATGGTGATCATTACCCCAAACAGCCCGGAATACCGGGAATTGGATGGACAGATGAGCGGGCAGGTGCTCCGCTCCAGCTTTTTCCTCACCCGGGAGCCGGGCTCCGGCACCCGCAAGCGCAGCGAAGAATTCCTGCGCAGCATCGGCGTGGATCCCCGGGATCTGTCTCTGGCTGCCCAGTTCCAGAGTACGGAGAGCATTGTCCAGGGCGTAAAAAACGGCCTGGGTGTGGCCATTGTTTCTAACTTGGCAGCCGCTGATTATGTGCGCATGGGAGCGATTTTGTCCTTTGATTTCGACAGCCCTCTCCTGACACGGCAGTTCTATCTGATCCATCACCGCAGCCGCCCCCATTCTCCGGCGGCGGCTATGCTCCTCCAGGAGCTGCCGCGCTTTTTCCAAAACGGGTTCCAGGCGGAACAGCCGGTTGAGAGCGGCGCTGCGGTGGACGAGACCTGAACGCCAAGATTGCAGGGCCGCCGGGAGCGGCTTTTGGTGGTTCCGCCCATGGCGTATGGACTATATAGATATCCTGAACAGAGCGGACTCCGGTTGGGAAGCGATTTTTTCACAATTTCACGGCACATTTTTCTACAAATCCACGGCGCGCCTGAGGACGTGCGGTGGATTTGTATTTTCTGGGAAAATCGACAAAAAATTAGGCTTGACTTTTTTATGCCTGCTCAGTAAAATACGAGTAACCTATTTTAATTAAAATATTTTAATTAAAATTCTTGAATCAACGGAAAGCGACACCAATCGCGCCAATTTGAAAGGAGATTCCCCCATGTTTGAGAAAGTTCGTGACATTATTGTGAGCAACCTGAGCTGCGACGCCGACGCCGTGACCATGGACGCCAGCCTGACGGAAGACCTGGAGCTGGACAGCCTGGACGCCGTGGACCTGAACGCCGCCCTGGAAGACGAGCTGGGCACCGCGCTGCCCGACGAGGTCCTCAAGGAAGTCAAGACCGTGGGCGACATTGTCCGCTACCTGGAGGAGCACGCCGAGTAACCGGCGGGACGGAACTGCCATGGATATGAATCAGATCAGCGCGCTGATGGAGCAGTTTGCCTCCAGCCCCATCCAGCGTATGGAATTGGAGCAGAAGGATTTCCGGCTGGTCCTGGATAAGTGCGCGCCGGTGGCCGCCGTCCCTGTGCCGGCGGCTGCCCCGGCCGCGGCTCCCGTACCAGCGGCCAGCGCCCCCGCTGCTCCAGCAGCTCCCGAGACTGCCCCGGCCGCGGCGGAGGGCACCCTCATTAAAGCGCCCCTGGTGGGTACCTTCTACGCCGCCTCCTCTCCGGAGGCCGCTCCCTTCGCGCCGGTGGGCGCTGTGGTCAAGAAGGGACAGACCGTGTGCATCCTGGAGGCCATGAAGATGATGAGCGAGGTCCCCTCGCCCGCCGACGGCGTCATCACCGAGGTGCTGGTGTCCGACGGGGAGCTGGTGGGCTTTGATCAGCCCCTGTTCCGCCTGAAGGAGCAGTGAGTCCGGGCCGGAAAGGCCTATCTACCACGCAAGACATAGGGCGGACCGGCTCTTTTGAGAGCCGGTTTCCGCCCCTTTTTACAGGAGGAAGGCGCCGCTTCCCCCCTGATATTGGATCAAGCGCCCAGCGGCGCATGGAGGTTGCTATGTTCAAACGTGTTCTCATTGCCAACCGGGGCGAGATCGCCGTGCGGGTTATCCGCGCCTGCGAGGAGCTGGGGGTGGAAACGGTGGCGGTCTACTCCACCGCTGACGCCGAGTCGCTCCACGTCCAGCTGGCCACCCGGGCGGTGTGCGTGGGCCCTGCCAAGGCCGCCGAGAGCTATCTCAATCCCATCGCCCTGCTTACTGCCGCCGTGGAGAGCGGCTGCGACGCCATTCACCCCGGCTACGGCTTTTTGTCGGAGAACGCCGAATTCGCCGACCTGTGCGCCAAGAGCGGCCTGACCTTTATCGGCCCCAGTGGCGAGATCATCCGCCAGATGGGCAACAAGGCAGCCGCCCGGGAGCTGATGCAGCGCAGCGGCGTGCCGGTGGTGCCCGGCTCCGACGGGCCGGTGCCCGACGCCGGGACTGCCGCCGCACTGGCGGAGCAGATCGGCTATCCGGTCCTCATCAAGGCCAGCGCCGGCGGCGGCGGCCGGGGCATGCGCCGGGTGGACCGCCCGGAGGACCTGCGCTCCCTCTTTGAGGAGGCCCGGGCAGAGGCGGTGGCCTGTTTTGGCGACGGGGAGCTCTATGTAGAAAAGCTGATCCTCAACCCCAAGCACATTGAGTTCCAGATCCTGGCCGACACCCAGGGCAACGTCGTCCACCTGGGGGAGCGGGACTGCTCCATCCAGCGCAAGAACCAGAAACTGATGGAGGAATCCCCCTCACGGGCTCTGACCCCCGCGCTGCGGGAGGCCATGGGTGCGGCGGCGGTGGCCGCCGCCAAGGCTGCGGGGTATGTCAACGCCGGCACCATCGAATTTGTCCTGGACCGGGAGGGGCATTTCTACTTCATTGAGATGAATACCCGGATCCAGGTGGAGCACCCGGTCACCGAGGCCGTCACCGGCCTGGACCTGGTGAAGGAGCAGCTGCGCATCGCTGCGGGGCTCCCTCTGTCGGTGAAGCAGGAGGACATCCACCTGACCGGCCACGCCATCGAGTGCCGCATCAACGCCGAGGACCCCGCCAAAGGCTTCCGCCCCTGCCCAGGCACCACCGAGTTTCTCCACCTGCCCGGCGGGCCGGGAGTGCGGGTGGACACCCTGCTCTACAACGGCTATGCCGTCAGCCCCTACTATGACAGCCTGGTGGCCAAGGTCATTGTCCACGCGCCTACCCGGCTGGAGGCGATTCGCCGGATGCGCCGGTGCCTGGCTGAGCTGATGATCGACGGCTATCCCACCACCGCCGACTTCTGCCACCTGATTCTACATCACCCCGACTTTGTCCGGGGCCGGTACGACACCGGTTTCCTGGCTGAGCATCAGGAGGAGCTGTTGCGCTGGGAGCAGCAGGCGCTCCCCGCTGAATAACCCTCTGGAAAGGAGATTGCCGTGAATCATCTCTTTTTGCAACGCCGTGCCCGCCTGGACCAGCTCCAGCGCCAGCGGGGACTGCGGGAAAAGGCAGGGGTGAAGCGCCCCGAGGCCAGCGTCTTTGAGCAGTGCCCCGCCTGCGGCGCCGCCGTGGCCAAGCGGGACCTGGCCCGGGCCCTGTATGTCTGCCCCCAGTGCGGACACCATCATAAGATCGGCGCCTACCTGCGCCTTTCCATGCTGCTGGACCCCCACACCTTTCAGGAGCTGGACGAGCATCTTGTCTCCACCGACCCGCTCCAGTTCCCGGGGTATGAGGAGAAGCTGGAGGGCCTGCGCCACAAGACCGGACTGACCGAGGGCGTGGTCACCGCCCGGGGAAAGGTCAACGGCCGCAGCGTGGTGGCCGCCGTGCTGGACAGCAGCTTCATCATGGGCAGCATGGGCATCGCCGTAGGCGAGAAGGTCACCCGGGCGGTGGAGTACGCCCGGCGGCAGAAGCTGCCCCTCATCATCTTCTCCGCCAGCGGCGGCGCCCGGATGCAGGAGGGTATCCTCTCCCTTATGCAGATGGCCAAGACCAGCGCCGCCCTGGAGCGGTTCCACCGCAGCGGGGGGCTGTATATCGCCTGCTTCACCAACCCCACCACCGGCGGTGTGACCGCCTCCTTTGCCTCCCTGGGGGACTACACCCTGGCTGAGCCGGGGGCCCTCATCGGTTTTGCCGGACCCCGGGTCATCGAGCAGACCATCGGCCAGAAGCTCCCCGAGGGCTTCCAGAGCGCCGAGTATCTGGAGGAGCACGGCTTTATAGACCAGATCGTCCCCCGCGCCAAGCTGCGGGAGACCATTACGCAGCTGCTGCGCCTGCACGAGAAGGGGGGCAAGCTCCATGATTCGTGAGATCGAGAGTCAGATCGCGGATATTGACAAGGAGATCGCCGGACTGGGCGAGGAGAGCGGCGCCGCTCAGCTCCGCCGGGCTCAGCTGGTCCGGGACCGGGCCGAGCTGCTGGAGGCCTGCCGGGACCTGCCCGCCGGGGACAAGGTCTATGTGGCCCGCCACACCGGACGGCCGGGGACGGCGGACTTCATCGCCGCCCTCATTACCGACTTTTTTGAGTGTAAGGGAGACCGGTTGTGCCGGGAGGACCCCAGCATTCTGGGGGGAGTGGGCTTTTTCCACGGCCTGCCCGTCACCGTTATCGGCCACCGGAAGGGCAAGGACCTGAAGGAGAATATGGCCTGCAATTTTGGCATGCCCTCTCCGGAGGGATACCGGAAGGCCCAGCGCCTGATGCGGCAGGCGGAGAAGTTCCGCCGGCCCATCCTTACCTTTGTGGACACCCCCGGGGCCTACCCCGGCCTGGAGGCAGAGGCCCACGGGCAGGGGGAGGCCATTGCCTCCAGCCTGGCGCTCATGTCGGCTCTGACCGTGCCGGTGGTGTGCGTGGTCATCGGCGAGGGGGGCAGCGGCGGGGCCCTGGCCCTGGCCGTCGCCAATAAGGTGCTGATGTTGGAGAACGCAGTCTACTCCGTCCTCTCGCCGGAGGGGTTTGCCTCGATCCTGTGGAAGGATTCCTCCCGCGCCCACGAGGCCGCCGAGGTCATGAAGCTCACCGCGCAAGATCTGCTGGCCCTGGGCGTAGTGGATCAGGTCATTCCCGAGCCTTTGGGCGGCGCCCACCAGGACCCCCAGGCCGTCTTCCAGGCGGTGGACCGGGCCCTGCTGGACAACCTCCAGCCTCTGCTCAAGCTGAGGGACCCCGCCGCCCACCGCTATCAGAAATTCCGTGAAATGGGCCTGCGCTACACCACTGAGGCCCGAAAGGACAGAACATGAAGGGTCTCAAATTCATTTCTACCGGCCGCTCCATCCCGGAGAAGGTCGTGACTAACGACGATATGAGCCGCATTGTGGACACCAGCGATGAGTGGATCCGCACCCGCACGGGCATTCATCAGCGCCACTTCTGCGAGCAGGAGGACGCGGCCAGCCTGGCCATCGGTGCGGCCCGCCAGGCGCTGGAGCGCTCTGGGATCTCTCCTGCGGAGATCGGCGTGTGTGTGGCCGCCACCGTCACCCCCCAGCACGCATCCCCCGCCAACGCCTGCCTGATCCAGGCCGCCCTGGGCCTGGAGGAGGACACTCCCTGCTTTGACATCAGCGCCGGATGCACCGGCTTCCTTTACGGCCTGGAGGTGGTGCGGGGGATGCTCACCATCAGCCCCAAGCGCTACGCCCTCCTGGTGGGGGGCGAGGAGCTCAGCCGGGTGATGGATATGACCGACCGCTCCACCTGCGTCCTCTTTGGAGACGGCGCGGGGGCGGCGGTCGTCACTCTGGAGGAGGGCGCCCTCTGGGCGGCCACCCTGGGTACCCGGGGCAACGCGGAGATCCTCTCGGTGGACGCGGTGGGCAGGGCGCCCAGCTACATCCACGTGGACGGCCAGGGGGTCTACCGCTTTGCGGTGGAGGTCATTCCCCACTGCGCCAAGGAGCTCCTGGCCCAGAGCGGCCTGACCCTGGACGAGGTGGCCTGGATCGTCCCGCACCAGGCCAACCGCCGCATCGTGGAGACCGCCGCCAAGCGCCTTCACCTGGACATGGAAAAATTTTTCCTCAATATTGACCGCTACGGCAATACCTCTGCCGCCAGCATTCCCATCGCGCTGGATGAGATGGCCCAGCAAGGCCTCCTCCAGAAGGGGCAGAAGGTCATGGCCATCGCCTTTGGTGCGGGCCTGACCTGGGGCGGAGCCCTGTTTCAGTGGTGATTGGACAAGTGAGGATCCCCCCGCGGTCCCACATTTGGAAAGGAAGGTCGCAATGAAACTCAACGAGATTCTGGGGACGGAGTTCCCCTTCATCCAGGGCGGCATGGCCAACATCGCCACGGGCGAGTTTGCCGCCGCCGTCTCCAACGCCGGCGCGCTGGGCCTCATCGGCGCGGGCGGCATGACCCCGGAGTCCTTTCGGGAGAACATCCACAAGTGCCGCGCCCTGACGGACAAGCCCTTCGGCGTGAACATCATGCTCATGCATCCCCAGGCCGACGAGCTGGCCAAGATCGCCGCGGAGGAGAAGGTGGCCGTCATTACCACCGGCGCGGGCAGCCCGGGGGTGTATGTGCCCATGTGGAAAGAGGCGGGGGCCAAAATTTTCCCTGTGGTCTCTGCCGTGTCCCTGGCCAAGATGATGGCCAAGGCCGGAGTGGACGGCATCATTGCCGAGGGCACCGAGAGCGGCGGCCATGTGGGTGAGACCACCACCATGGCCCTGGTCCCCCAGGTGTGCGACGCGGTGGACATCCCCGTCATCGCCGCCGGCGGCATCGCCTGCGGCCGGCAGCTGGTGGCGGCCTACGCCCTGGGCGCCTGCGGCGCCCAGCTGGGCACCTGCCTGCTGGTCAGCGAGGAGTGCCCCATTCACCCCAATTATAAAGAGGCGCTCCTGAAGGCCAACGACCGGGCCACCGTGGTCACCGGCCGTTCGGTAAACGCCCCTGTCCGGGTCATTAAGAACCAGATGACCAAGGACTATATCGCCCATGAGAAGGCGGGCGCGGACAAGATGGAGCTGGAGAAGTTTACCCTGGGCAGCCTGCGCCGGGCGGTCTTTGACGGCGACACCCGCACCGGCAGCCTCATGGCCGGCCAGGTGGCGGGCATGCTCCATGAGATCCGCCCCCTGCGGGCCATCTTTGAGGAGCTGGAGGCCCAGGCCAAGGACTGCTTTGCCCATTTGAGCGTCTAAAGGACCGCGGCTGTTTTTCGACTATCATAAACAAGGAGCGCACCATGAAACTTGCCTTTTTATATGCCGGCCAGGGCTCCCAGCATGTGGGCATGGGCCGGGACCTGTATGAGCGGTCCCAAGTGTTTCGGGACATTTTCGACCAAGCCCCGGTGGACTTCGACCTCAAGAAGCTCTGCTTTGAGGGGCCGGAGGAGCAGCTTGCCGACACCCGCTATACGCAGCCCTGCATGGTGGCCTTTGCCGCGGGCGTGACGGCCCTCCTGTGCCAGGCGGGCATCCAGCCCTCCATGGCCGCGGGCCTGAGCCTGGGCGAGTACTCCGCCCTCCAGGCCGCCGGCGTGTTTGACGTAAGGACCGCCATCGAGCTGGTGGCCTTCCGGGGGAAAGCCATGGCCGAGGCCGTCACCGGCCGGCCCTGCGGCATGGCGGCCGTGCTGAACCTGGACCGGGAGAAGCTCCAGGCCGCCTGCGAGGCCGCCTCGGATCTGGGCGTGGCGGAGATCGCCAACTACAACTGCCCCGGGCAGCTGGTCATCGGCGGCGACGCCGCCGCCGTGGAGAAGGCCGGGGAGCTGGCCAAAGAGGCGGGGGCCAAGCGGGTGGTCCCCCTGAAGGTCAGCGGGCCCTTCCACACCTCCCTGATGGCCCCTGCTGGGGACGCCCTGCGGGAGAAGTTCCGCACGGTGGAGTTCCGTACCATGCGCTTCCCGGTGCTCTTCAACTGCAAGGGCGACGTGATGGACGGGGAGGACACCATCCCCGCCCTGCTGGAGCGGCAGGTCCAGTCCAGCGTCTACCTGGAGGACACCATCCGCCGCATGGCCGAGCGGGGGGTGGACACCATCGTGGAGATCGGCCCGGGTAAGACCCTGTGCGGCTTCGTGCGGAAGACTGTGAAGGGAATTACCACCTATTCCATTGACACGGCGGAGGATCTGGACAAGACCATCGCCGCACTGAAAGGAGCGCAGGCATGCATCTGACGGGGAAAAACGCCTTGGTCACCGGCGGCAGCCGGGGGATCGGGAGAGCCATCTGCCTGGAGCTGGCCCGGCAGGGGGCCAATGTGGCGGTGAACTACGCTGGCAGCGCCCAGGCTGCGGAAGAGGTGGCCGCGGCCTGCAAAGAGATGGGCGTGGACGCCTTCGCCGTCCAGGCCGACGTGGCCGATGCCGCTGCGGTAGACGCCATGGTCAAGGAGGCCATTGCGCGCTTTGGCCGGGTGGATATCCTGGTGAACAACGCCGGCATCACCCGGGACAAGCTGGCCCTCCAAATGAAGGAGGAGGACTTTGACGCAGTGCTGGACACCAACCTGAAGGGGGCCTTCCTGTGCATGAAGGCGGTGTACCGGCCCATGATGAAGCAGCGCTACGGCCGCATCGTCAACCTCTCCAGCGTAGTGGGCCTGCGGGGCAACGCCGGCCAGGCCAATTATGCCGCCAGCAAGGCCGGACTCATCGGCATGAGCAAGTCCATTGCCAAGGAGCTGGCCAGCCGCGGCGTCACCGTAAATCTGGTAGCCCCCGGCTTTATCGACACCGATATGACCGCTGTCCTCCCCGATTCCGCCCGGGAGGCACTGATGAAGTCCATCCCCATGGCCCGGCTGGGCCAGCCGGAGGACGTGGCGAAGGCGGTGGCTTTCTTCGCCAGCGAGGAGGCCGGATATATCACCGGTCAGGTCCTGTGTGTGGACGGCGGCATGGCCGTCTAAGGCTGCGGCAGCATCTATCCTGAAACTGTCTCTCCGAAAGGAATTGGAATTATGGAAAAAAGACGCGTCGTAATCACCGGCATGGGCGCTCTGACCCCCCTGGGCAAGAGCGCGGAGGAGTCCTGGGCCGCGGCCAAAGCCGGCGTGTGCGGGATCGACACCATCACCCTGTACGACAGCTCCAGCCAGAAGGTCCATCTGGCCGGCGAGGTCAAGGGCTACAATGCCGAGGACTATATGGAGCGCCGGGAGGCCCGGCGCATGGACCGCTTTACCCAGTTTGCCGTTATCGCCGCTGGGCAGGCTCTGGAGCAGAGCGGCCTGGATCTGGAGGCGGAAGACCTTTCCAACATGGGCGTCATCCTCTCCAGCGGCATCGGCGGCATCACCACCATCCAGGCCGAGACCCTCAAGGGCGGCGCGAAGGGCTTTGATAAGGTCTCGCCCTTCTTTATCCCCATGGTGATCGCCAACATGGCCGCCGCCCAGGTGGCCATCAAATTCGGACTGAAGGGCATGTGCTCCTGCCCGGTGACCGCCTGCGCCGGGGGCAGCAATTCCATCGGCGACGCCTTCCGCCACATCCGGGACGGCTACTCGGATGTGATGCTCTGCGGCGGCGCGGAGGCGGCCATTACGCCCCTGGGCATGGGCGGCTTTACCTCTCTTCAGGCGCTGACCAAGGCCACCGATCCGGCCCGGGCCTCGATCCCCTTTGATAAGGAGCGTTCCGGTTTCGTTATGGGCGAGGGCGCAGGCGTGCTGGTGCTGGAGAGCCTGGAGCATGCCCAGGCCCGAGGCGCCAAAATCCTGGGCGAGATTGTGGGATACGGCTCGAACTGCGATGCCCACCACATTACCGCCCCCTGCCCCGACGGGGCGGGCGCCACGGCGTGCATGAAGCTGGCGCTCCAGGACGCGGGCCTTGCCCCCGAGGACGTGGACTATATCAACGCCCACGGCACTTCCACGCCCCTCAACGACTCGGGCGAGACCCAGGCGGTGAAAAATGCCTTTGGCGCCCACGCCTACAAGCTGATGATGAGTTCCACCAAGTCCATGACCGGCCACCTGCTGGGGGCCAGCGGCGCGGTGGCCGCCATCTTCTGCCTGCTGGGCCTGAGGGATCAGTTTGCCCCCCCCACCATTCACTATCAGGTCCCCGACCCGGAGTGCGACCTGGACGTTGTACCCAACCAGGGCCGCAGCGCGGTCATCCGCTATGCCATGGCCAACGCCTTCGGCTTTGGCGGCCACAATGCGTCCCTCATCTTCACGGGCTGGAAGGAGTAAGAGATGGAACTGAACATTCAGCAGATCATGGAGATTTTGCCTCACCGTCCGCCCTTCCTGCTTGTGGATAAGATCACCGCCTGCGAGCCGGGCAAGTCCGCCCAGGGCGTCAAGTGCGTGACCATGAACGAGCCCTTCTTTACCGGCCACTTCCCGGGGCAGCCCATTATGCCCGGGGTGCTCATCCTGGAAGCTCTGGCCCAGACCGGCGCAGTGGCCGCCCTGAGCCTGCCGGAGAACAAGGGCAGGCTGGCCATTTTCGGCGGCGTAAAGCACGCCCGCTTCAAGCGCCAGGTGGTCCCCGGCGATGTGCTGGAGCTCTCCTGTGAGCTCATTGAGCAGCGGGGACCCGTGGGCTACGGCAAGGCCGTGGCCCGGGTGGAGGGCAAGATCGCAGCCCAGGCCGAAATCACCTTCGTGATCCAGTAAGAGGCAAGCCGCCTCCGCGGGGAGTCAACACCAGAAGATCAGGAACGGGCCGGAGGGCCGGCCAGAACAGAAAGCGGAGGACGGATATGTTGAAGGAAACCTTTGGCGGCGTGTATACCAAATTTAAGCTGCATTTTTATCAGACAGTCTTCTCCCGCTTCCAGAGCCAGGAATCCAGCCTTACCACGGTGGAGGGATTCTGTATGGAGATCATTATGGCCCTGGGGCGGCCCACCATCAACGAGTTCGCCCGGTTTGTGCACATTTCGCCCCCCAACGCGGCCTATAAGGTGAATAACCTCATTCAAAAGGGCTATATCCGCAAGGAGCGCTCTCCCGAGGACAAGCGAGAGTACCATTTGGCGGTGACGCAGAAGTATATCGACTACTACAACATCAGCTACCGCTACTTGGATACGGTCATGGACCGCATCCAGGCGCGTTTCCCGCCTGAGGATGTGAAGCGGCTGGACGAGATGCTGCAGGTCATTTCCACCGAACTCATGCCGGAAATTCAGCTTCCCGAGCCCCCGGCGGAAAAAAAGTAGAACGAAGGCCCGGAGCCGTGCGGCTCCGGGCCTTTCGCAGTTTATGAGAGAAGGCTTCCGTCCAGGGCGCTGAGCAGATATTCGCCGGTGTCGGTAGAAAAATGCCACACCGGCGTGAGGGTAAAGGGCCGGGAGCCAGAGAAGCGGTACCCCGGCGTCATAGATAAAATCTGGCTGAACATCTGGCCGCTCTCGTTGCGCTGGCTGAGAAAGCGCACCAGCAGGGTGGGGACGGTGAGGGTCTCCTCCTGCCGGGAGGAGGAGGTCTGGGGGGGAAGAAGTGTGCCCTCCAGCTCCCGCAGGGCCTCGCCCTGATAAATCAGGGTGACCTGACAATTAAACACGGGATAGCCGTTCCAGAGCTGTTGAAAGGTGACGCTGGCCCCGTCCAGGCGCTCCTGGCGGCTGGAGAAGCGGACCTCTAAACCCATCTGTTCCAGCAGAGCCTGGGCATGCGCCTCCTCTGATTGCCCGGCGAGGGGATGGGCCCCTTGAGCGAGTTGGGCGGTGAAGCGTCCGGTGGCATAGGCCTCCATCTGACCCAGCGCACTCTCATACAGGGCCCGCACACCGCTCTCCTCCTGCTGTAGATCCTCCCCCAACAGAACCCGGGCCAGGGACTGTCCCGCCGGAATGTCCTCCCCGCTCCCAAAGGTCAGGGTGGGGAGCGAGAGCTCCTGCGGCAGGGCGCCGGCATCCACCGCGATACCGTTGGCCGCAAGGAGCTCCACGGCCTGTTCCCGGTTTTCCTCCCGGATGCGGCGGGACTGGAGCTCCTGTCCGCCCACGATTGCCAGGAGAAAGGCGTTGAGGATCAAGAGGATGAGAATAATGATCGTTTTGATTTTAGACCACTCCATACCGCTCCCTCCCGCTCAAAAGCCGCCCCACTGGGCCGCCATAGAGCTTCCATCCTCGTAAAAGAGGAGGAGCTCCCGGGGGTCCTCGGGACTCAGGGCCTCCAGGGCGGCGGCGGCCTGCCGCTGGGGCAGGACGGAAGAGGTCCCCTCCGAGGCCACATAGCACCGGGGGCGAATTTCAAAGGAGGCGATCTGTCCCCCGGAAACGGTAAACGTAGCGGCCGGCCAGCCGTCGCCCAAGTAGACCGTCGCCCCGTCCAGGCAGTAGTCCAGGGTGATGCGCCATCCATCCTCCGTCTCCTCCACGCTGGAGAGGTAAAGCCAAGCGGCGCTCTCCGCCGTGCCGCACCAGGCGTCCACGGCCTGCTGGGCCAGGTAACAGGCCAGGGCCGCAGCCTGGACCAGGCTGGCCTCCCCATCGGAACCGGTCACATCATAACGGGGGTCCAGGCCACCGGCTGCGGCGGCCTCGTAGGTGAGGACACCGTCGCTGGAGATGCGCAGTTCGTCGTCCTCCCGAATGACCCACTCGCCGGGAACCTGGTAGTCGCTGCCCCAGAAACCCAGGGCATTCTCCAGGGCAGAGCGGTCTCCGACCTCGCTCAGGTCCAGAACCGTCTGCACCTGGTAGAGCCCGGGCTGGGGCGTCTCTGGGAGGAGAAGGGTCTCCTCCAAAAGCATCCGGTAGTCCTCCAGCTCGAAGGCGAAGCGGGCGCCGTTGTCGGTGTAATCCTGGAGCGCGCCCTCCAGATAACCCGCCCACCGCAGGGAGGTTGGGCAGGCATAGTACAGGCCGCTCTTCTCATTCTTATAGTAGAGCACGGCGGTGTCGCCGCCCTCCCAGACCAGGGCCAGACGGCGTACAGGGCCGGTGAGGGAGGCGGAGCCCAGATATTCCAGGGGGGCCTCCCCCAGCAGGTCAAAGTACACGCCCGGGGTCTGGAGAGCCTGGAGCCACGCCTCCCGGGAGACGGCCTGGGGGGCGCTGGCGCTGGCCACGCCCTCGGAGAGGTAGCTGCTCAGGGCGGAAAAATCGGCGGCCGCCTGGGCGGTGTCATACTGCACGCCGTAGCGAATGGGCTGCCCGTTTTCCCCCAGACCGTGACACACCGCCAGCCGGGCGGCCTGGATGCTCTGGGCGGGGGTGGTAAACTCCGTCTGATCCACGGGGCGGGCGGTCTCGCCGCTCAAGAGCGATACCGCCTTGGAGATCCACCCATCTTCCCGGATGAGGCCGGTGTAGAGCTGGCTGCGGGCGGCCAGATAGATGGCAGAGAGGAGGAGAAAAAGGATGAGCAGATCCTTGCCCAGCTCGATCAGGCGCCGCCGCCGCCCCATAGGGGGGAGGGAGACGGCGCGCAGCTTACGGTTTCCCATGGTCAGGTCCCTCCACAAGCAGCTCGATCCGCACCGTCAGGCCCGGACCGCTCCGGTCTACCAGGCGGATGGAGCCCTGGTGCTGGTCAATGATCTCTTTGGCGATGGAGAGGCCCAGCCCGGTGCCCCCGGATTCCCGGGAGCGGGCTTTGTCCACCCGGTAAAAGCGCTCAAAGATCCGGGGGCGGTCCTCGGCGGGGATGCCGATGCCGTTGTCTTCCACCTCCATCCAGACACGCTCCCCGGCCCGGCCAGCCCGGATCTGGATGCGCCCGCCGTCGGGGGTATACTTGATGGAGTTGGAGACCACGTTCATCATCACCTGCACGATGCGCTCCCGGTCGCCCACGATGTCCGGGAGATCCGGCGCCACGTCCAGGGACATCTGATGGCCGTGGCGCTGGGCTTCCAGCCGGGTGGCGTTGTAGACCTCTTCCACCGTCTGACCAAAGGGGAAGCTGGTCATTTTCAGGGCGCTGTGGCCCGAGTCAAACCGGGAGAGCGTGAGCAGGTCCTGGACAATGTGGGTCATCCGGTCGCTCTCACTGAGAATGACCTCCAGAAAATTCTTTTCCATATCGGGCGGGATACTCCCGGCCGAGTCCACCAGAGTCTCGGCGTAGCTGCGGATATTGGTCAGGGGGGTGCGCAGCTCGTGGGAGACGTTGGCAACAAATTCCCGGCGCATCTCCTCGGTTTTGCGCTGCTCGGTCACGTCGTGAATGACTACCAGCGCGCCGCCCTGCTTCTCGCGGGAAAAGGAGGCCAGCAGCAGCTCCAAGCTGCGGCCGTTCACATCCCGGGTGCCCTCCAAATAGTCGGGCTGTTCCAAATCCAGCACCTGAGCGAGAGGGGCGATCGCTCCGAAGAGGTCGGCGTAGGTGGGGCCGTCCGGGTCTCCCACCGGAATGGACCGGCCCAGCATCCGCTCGGCGGCGGGGTTGGCGTGAATAACCGTACCGGCCTCGGAGAAGGCCACCACGCCGTCGGTCATGTGAAGGAAGAGGGTGTCCAGCTTGTTGCGCTCGTTTTGCACCTCGTCCAGGGTCTCCTGGAGCTGCCGGGCCATGGCGTTGAAGGTGCCGGTCAGAATCCCGATCTCATCCCGGGAGGCCACCTGCAGCTTGTGGGAGAAGTCCCCCTCGGCCACCCGCTCGGCCCCTTCGGTGAGGCGCTCGATGGGGATGATCATGGTCTTGGAGAGGAGAAAGGAGAGAAGGATGGAAATGACCAGCCCAAAGAACAGCGCCCGCACCACCAGGTCGATGATAGCGCTGTTGAGGGCGGAAGCGGTCTGGCGGTTGTCCCGGATGTAGATCACATAGGACTCCCCGCCCCGGTCGATGGGGAAGGCCGCGTCCATATAGGCGGCAGAGGGATCGCTCTGAAAACCCTCCCGGCCGTTGAGGGCGGAGAGGAGATTGCTGGAGTAGCTGGCGTTCAGCTCTCCGGATGGGTCGGAGGTCTCCAGGCAGCGGCCGGTCTGGCCTTCCAACACATAGTAATTGCGGGTGCGGCTGTCCACCCCAAGAGCTCCGGTATAGGAGTCCAGGATCTGGGCAATCATGGCCGCGCCGTTTTCTTCCCCGGGGGTGGGGCTCTGAAGGTCCCGGAGGAACGCCTCATCGGTGATGACCTCTTCCATCCGGTCATAGAAATCCCGCAGGTAGAAGCCCACCACGGAGTTGATGAGGAAAGCGCCCACCACCGTCATCAGGGAGACAATGAGCAGGGTCATGATGAGCACCAGCTTCATATGCAGGCTGCGAAACATGGGCGAACCTCCTCGCGCTGAAATGATGCAGGGACAGGGCTATGCCTCGTGGAAGTAGTAGCCCTGGCCCCGGCGTGTGAGGATGAACTGGGGGGAGGCGGGGTCGTCCTCCACCTTCTCCCGCAGGCGGCGGATGGCCACGTCTACCGCCCGCACGTCGCCCACATAACTCTCATAATTCCACACGTGCTCCATCAGGGCCTCCCGGGAGAAGACTTTCCCGGGCTGAGCGGCCAGGAATTTGATGAGTTCATACTCCCGCTGGGTCAGGTCCAGGGGCTTGCCGTCCTTATAGACCGCCATCTGATCGGTATCAATGGCGATCCGCCCGCCGCCGGCGGCGGCCTTCGGAGCGGGGGCGGAGCGGGCGGCGAGCATCTCGGTGCGGCGGATGTTGGCCTTGACCCGGGCCAGCAACTCCCGCATGGAGAAGGGCTTGGTGATGTAGTCGTCGGCCCCCAGCTCCAGCCCCAGGACCTTGTCGGTCTCCTCCTCCCGGGCGGTGAGCATGAGGATGGGGGCGCTGCGGTTCTGGGCCCGGATGGCTTTGCACACGTCAAAGCCGTTCATTTTGGGCAGCATCAGGTCCAGCAGGATCAGGTCCGGGTTTTGCTCCAGGGCCAGCTGGAGGCCGGTCTGACCGTCAAAGGCCTCCAAGGTCTCATAACCCTCCCGCTTGAGGTTAAAGCTCAAAATATCCACGATGTTCTTTTCGTCCTCTACGATCAGGACACGCTTGCTCATAGGGCACTCCTTTTCCTGGTGCAGTCCGGGGCGCTTAAAGCCCCAGAAGGGTCTTGACCTTCAGCACGGTAGCCACCGTCTTGCCGTCGGCGATCTCGCCGGACATGACCTGCTCCACCAGAGCCGGGAAGGGGATGCGCTCGCCCTCCAAAAACTCATCCTCGTCGGGGTGGGCGGCCTCCTGGTGGAGGCCCCGGGCCAAGTACATGTGCAGCACCTCGGTGGAGAAGCCGGGGGAGGTATAGAACTCGCCCAAGTAGATGAGTTCATCCGGGACCGCGCCCACCTCCTCGCCCAGCTCCCGCAGGGCGGCCAGGCGGTGATCCTCGCCGTGCTCCAGCTTGCCGGCGGGCAGTTCTGTGACCACCTTCTGGAAAGGATAGCGGAACTGGCGCACCACGGAGACGGTGTTGTCGTCATACAGGGGAAGGATGGCCACCCCGCCGGGGTGCTCCACCACCTCCCGGGTGGCGATGCGCCCGTTGGGCAGCTGGGCCTTGTCCAGGCGGACGGTGATGATGCGGCCCTGGAATTTGATTTCGCTGGAGACGGTTTTTTCAAAGAGTTCCATCTGATAAGGCTCCTTTCGGGGGGGATCCCCGGTGGTTTTGGGCAAGTATCTATAGTGTACCACAAAAGCCGCCGCCCCGCCACCCCGGAAGGGCCGGGCCTGCCAGAGATTACAGCTATCCCTCCGGCCCGGGTACCGGTATAATGGACGGCGGCAGGCGCGCCGGAGCGCGCGCTATTTGACGAGAGGTGAAATTATGACCATCCATCCCATCGGAGGGGCCAGCGTGGCCCTGTACATCACCCCAGCTGAGCTGAAGGCACGGGGCGTGCGCCCGGAGGAGCTCTCCGGCCCCCAGGCTGAGGCCCTGGCCCGGCAGGCCTGCGCAGCGGCGGGGCTCTCCCTGCCCCGCGAGCTGGAGATCGAGGCCTTTCCCGGCCAGAGCGGCCTGCTGCTCTTTGCCCGTGCGCGGCGGAGCCCCCGGATTTGGTACTCCTTTCAAGAGCTGGAACCGCTGCTTTCCGCCGCCTTGGCGCTTCGGGAGGCGCCGGAGGGGTGCGCTCTCTACTGGTGCGGGGGGCGGTGGTGGCTCTGCCTGGAGGACGGCGAGGGGGCCAGCGCCGCTCTGCTGGCGGAATTTGGCCGCCGGGAACGGGAACGGCCCCATTTAGCGGCCCATTTGGCCGAATTCGGCCGGACGATTTTTCCCACCCGGGCCCTCGGAGAGCTGCGCCGCTATGCCCCCGCCCGGGAGAGCCAATGAAGAGCCCCCGCCGCAGGGCGGGGGAAGGCGGGGTTCAGGAGTTGATAAGAACGGCCAGGAGAAAAACCAGCGCACCGGAAAAGAGGCTGGAGAGGGCCTTGTACCGACCGGCGTCCCGCTGGTCTTGGCTGCGGAGGGCGTTGATGAGGCACACAGGGAGGGCAAACCCCAGCGCGGTGGCCGCAAGGATTGCGAGGGTCGTGAGCATAAGAAGACCTCCTTCGGACTTTTCTGACAAAAGAATACCATAAATCCCCCACAGGAACAAGATCAGGGCACTTGACAGGCGTGTTATAATAAAGTACACTTGAGACAATACCCGGGAAGGAGGAGAACGCCGTGGAGCGCAAGGGCACCAAGCTGATCGCCAAAAACAGCAAGGCCTTTCATGACTATTTTGTGGAAGAGCGCCTGGAGGCGGGCATCTCCTTGGCCGGGATCGAGGTCAAATCCATCCGGCAGGGCCATGTGAACCTGAAGGACTCCTTCTGTATCATCAAGGACGGTCAGATGCAGGTGCTGGGAATGCACATCAGCCCCTATGAGAAGGGCAATGTGTTCAACAAAGATCCCCTTCGCCCCCGGCAGCTCCTGATGCACAAGCGGGAGATCCGCCGCCTGTACGCCAAAACCAAGCAGGACGGCTACGCCCTCATCCCCCTGTCCCTCTACTTCAAGGGACCGCGGGTGAAGCTGGAAGTGGGGCTGGCCCGGGGCAAGAAGCTCTATGACAAGCGGGAGTCGGCGGCGGCCCGGGACGCCAAGCGGGAGATGGACCGCGCCATGAAATCCCGCCGGAACTACGGTTAAATAAGGAAAGGAAGTGCCCTCCCATGGCTCAGAATCCCATCGTCACCTTTGAGATGGAGAACGGCGGCAAGATGGTAGCCGAGCTCTATCCCGATGTGGCGCCCAATACGGTCAACAATTTCATCAGCCTGGTGAAGTCCGGCTTCTATGACGGGCTGATTTTCCACCGGGTGATTCCCGGCTTTATGATTCAGGGCGGCTGCCCCCAGGGCACCGGTATGGGCGGCCCCGGCTATTCCATCCGGGGCGAGTTCTCCGGCAACGGCTTCCGGCAGAATACCCTCAAGCACGACCGGGGCGTGCTCTCCATGGCCCGGGCCATGCACCCCAACTCCGCGGGCAGCCAGTTCTTCATTATGGTGGAGAAGGCCCCCCACCTGGACGGCCAGTATGCCGCCTTTGGCAAGGTCACCGAGGGGATGGAGGTAGCCGACGCCATTGTGAACGCGGATCGGGACCGGATGGATAAGCCCTTCCAGGATCAGCGGATGAAGTCGGTGACGGTGGAGACTTTCGGTGTGGACTATCCTGCGCCGGAGAAGTGCTGAATTTCGTATTTGTCCTGTGATCGTTGTTCCCAACCAGAAAATGGATCCTCCACTCCCGGCGGAGCCCAGCGAAAGCGGGTCCGCCGGGAAGAGGTAAGGCAAAGGCGCGAAGAGTGGGATGCCCACGCCTGGGCGTCCCGAGCGGAGCGGACTTTGCGGTGACTTGGGGGCGTACTGGTTTCGACGGGGACGTGGGGGCCGGAATAGCGGGCGGATGCGCCTATCATCCTTAAAATGGGCAACTTATAAATTAAAGAACAACGATAACGTTGAGCTTGTCGCGGCTTAAGCC
>CALXCU010000119.1 GCA_944386885.1 uncultured Oscillospiraceae bacterium | reverse complement strand
GACGGACTGGACGCCCTGCTCGCCACCGTGCAGATGCCCAGCGGCATCCCCGTGGCCACTGTGGCTCTCAACGGCGCCAAGAACGCCGCCGTCCTGGCCGCCCAGATGCTGGCCCTGTCCGACGAGGGGTTGGCCGCCCAGCTGGACGGGGCCCGGGCGAAGATGGCCGCCCAGATCGCCGAGAAAGAGGCCAAACTCCAGGCGGAGCTGTAACGGCCCGGGGAACGCGTTGTACTTCTACTATTTTGGGAATCAATAATTTATTATAAGGAGAGATCGTTATGGAAAAGCGCGAGCAGCTCTACGAGGGAAAGGCCAAGAAGGTTTTCGCCACCGACGACCCGGACCTGGTCATCGTGTCCTATAAGGACGACGCCACCGCCTTCGACGGCGCCAAGCGGGGCACCATCACCGGCAAGGGCGCCATCAACAACCAGATGACCAATTTCCTCATGGGCCAGCTGGAGAAGGACGGCATCCCCACCCATTTTGTGAAAGAGCTCAGCGAGCGGGAGACTGTGGTGAAGAAGGTCTCCATCGTCCCCCTGGAGGTCATCATCCGCAACATCTCCGCCGGCTCCTTCGCCAAGCGCTACGGCGTGGAGGAGGGCATCGTCTTCGACGCGCCCACCATCGAGTTCTCCTACAAGAACGACGATCTGCATGACCCCCTCATCAACTCCTATCACGCCGTGGCCCTGAAGCTGGCCACCTGGGAGGAGATCGAGCAGATCAAGAAGTACGCCTTCGCCGTCAACGACTTTCTGAAAAAGACCCTCGCCGCGTGCGGGGTCACTCTGGTGGACTTCAAGCTGGAGTTCGGCAAGACCAGCGACGGCACCATCGTCCTGGCGGACGAGATCAGCCCCGACACCTGCCGCTTCTGGGACGCCAAGACCGGCGAGAAGCTGGACAAGGACCGCTTCCGCCGGGATTTGGGCAATGTGGAAGGCGCTTATCAGGAGATGAGCCGCCGCCTGCTGGGCAAGTAAGTCCCTGCCCCGCATCTGATTTGAGGAGGAATTACCTTTGGGAGGCTTTTTTGGCGCTGTGTCCAAGCGGGACGTGACGCTGGATATCTTTTTTGGAGTGGACTACCACTCCCACCTGGGCGCCCGCCGGGGCGGCATGGCCATCCATGACGCCAAGGACGGGTTCCAGCGGCAGATCCACTCCATCGAAAATACCCCCTTCCGCACCAAGTTCGAAAAGGACCTGCGGGACTTCCACGGGTGCAGCGGCATCGGCTGCATCAGTGACTCCGACCCCCAGCCCCTGCTGGTGCGCTCCCACCTGGGCCTGTACGCCATCACCACCGTGGGCATCATCAACAATGCCGAGGAGATCGTGGGACAGTACTTCTCCGCCCCCGGCCACCAGTTCATGGCCATGAGTTCCGGTAAGGTCAACGCCACGGAGCTCACCGCCGCCCTCATCAACCAGAAGGAGGACCTGGTCAGCGGCATTCTCCACGCTCAGAAGGTCATCCAGGGTTCCATGACCCTGCTCATCCTCACCGAGCACGGGGAGATCATCGCCGCCCGGGACGCCATGGGCCGCCTGCCCGTGCTGGTGGGCCGGAACGAGGAGGGCTGCTGCGTCTCCTTCGAGTCCTTTGCCTACCACAAGCTGGGCTACCAGGACGCCTACGAGCTGGGCCCCCGGGAGATCGTCCGGGTCACCGCCGACGGCTTTGAGAGCCTCTCCCCCGCCGGAGAGGAGATGCGCATCTGCGCCTTTTTGTGGACCTACTACGGCTACCCCAACTCCAATTACGAGGGGGTCAACGTGGAGGTCATGCGCTATCATAACGGCGAGATCATGGCCCGGGACGAGATCCACCGGGGCATGCTCCCCAAGGTGGACTATGTAGCCGGCGTGCCTGACTCGGGCATTCCCCACGCCATCGGCTTCGCCAACCGCAGCGGCAAGCCCTTCGCCCGCCCCTTTGTCAAGTACACCCCCACCTGGCCCCGGTCCTTTATGCCGGAGAACCAGGCCGTGCGCAACCAGGTGGCCAAGATGAAGCAGATTCCCGTGCCCGAGCTCATCCAGGGCAAGAAGCTCCTCTTTGTGGACGACTCCATCGTCCGAGGCACCCAGCTGCGGGAGACCGTGGAGTTCCTCTACGAGTCGGGGGCCGAGGAGGTCCACATGCGCTCGGCCTGCCCGCCCATTATGTACAGCTGCAAGTACCTGAACTTCTCCCGGGGCAACTCGGATATGGACCTGCTGGCCCGGCGCACCGTCCAGGAGCTGGAGGGCGACGAGGGCCAGGCGCACCTGGAGGAGTACGCCGACGGCACCTGTGAGCGGGGACAGTGCATGCTCAAGGCCATCTGCGAAAAATTCGGCTTCACCTCCCTGGGCTACCAGTCCCTGGATGGGCTCCTGGAGGCCATCGGCCTGCCCCGGGAGAAGGTGTGCACCTACTGCTGGACCGGACGCGAATAAATCCCCATCCCCCTTTTGCAAAGCGAGGTTTTCCCAATGTCTCAGCTCCATGAGGAGTGCGGCGTCTTCGGACTCTACCGCCCCGTTTCCTCCCCCGACACTGCCGCGTGTGCCTACCACGCCCTGTACGCCCTCCAGCACCGGGGCCAGGAGAGCGCCGGCATCGCCCTCAACGACGACGGCGTTATCACCTGCCACAAGGACGTGGGCCTGGTCAGCGAGGTCTTCCCACCCGAGGCGCTCACCAGCCTGGGAGAGGGCTCCATGGCCGTGGGCCATGTGCGCTACGCTACCACCGGCCTGAAAAGCCGCATCAACGCCCAGCCCATGCTCATCAACCACATGAAGGGCTCCATGGCCCTGGCCCACAACGGCAACCTGACCAACGCCGCCGAGCTGCGGGAGAAACTGGAGCTCTCGGGCGCCATCTTCCACTCCACCAGCGACACAGAGGTCATCGCCTACACCATCACCGGCGCGCGGCTGCGCACCGGCTCCATTGAGGAGGCCGTCTCCCAGGCCATGGACGTCATTCAGGGGGCCTACTCCCTGGTGCTCATGTCCCCCCGGAAGCTGCTGGCCGTCCGGGACCCCAACGGCTTCCGGCCCCTGTGCATCGGTATGCTGGAGGAGGGGAGCTACGTCTTCGCCTCGGAGAGCTGCGCCCTGGATGCCATCGGCGCCAAATTCCTCCGGGACGTGGCGCCCGGCGAGATCGTGGTGGCCGACGAGAACGGCCTGCGCAGCATTACCACCCACTGCAACCAGCGCAAGAGCAGCCTGTGCGTCTTTGAGTTCATCTACTTCGCCCGGCCCGACTCGGTCATCGACGGCGCCAGCGTCCACGAGGCCCGCCTCCGGGCGGGGTCCTTCCTGGCCCTGGAGCACCCCGTTCAGGCCGATATCGTCATCGGCGTGCCCGACAGCGGCATCGACGCCGCCATCGGCTACGCCCGGCAGTCGGGCATCCCCTACGGCATCGGCTTCATCAAGAACAAGTATATCGCCCGCACCTTCATCGCCCCCGGCCAGAAGGCCCGGGAGGACAAGGTGCGCATCAAGCTCAACCCCATCGCCCATGTGGTCCGGGGCAAGCGGGTGGTGATGATCGACGACTCCATCGTCCGGGGCACCACCTCCCAGCGCATTGTGGGCCTGCTGCGGGACGCGGGGGCCCGGGAGGTCCATGTGCGGGTCTCCGCGCCCCCCTTCCTCCACCCCTGCTACTTCGGCACCGACATCGACTCCCGGGACCACCTGATCGCCTGCAACCACACGGTGGAGGAGACTGCCCGGATCATCGGCGCCGACAGCTTGGGCTACCTGAGCGTGGAGAACGTGCACAAGCTGGCCGCCGGGTGCCAGTGTGCCTTCTGCGACGGCTGCTTTACCGGCCGGTATCCCGTCCCCGTGCCCGAGTCCCGGCAGAAATTCCGGTTTGAGCAGAAACTCAGCTGCCCCAAAGAACCCTAAGTGAACGAACGAGGAGGAATTTTCTTGAAAAACTCCCATTCCGAGTCCTACGCCGCCGCCGGTGTGGACGTGACCGCCGGGTACGAGGCGGTTCAGCGCATCAAACCCATGGTGGAGTCCACCTATATCCCCGGCGTGCTGGGCACCCTGGGCGGCTTCGGCGGCATGTTCGCCCCCGACCTCTCCGGCATGAAGAAGCCCGTGCTGGTGTCCGGCACCGACGGCGTGGGCACCAAGCTGCGCCTGGCGATGCTTCTGGACAAGCACGACACCATCGGCATCGACTGCGTGGCCATGTGCGTCAACGACATCATCTGCGGGGGCGCCGCTCCCCTCTTCTTCCTGGACTACATCGCCTGCGGCAAGAACGACCCGGAGCGCATCGCCCAGATTGTCGCGGGCATTGCCGAGGGCTGCCGCCAGGCGGAGTGCGCCCTGGTGGGCGGCGAGACCGCTGAGCACCCCGGCGTGATGCCCGACGCGGACTACGACGTGGCCGGGTTCTCGGTGGGCATCGTGGACGAGGAGAAGGTGATCGACGGCCGCCGCCTCTCCGCCGGAGACGCCCTCATCGGCCTGGGCTCCACCGGCGTCCACTCCAACGGCTTCTCCCTGGTGCGGAAGGTCTTCGATGTGGAGCACGCCGACCTGAACGCCCCGGTGGCCGAGCTGGGCGGCAGGAGCCTGGGCGAGACCCTGCTCACCCCCACCCGCATCTATGTCAAAGCCGTCAAGGCCCTTTTGAAAGAGGGCGTGGACATCCACGCCGTCAGCCACATCACCGGCGGCGGGTTCTATGAGAACGTGCCCCGGATGATGACCGAGGGCCTCACCGCCCGCATCGACCGGAAAACCTTCCCCCGCCCGCCCATCTTCGACCTCATCCAGCAGCGGGGGAACATCCCCGAGCGGGACATGTACAACACCTTCAATATGGGCCTTGGCATGCTTCTGGCCGTCCCCGCCGGGGAGGCCGGGAAAGCCCTGGAGCTGCTTCAGGCCGCCGGAGAGCAGGCCTACCAGGTGGGCGAAGTGGTCCCCGGCGGCGCCGGCGTGGAGCTGGTGTAGGCCATGGGGGAGAAACAGATCGCCGTCCTGGTCTCCGGGGGCGGCACCAATTTACAGGCTCTCATCGACGCCCAGGCCCGGGGCGGGCTGGGGGGCGGCGTCCTGAGCGCCGTGATCTCCTCCCGGGCGGACGCCTATGCCCTGGAGCGGGCCCGGCTGGCCGGTATCCCCGGCTATGTGGTCTCCCGGAAAGACTACCCCTCCAACCAGGCTATGACGGTGGCCCTGGTGAAGAAGCTGAAAGAGCTGTCCATCGACCTGGTGGTGCTGGCCGGGTTCATGCACATCCTCACCGGCGAGATGGTGGCGGCCTACCCCAACGCCATTCTCAACGTCCACCCGGCCCTCATCCCCTCTTTCTGCGGGAAGGGCGCCTACGGCCTCCACGTCCACGAGCAGGCCCTGGCCTACGGCGTGAAGGTCACCGGTGCCACCGTCCACTTCGTCAATGAGGAGGCCGACGGCGGACCCATCGTCTTGCAGAAGGCGGTGGACATTCTCCCCGGCGACACGCCGGAGACCCTCCAGCGCCGGGTCATGGAACAGGCCGAGTGGCAGCTCCTGCCCCGGGCCGTGTCCCTCTTCTGTCAGGACCGCCTGCGGGTAGAGGGACGCACCGTCCACATTTTCTAAAAAATCCAAGCGGGATTTGACAGGGGCGCGCCGGGTATGATAAGATGAAAAGGCGATATGACTGACGGAAGTGGAGGGACCACGGGGAGTATCGCCGCGAAACTGCCGACCGTCTGGGCGCACCCGTTTTTCGGAACGTGGTGCGCCCTTTTTCGTGGCCCTACCGCCAGAGCAAGGAGGATTGCTATGAACACACTGGATCTCAACGAGCTGCTCGCGCACAATTCCTACCCCGGCCGGGGCATCGTCCTGGGCCGCAGCGCCGACAACACCAAGGCCATCATCGCCTACTTCATCATGGGCCGCAGCGCCAACAGCCGCAACCGGGTCTTTGTGGAGACCCCCGACGGCATCCGCACCCAGGCCTTTGACCCGGCCAAGCTGGAGGACCCCTCCCTCATCATCTACGCCCCCGTGCGCCGCTTCGGGGACTGCACCATCGTCACCAACGGCGACCAGACCGACACCATCCGGGCCGGTCTCGCCGCCGGAGAGAGCTTTGCCCAGGCCCTGCGCACCCGCACCTTTGAGCCCGACGGGCCCAACTACACCCCCCGGATCTCCGGCCTGGTAAAGGGGGACGGGAGCTACGCCCTGTCCATCCTCAAGAGCGACCGGGGCGACCCCGTCTGCTGCTGCCGCTACTTCTTCAAGTACGACGCCCCCAGGGCCGGGGAGGGCCGCTTCCTCCACACCTACGAGGGGGACGGAGATCCCCTGCCCTCCTTTGAGGGGGAGCCCCGGCCCGTCGCCCTCCCCTGGGCCACCCCGGAGGCCTGCGCCGGCGCCCTGTGGGAGAGTCTCAACGGGGAGAACAAGGTCTCCCTCTTTGTGCGCTACATCGACCTGGAGAGCGGCGAATCCCAGAGCGTTATCCGCAATCTCACTGCGTAAGGAGTGCTGGTATCAATGAAGGAACTGGCACTGAAATACGGCTGCAACCCCAACCAGAAGCCCGCCCGCATCTTCATGGAGGAGGGCGAGCTCCCCCTGAAGGTCCTCAACGGCAAGCCGGGATACATCAACTTTATGGACGCTCTCAACTCCTGGCAGATGGTCAAGGGCCTGAAAAAGGCCACCGGCATGCCCGCCGCCGCCTCTTTCAAGCACGTCTCCCCCGCCGGGGCCGCCCTGGGCCTGCCCCTCAGCGACGTGGAGCGCCACATCTACTTCGCCCCCGAGGGGGAGCTC
>CALXCU010000118.1 GCA_944386885.1 uncultured Oscillospiraceae bacterium | reverse complement strand
TCCTCACCGTAGCAAATAATCTTAGCCATAATAAATTACCTCCAAGAATGAGATGAATGGATACAGCCTGGGTAGCGGCTGCTGCTTACTCGACAATGGCCAGGATGTCGCCCTGACGCACGATGGTGTACTCCTCGCCGTCCACCTTGACCTGGGTGCCGGAGTACTTGCTGGTGATGACCTTGTCGCCGGCCTTGACGGTCATGACGACCTCCTTGCCGTCCACGTTTCCGCCGGGGCCGACCTCGATGACTTCGGCCACCTCGGGCTTCTCCTTGGCAGCGCCGGTGAGGATGATGCCGCTCTTGGTGGTCTCCTCGGCCTCCACCATCTTCAGGACGACGCGGTCAGCCAAAGGTTTGAGTTTCATAACGGGTTCCTCCTTATATGTGATGATTGTATCAAACAAAGCCTGCGTTTAGCACTCTTTTCTTTTGAGTGCTAACCTGCTTATTATAATATACGCACTTTGCCATTTGCGCAAGTCCTAATTTTTGAATTTTCTGTGAATTCTAAAAAAGAGAGGAGTAAGAACTCCTAAAAGCTCGCTCAATCGAGAGAATACGCTCATTTTCTCGCAAAATCTCCCTTTCAGAAAAGTCAAAAACGCTCTCCAGGCTGATTTTCGGCCTGGAGAGCGTCTGATTTTTAGCAGACTTTCAGCTGGAGAGCTCATGGATGCGGACTCAAAACAGGGTGATGCGCTGCTCCGCCCGGGCCAGGCGGACGGCCATGGCGGCGGCCTCCGCCCGGGTAATGGGCGCGTTGGGACGGAAGGTAAAGCTGCTGTCGGTACCGGCCAGAATCCCCTTGGCATAAAGGCCGTAGATCTCCTCCGAGGCGTAGTCCCCCTCTGAGACGTCGGGGACGGCCGCCTTGACCTGGGCGGGATCATTGACCTGGGGCAGGGTGCGGGCCAGAGTCGTGGAGGCGAAGATGTGGGCCAGCTCCGCCCGGGTCACCGCCCGGGTGTAATCGGAGAATTCGACCGGGCCGATGATGCCGCTGGCGATGCAGTAGTCCACGGCGGGCCGGTACCAGCTGCTCCCGCCGGCGGGAGGCTGGGTGTGGAAATTGTCGCCGGTCTGGCGGCTCTCCATCTCGGCGGCCAGCTGGATGGCCTCGGCCACCGTCATGGTGGCGTGGGGAGAGAAATTGCCGCTCCCCGTCCCCTCCATGAGGCCGAGGTTATAGGCCAGGTCCACCCACACATCAAACCAATCCCGGGGGGATACGTCCTGGAAATCGGGCAGCAGCCCCCGGGTCAGGGGGAAGCGGGCGGAGGGGACCTGCCGCTCCAGCATGAGCTGCGTGATCTGGTAATAGGGGACCAGGGTGCGGTTCTCCCCCTGGGTGAGAATGAGGGTGTCCATTCCTCCCACCTGGGTGAACTGGGCCGAGTCGTAGACGAAGTCATAGAAGACCTGGGTGACCTCTCCCTCGCCGCTTGGGAAGGGCAGGAGGCTTACCACCCCCCACTTGGTGCCCTTCTGCGCGATGTAGAGCCCGGCGTCCATATGGGAAAGGGTGTCATACTCCGGGGCGATGAGGTAGGTCCCGTCCTGCCGGATGACCCCCAGGCGGCCGTTGAGCTGCACCTGGGCCAGGCCCAGATGGAAGTCCAGCACCGAAGTGTAGATCATGGGGATGACGATCTCCCGCTGGGAATTGGCAAAGCCGAAGAGGCCGTCACGGCTCTGGGCCTTGGCCATGCCCTCCTGGTAGCCCCAGATAATGGTGCCCTCCGGCGGCGCGGCGGCCAGGGCGGCGGGGCCCGGCAGGGCCAGACACAGGACCGCCGCACACAGCAGGGCCGAGACCCGTCTCCAAAGTCCCATCAGGGGCCCTCCTTTCTCCGCGGTTCACAGTGGGGCTCATATTGAAAGAGATCGCATTTGAGCATGCCGTTGTAAAGCTTGCGGCGCTTGCCGGCGGTGCGGCCGAACGTGCGCTCGAATTCGGTGTGGGAGGAGAGAACGCTGACGTTCCACCCGGAGGGCAGCGCCCGGACCGCCTGGCCGAAGGCACGGTAGAGGGCCTCGGCCTCGTTCTTTTCCAGAATGCGCTCTCCATAGGGCGGGTTGGTGACCACCCGTCCGGAAGGGGCGTCCCGCCGGAATTGCCGGGCGTCGGCCACCTCAAAGCGGACCAAGTCCTCCACCCCCGCCTTGACGGCGTTGCTCCGGGCGATGCGGATGGCGGCGGGGTCGCTGTCTCCGCCCCAGATGTCGTATCTGCCGTGGAACTCCCGGTCCATGGCCTCCTGGGCGGCGTCCATCCACACCCGGGAGGGGAGGCAGTCCCACTTCTGGGCGGCGAAGGAGCGATCTAGCCCCGGGGCCCGGTTCAGGGCGATGAGGGCAGCCTCAATGGGGATGGTGCCCGAGCCGCAGAAGGGGTCGCAGAAGGGGTCCTTCCCCCGGTAGTGGGAGAGCATCACCATGGCCGCGGCCAGGGTCTCCCGCAGGGGAGCGGCCACCCCCACCGCCCGGTAGCCCCGCTTGTGGAGGCCTGGACCGCTGGTGTCCAGCATGAGGACGGCCTCGTCCTTCATCAGGGAAAACTGGATCTGGTAGAGAGCCCCGGTCTCTGGCAGGTGCTCCACACCATACTTGGCGCCCAAGCGCGCGGCCACCGCCTTTTTGATGATGGACTGGCAGGCGGGCACCGCGTGCAGGGCGGAGTTGAGAGAATGGCCCTTGACTGGGAAGGCCCCGGTCCGGGGGATAAAATCCTCCCAGGGCAGGGCGCGGGTCCCCTCGAAGAGGGCGTCGAAGTCCCCGGCGGGAAAACGCCCCAGTACCAGCAGCACCCGCTCCCCGGTGCGCAGGTTCAAATTGACCCGGGCCACATCGGCGGGGACGGCGGCACAGAAGACCCGGCCGTTTTCGGCGCGGACCTCCTTCAGCCCCAGGCGGCGCAGCTCCCCGGCAGCCAGGCCCTCCAGGCCGAAGAGGGTGGGGACGGCCAGTTGCAGATTCGCCATAATACACACTCCTGATGAGACTGCCGTCCGAAACCCGGGCGGCGTTTATCACCAGTATAGTCCATTTTCCGCCGATAGGCAATGCTTTTCCACAGTTTCTGTGACAGGGACAGGGAAGCGGTAAATGATTTTCCAGGGGAATACACTGGTATTTCCGGAGGGAATATGGTAAGATAGGGGCACCGGGCCGGGAGCCCGGAAGCAAGGAGGGATCGATCGTGTTGCACCCAAGCGTCATCTGGCTGATCGTGATGGTGCTGTTCCTCGTGGTAGAGGGCGTCACGGTGGGCCTGGTGTCCCTGTGGTTTGCCCTGGGGGCCCTGGCGGCTGTGCTGGTCTCCCTGGCGGTGGACAACATCTGGGTTCAGATCGCCGTGTTCCTGGTGGTTTCGGCGGCCTCCCTGGCGGCGCTGCGGCCCATGAGCCGGCGGCTGCTCTCCGGGCGGGCGCAGCCCACCAATGCCGACCGGGTCATCGGGGCCCGGGGAGTGGTGACCGAGGCGGTGGACAATCTGGCGGGCACCGGCGCGGTGCAGGTGCTGGGCAAGGTGTGGACTGCCCGCAGCACGGCGGGGGAGGCCATCCCCGCCGGGGAGCAGGTCACCGTGGTGCGCATCGAGGGGGTCAAGCTCCTGGTGGAGCCGGCCAAGACCCCGGCGGGCGCGCGTACCTAATGGGGAAAAGAAAGCAAAGCGAGCAGAGAGGAGTATTACTATGGGACCTGTTATTATTACCATCCTGTGCGTGCTGATCCTGGCCATTCTGGTGGTCAACGTGAAATTTGTCCAGCAGTCCAAGGCCTATGTTATCGAGCGCCTGGGGGCGTTCCGGGCCATCTGGGGGGTGGGCCCCCACCTGAAGATCCCCTTCATCGAGCGCGTGGCGAAGGTGGTCTCGCTGAAGGAGCAGGTGGTGGACTTCCCGCCCCAGCCCGTGATTACCAAGGACAATGTGACCATGCAGATCGATACGGTCATCTACTTTCAGATCACCGACCCCAAGCTCTACACCTACGGCGTGGAGAATCCCATGGGGGCGATTGAGAACCTGACGGCCACCACGCTGCGCAATATCATCGGCGATTTGGAGCTGGACCAGTCCCTTACCAGCCGGGACCACATCAACACCCAGATGCGGGCCATCCTGGATGAGGCCACCGACAGCTGGGGCATCAAGGTCAACCGGGTGGAACTGAAAAACATCATGCCCCCCCGGGACATCCAGGAGTCCATGGAGAAGCAGATGCGGGCCGAGCGGGAGCGCCGGGAGGCCATTCTCCAGGCTGAGGGCCAGAAGCAGTCCCAGATCCTGGTGGCTGAAGGCGAGAAGCAGAGCGCCATCCTCCGGGCCGACGCGGCCAAGCAGGCGGCCATTCTCCAGGCCGAGGGCGCCAAGCAGGCCAAGATCCTGGAGGCCGAGGCCCAGGCGGAGGCCATTTTGAAGGTCCAGCAGGCCACCGCCGACGCCATCCGCCTCATCAACGAGGCCAACCCCGGGGAGGGCGTGCTTAAGATCAAAGCCCTGGAGGCCTTCCAGGCCGCCGCCAACGGGAAAGCCACCAAGATCATTGTCCCCAGCGAGATCCAGGCTCTGGCCGGGCTGTGCGCCAGCGCCAAGGGCATCTTCGATGGGGTGGATCAGGAGCAGGACGCCAAGCAGGCGTAGCATCAAGACCCCAGCGCCGCGGGGCAGAACGCTCCGCGGCATTTTCTTTCCGGGAGAGGAGGAGCGATGGGACGGCGGGAATTGAAGACCTTCCGGCCTGCCCGGCGGTGCTATTTTGGTGCCGGGTGGCTGATCGGGCTTGTTTTGGCGGTACGGCTGCGGGCCTTCCTGGTTCAGCTGTGGGAGCTGGCCCTGCCGCTGGGACCCATGCTCCTGCTGGGGCCGGCGCTGGCCCTTCTGGGGGTGCGGCTGGCCCCGGCGGTGCGGGGGCACCTGTGCCGCTGGGCTTTGGGGGAGCGCCCCTGGCGCTGGTGGGTGTACGCCCTGAGCGCGGCGGCCTGTCTGCGCTGGCGGGGAATGACCCTGGACGACGCCCTGGCGGGGAGCGGCACGGTTCTGCCCGCCTGGGGGAATTTTCTGGCGCTTTTGGGTGCGGGGCTGCTGCTGGGCGTCTTTTTGCTCCACCTGCTCTTCGCCCTGAGGGAGTGCGTGCCCGGCCTGGCCAGGTGGCTGCTGGGCCTGCGGCGGCGGGACTGGCTCACGCTGCTGGGGCTGTGGCTGGCAGTGAATCTGGCGGTGTTTGCCTATGCCTCGGGCAGTCAGACCCTCTACGGCTGGGACAGCGCTATTTACTGGCGCAGTACCTATGCGCTGGCCGAGACCTTCCGCGGCCAGGGGGTGGCCGCCGCTCTGCGGCAGGTCTATGAGTCCATCTTCACCAGCGACTACAACGACACCATTGGGCTGCTGTGCGTGCCCCTGGCCCTGCTCTTTGGGTCTTCCCGGCGGGTGTACCTCATGTCCATCGGGAATTTCTGCCTCTTTCCCCTGCTGGCCCTGCTGTGGGCCTTTGCCCGCAGCCGCCGCCGGCCCGGGCTGTGGCTGGCTTTGGCGGCCATCCTTGGCCTGCCCTCCCTCTTTTACACCGCGGTGACCGGATTTGTGGATATTGCCGGTGTGATTCCGGCGGCGCTGGCCCTGATGCTCTCCCTCCGGGAGAAGGGGAAGGGCCGCTTTTCCCGCTTTTTGCTCATCGGGGTGCTCTGCGCCCTGGCCGTGGTGCTGCGGCGGTGGTACGCTTTTTTTGCCCTGAGCTTTTTCCTGGCCTTGGCCGTGGAGTGCCTGCTGTTCCGCCGCTCTGCGGCGCCGGTGCTGGGCTATCTGTGCGGGATGGCCTTTCCACTGCTCTTTTTCCTCCAGACCTTTGTCTCCCAGCGGTTGCTGGCCGACTATGCGGCCCAATATGCCGCCTATGGCCTGGGGCTGGGGGTGGATTTCCGAATGCTCTTCCGCTACTACGGCATCTGGCTGCTCCTCATCGCCTTGGCCCTGGGGCTGTGGCTGGCCCTGGGCAGGAGGGAGCGGCGGCAGGGCGTACTCTTGCTCCTGGAGCCGGTGGTGTGCTTTCTGCTCTTCGTCCAGGTCCAGAGCCACGGGCAGCAGCATCTGCTGCTCTATGCCCCGGCCCTGGCCTGCCTGCTGATCCTGGGCTTCGACCGCCTGGCGGACTGCGGGCGGCTGGGGGCCCTGGCGGTGGCGGCGGCGGTGGCGCCCACAGCGGTGAGCCCCGCCCTGCCCCGGACCCAGGGCACCGTGATCCAGGAGTACCCCCTCTTCATGCCCCTGCCCACTTTTTCCTATGCCCCGCCGGTGCGGGAGGACGCCTGGGAAGTGGTGGGCCTGCTGCGGCGGCTGGACGAGTTCGGCGCGGAGGGGAAGAAGGTGGGCCTGCTCTCCTCCTCCTTCACCCTGAATGTGAGCCTGCTGCGCTATTCGGAGGACTCCCTGGGGGCGGGCCGGGTGTCCGATGTGGACCGGAGCTACCTGGTCACCCTCTCGGAGGTGGACTCCCGGGACGGGGTGGGTCCGGCTCTGTATACCTGCGACATTCTGGCGGTGGCTGACCCCATCCAGCTCCACCTGGGGGAGGATGAGCAGCAGGCCGTCTGGGCTCCGGCCTACAGCCTTCTGGAGGGGGAGACCATCGCGGGGGCCTACCGGCGGCTGGAGGAGACCTACACCCTGGAATCCGACGGGATCACGATCTATTTCTTTGAAAAGGTCCGGGAACCGACTCAGGCGGAGATGCAGGCCCTGGCGGACCTGGTCCACCAGACCAGCCCGGACGTGTATGTCTACACAGGATAACGGCAGATAGCCGCCCCGGCACTCTTTTGGAGCGCCGGGGCGGCTGCGGTTTTGCAGGAGGGATTACTTGATGGCCATGGTCTCCACTTCCTCTTTGAGGAGGGCGGAGAAGGCGTCCAGGTCCATGGCGCCCAGGTCCTTGCCCGTGCGGTGGCGGGGGGAGACGGTGCCCTTCTCCATATCCCGGTCGCCCACGACCAGCATATAGGGGACCTTTTCCAGGGTGGCCTCGCGGATCTTCTTGCCGATCTTCTCGCTGCGGTGGTCCACCTCGGTGCGGAAGCCCTGGGCCTCCAGCTTGGCGGCCACAGAGTTGGCGTACTCCAGAGCCCGGTCGGTGACGGGCAGCACCTTCACCTGCACGGGGGCGAGCCAGGCGGGGAAGGCCCCGGCAAAGTGCTCGGTAATGACGCCGATGAAGCGCTCGATAGAGCCCAGCACCACCCGGTGGATCATGACGGGGCGGTGCTTCTGGCCGTCCTCGCCGATATACTCCAGCTCAAAGCGCTCAGGCAGCTGGGAGTCCAGCTGGATGGTGCCGCACTGCCAGGTGCGGCCCAGGGAGTCGGCCAGGTGGAAGTCCAGCTTGGGGCCGTAGAAGGCGCCGTCGCCCTCGTTGATGACAAACTCCTTGCCCATCTCAAGGATGGCATTTTTCAGGATGTCCTGGTTGTGCTCCCACTCCTCCACAGTGCCGATGTGGTCCTCGGGCATGGTGGAGAGCTCGATCTGGTAGCTCAGGCCGAAGACGGAGTAGACCTCGTCAAAGAGGCGCACGGTCTCCTGGATGACGTCCTTCATCTGCTCCCGGGTCATGAAGACATGGGCGTCGTCCTGGGTGAAGCAGCGCACCCGGAACAGGCCGTGGAGAGCGCCGGAGAGCTCATGCCGGTGGACCAGGCCCAGCTCGCCCACCCGCAGGGGCAGCTCCCGGTAGGAGTGGGGCTCGCTGGCATAGACCAGCATGCCGCCGGGGCAGTTCATGGGCTTGATGGCGAAGTCCTCGCCGTCGATGACGGTGGTGTACATGTTGTTTTTATAGTGGTCCCAGTGGCCCGAGCGCTCCCAGAGCTTGCGGTTGAGCATCATGGGCGTGGAGATCTCCACATAGCCGTAGCGCTTGTGGACTTTGCGCCAGT
>CALXCU010000117.1 GCA_944386885.1 uncultured Oscillospiraceae bacterium | reverse complement strand
AGACGGCGCCGGGCTCCGGGTGGTACATGGCGCAGGCGGTGCAGTAGGGGATGGAGAACTGGGCCTGGGTGATGGACTCATAGCCCGTCTCGGAGTACCAGTGGCGGAAGGCCACCGAGGGCCGGATGATGATCTCCTCCACCTCGTCAGGGTTGAACTTGTACTTGGTGACCAGCCGGGCGGCCAGCTCGGCGTAGGTCTGGACAAAGACGTTGGCCGGCCAGTGCTTGACGAGGATGCTGTCCATCATCATCCAGCGCTCGCCCAGCTCCTTGGTCAGCCACTCGGGCTCCTGATAGAGCATGTGGCGCAGGTAAGCGGTGGGGTCGTCAAAGGCGTCCTCCATGTTCTCGATGCCGTAGAGGGCGGTCTTGATCATGGTGACCGTGTTCTCCGCCCGGTAGCCGTAGAGATAGTTGAGGGAGTCGGACATGGTGATCTCGTGGACGTTGGCGGGAATGATGGAGCAGGCGGTGCCGATGCCGAAGGCCTGGTTCATCTGCTCCTCGGACAGGTCCAGCAGCTTCATGAGCACAGGCAGACAGCCAAAGATGTTGTAGCTGACGATATTGCCCGCCCCGGCCAGGGCCACCCGCTGGTAGACCTCATAGCCGGCCACAATGGCGGTGAGGACGTCCTTGCCGCTCTTATGGAGCACCTCGCCGGCGATGACGGCGGTGGGGATGACGCCGGCGGAGGGGTGCCCGGTGACCGAGCAGTCCTCCCAGTCCAGGGTGTCGCCCATGGTTCCGGCGGTGAAGGCGGCGGCCTCCCAGCTGACCTTGCTGCCGTCCGCCCAGAGGGTGGCCTCCCCCTTGCTGCTGGGGGACATCTCCTTGGAGATGGCGATGGCGTCCTGGACCTGCTTGAGCCCGGCGCTGCACAGGCACACGCCCACCGTCTGCATGACCATCATCTTGGCCCGCTCGATGACGGCCGGCGGGATATCCTCATACCGCAGCGTTTTGACGAAATGGCACAGCTGCTTGGTCATATCCGTCGTAATTCCGTGATAGTTAAAACCCATATCGCATCCTCCTTCTATGTTCAGACGGCTGGTATTTAAATATGAAACAGTCTTCCCAGGCCGGGAAGCTTATCGTTGACCCGGCAGCGGCGCAGGGCGCTCCAGAGGGTGGCCTGATGGCTGGTAAGGACCGGCACTTGCAGGGCCGTCTCCAGTTTATCGATGATCTCCAGGGTCGTCAGGCCCATACAGCTCAGGAAAAAGGTGTCGGCCCCCTTTAGATCCATTTTCATCACATTGCGGTAGAGGAAGTACTCGTCGGTCTCCTCAAAGCGCACCCCCTTCTCCCCAATGTACTGGGACATGTCCATGCCGACAATGCTGGTGACGGCAAAGCCGTTGTCCTCCAGGAATTTCCGCTCGGCCTCGTTTGTCGCCTCGGGATAGGGCGTGAGGACGGCTACTTTTTTGCTCCCCAGCGCCGTGAGGGCCTCCAGCACGGCGGTGCTGGTGGTCAGGCCGGGCTTGCCGCTGGCCCGCTCGATCTGGCGGATGCACTCCTGGTCCCAGCCGATGCCGCGGATACAGCTGCCCGAGGTGCAGCCAAAGACCACCAGGTCGGCGTTATAATCCCGATAAATGGCGGCGGTCTTTTCCAGCTGATCCGTGAGAATCGCCAGTCCCTCCGGAGTGGGGCCGGGGAAGGCGATTTTCATGGAGGCAAAGGAGACCCCCTCGGGTGCGTAAATGTGGAAGGCGTGTTCCGCGTTCTCACTCAGGGGGGTAATGAGTCCAATTTTGGCTCTCCAACCGTACATAGCAACCGCTTCCTTTCTCAGCGCCGCAGATCATGGGCGGGATTCCTCTATGCAGAGAACCAGGGCCGGCGCTGTTTCCCGTATTCTCTGTTCTGCGCCAAGGGCTGGCGCAGAGGATGTCCGGAGAGGTCGTGCGCTCTTTAACGTCTTTCAGTAAAGCATACAAAATTCGCCTTGTCAAAATATGAAATTCGTTACCCTATTGCGAAAAACAGGGCGCTTGGGAGGGCTTCCCAACCGGCATAGACCGTGCTAAAATGGGGCCCGATCCAAGAAGGAGGCAGGGTTCTCAAAAACAGGCTCCCGGCGGGGTAAGCGCTCTTTAACACAGTTTTCCCCGTGTTTACCGTCAGCTGGACCTGCTCGCGCCGTTGGCGGGCGGTCTGTGCGGAAAAAAGGAGTTTAAGAGAATGGGAACGATTTCAAAGACTCTGGTCCAGAAGCATTACAGCCCGTCCTATATCATCAACATCATCATTACCCTGGCGCTCATGTTTGGCTTCGGCTTCCTGCCGCCCTTCGCCACTCTGACGCCGGTGGGCATGCGCATCCTCGGCGTGTTCCTGGGTGTGGTCTACGGTTATTCCACCTGTGACGTGGTCTGGCCCTCTCTGTTTGCCATTCTGGCCTACGGCATCTCGGGTTACACCACCATGGGGGAGGCCATTACCTCCATGATGGGCCACACCGTGGTCTTCCAGTCCATCGTCTGCTTCATTGCTGCGGGCGCGCTGACTCACTATGGCTTTGGCAAGTGGTTCATCCGCTGGTCCCTGACGAAGAAGATCTTCCAGGGCAAGCCCCTGCTCTATGTCTGGGCCTTCATCACCCTCTTTGGCCTCTCCGCCGTGGTGATCAACCAGATCCCTCTGGCCATCCTGCTCTACGCCATCTGGAACGATATCGCCGACTCCTGCGGCTATCCCAAGAACAGCTCCTTCCGCTATGTGGGCATGGGGGGCATCCTGCTGGGCACCATCCTGGGCGGCGGCATGATCCCCTACCAGAGCTGGATGCTGGGCCTGGCCGATACCTGGGTGAGTGTGACCGGGCAGCCCCTCAATTTCGGCCTTA
Source organism: uncultured Oscillospiraceae bacterium (assembly GCA_944386885.1). Lineage (GTDB taxonomy): Bacteria > Bacillota > Clostridia > Oscillospirales > Oscillospiraceae > Pseudoflavonifractor_A. Next base: position 4,131 of record CALXCU010000117.1, on the reverse strand, counting down.
TGGGCGTGATGACCGGTATCTGTACCGTGCTCATCCTGACCCTCTACGTTCTGGCCAGCAAGTATGTGTTCCATGTGGACTACAGCATCATGGAGGCCTTTGACGTGGAGAAGCTGGGCGAGGAGAGCAAACGCCTGCGCCCCCGCTCCAAGCGGATCATCATTGTGTACCTGATCACCGTCGTGGCGGTCATCCTGGGCAGCACCCTCCCCAATACGGCCTTTGGCAACTTTATCAACAACACCCTGACTGTGGCCGGCGTGTTCTGCCTGGGTGCGGCCGTGCTGCTGATTATGCCCAGCGGCGAGGGCGATGGCAAGGGCTGCATTGTTTTCAGCGAGGTAAAAGATACCGCCATCAGCTGGCAGGTCATCTTCATGTGCGCGGTCACGCTGCCCGTGGCCACTGCCGTTACCAGCGATGCCACCGGCATCGTCCCCTGGCTCTCCGGTGTCTTCTCCCCCATCTTTGAGGGACAGAGCGCTCTGTTTATCCTGGTCTTCACCATCATCCTGAGCATTATTCTCACCAACGTGGGCTCCAACATTGCCTTTGGTGCGGCCATGATTCCTATCATTGCCCCCTTTGTCATGCAGAGCGGCATGGATCCCCAGTTTGCCGGAGCTGCCCTGATCTACATCATCGGCATCGGCATGGTCCTCCCCGGCGCCTCTGCCCCCGCCTCTATCTTCCACTCCCAGGAATCCCTGCCCAACGGCGCCATGCGTATAAAGGTGACTCTCTTTGGCTGCGCCTGTGTCCTGGTCGTCTCGATCCCGGTCTTTTCCATCTTTGCCCTTCTGCTGGGCTAAGTGCCTCCCCATTGAAAGCCCGGCGCAGACATGCTAAAATAGGCTCATTCCAGCAAGGGAGGCAAGCCTATGCGGCCGGAGTACCTGCACTACTTTCTTGAGATTTACCATCACCGCTCTATCTCCAAGGCCGCCCACGCGCTCCACATCAGCCAGACTACCCTGAGCTCCATTCTCAAAGCCATCGAAAAGGAGCTGGGATTCGCCGCTTTTCTCCGCTCCCCCACCGGCGTCACACCCACGGCGGAGGGGGAGCGGCTGATGGATCTGGCCTGGGAGATCGATGTGCGCTTCGAGGAGCTCAAGAGCTTGAAGAGCCGGGAGGAGGATAACGCCCAGCCCATTCGCCTGCTCATGAGCCCCTGCATCAACGCCGGTCTGGCCGTCCCTCTGTCCAGGCAGTTTTCTGCGCTGGAGCTGCGGGGCGATTTGGTCATCGACGAGTGGAGCAGCACCGACGTGGGGCCCTATATTGTACGCAACGGCGCCGACATCGGCGTGACTCATATGCCGCCCTCTTTTGTGGAGACCTTCCAGCGCCAGGAGGGGGACGTGGTCCGCACAGAAGTTCTCTACCAGGACCGCGCCTGCCTGATCCTGCCCGCCGGCCACCGGCTCGGGGCGCGGGACTCCGTCCAGGCCGCCGACCTGTCCGGGGAGCGGCTGGCCACGGTGACGGGGTACCGCACCGCCCACAACCGCTCCTTCCTCGGCACGCTGGAGGAACAGGCCGCGCAGGTGGTCTATTTCCCCAATATGTCCACCATGGTGCGCGCTGTCCGGGAGCAGGGGATGGTGGGCGTATCCATGGGCTACGCCATCCGCGCGCGGAAGGGCGTGACCCGGGCGTGCCAAGCCGTCCCCTTTTCTACCTCTGACGGCTCCCATCGGATGTCCATCTGCCTTGTCTACCGGTCCGACCGGCGGCCCCGCTACCAGGAGCGGGTGCTCTGCTCCTGCATCCGGAATTACTTTCGGGAGTTCTCCCACCCGTCCGAACCCACAGGGCTTCTTTAGGAGGACGCCGCCATGCAGCTGGAGTATTTTGATTACCTCTGTAAAATCGACCAGTGCCGCTCCATCTCCGCCGCCGCCCGGGAGCTCTTTATTGAGCCGCCCACCCTGCGCGCCATTCTGAAGCGGATGGAAAAGGAGCTGGGCTTCCCCATCTTTCTGCGCAACCGGGACCACTTAGAGCTCACGGCCGAGGGCGGGGAGGCGATGCGCCTGATCCGGGAGATCTCCGCCAGCTTCGACGAGATCCGGCACCTGGGCGGTCAGCCCCAGGAGGATGGCCGGAAGGTCCAGCTCCTCTGCTCTCCCAGCATCAGCTGCGGCCTCTCCACGCCCCTGAGCCTGGCTATGAGGCCGCCGGACGGGGCGCCCGGCAGCGACCTGCTCATTGCCGAGACCACCGGCAGCCAGGTGGGGGCCAAGATCCTGCAAAATGAGTTCAACATCGCCCTCACTTATTTCCAGCCCGCCCCCTTCGCCGAATACCAGCTCATCGCCAATAAATATCAGATCCAGGTCCACAAGGTCTTTCACGACCACCTCTACCTCCTCATGCGCCGGGACAGCCCCCTCTCCGCCCGGGCGGAGATCGACCGGGGGACCCTCCGGGATCTGGACTTTGCTCTGCTCTCCCATTTTACCCTCAGCGAGGATGCCATCGCCTCCACCAAGCCTATCCAGGGGCGCAACCGGATCACGGTCTTCTCCAACGTCCCCCTGATCAAGCAGGCCGTCCTGGAGCAGAATATGGTCAGCATTCTCAGCGGCTATGCCATCTGCTGGGACGAGAGCGCAGACAACACCCTTCTCCACGCCATCCCTCTGGCCGGGGCCGGAGAGCTCAATGAGATGGACCTGTGCCTGATCCACCGGGACATGCACAGCCTCCGGCCGGCAGAGCAGCAGGTTGTATCCTTCATCCGGGATTACTTTGCCCGCCTCGCCCCGCCCCCCTTTTCACCGGAAGCGCGGGGGAACCCTTTGCAGGGCCAGCCGCCCAAATAAAATCCGCCCGCCTTTGGCATACGGTCAAAGGCGGGCTTTTTTCCTGTCCGGAATAAGGGAGCCCCTCCGCGGTACACATAGAGGAAACCAGACTGCGGGAGGAACAAAAATGAAAGATTATGCACTCAAGCAGGACCACCTGGACGCGCTCCGGCTGGCGCTGGTCCGCCGGGAGCGGAGCAGCGCCACAGTGGAAAAATATGTACGGGATGCGGGACAATTCCTGGCCTGGCTGGGCGGCCGGGCGGTCACGCCCGAGGCGGTGAGCGGGTGGAAAAACGCCCTGCTGGCGGCAGGGCGCTGCCCGGCGACGGTGAACGGCAAGCTGGCGGCCCTGAACGCCCTTTTCGCCTGCCTGGGCTGGGAGGACTGCCGGGCCAAATCCCTCCGGCTTCAGCGCCCCGCCTTCCGGGAGGACGCCCGGGAACTCACCCGGGAGGAGTACCTCCGCCTGGTGGAGGCCGCCCGCCAGGAGGGCCGGGAACGGCTGGCCCTCCTCCTGGAGGCCATCGGCAGCACCGGCGTGCGGGTGAGCGAGGTGCGGTATTTTACGGTGGAGGCCCTGCGCCGGGGCCGGGCGGACATCGCCCTGAAGGGGAAGATCCGCACGGTGCTTCTGCCCCAAAAACTGTGCCGGAAGCTGCTCAACTACGCCAAAACGCAAAAAAATCACCTCGGGCGAGGTGTTCCTCACCCGGGGCGGAAGGTCCCTGTCCCGAAAGCAGATCTGGGCGGAGATGAAGTCGGTCTGCGCCGCGGCCGGGGTGGCGCCCTCCAAGGTCTTCCCCCACAACCTGCGCCACCTCTTCGCCCGGGCGTTTTACCGCCGCACCCGGGACGTGGCCCAGCTGGCCGACGTGCTGGGGCACTCCAGCCTCTCCACCACCCGCATCTACCTCATCACCACCGGCGCGGAGCACCAAAAAGCCCTGGACGCCCTGCGCCTGGTCTGCTAGACGGAAGAAATATTCTGTCCGGCCGGGACGCCGCGCGGGGGCCTTTTGACGGGCAGAAAGCTGAAAAATTTCTTTCTGCGCCCCATTTCCTGGGAAAAAAGGGCGCGAAAAATGAGAGCTGGACAAGATTTGTGTTCAGCTTTGAACTTTTTGCCGAAAAATATGGAAATTGTTGCATATTTTTGTACCGTGTGATACAATATGTACAATTACAGGAGCTGGTATCGCATTCCACCAGGACAGAATATTTCTTCTGTCCTATGCGGCGGCATCCTGCGAGAAATCAAACAAAGGAGAGGACATGTATGAAACAATGGACCAAGCGGCTGCTCAGCAGTTTCGTC
>CALXCU010000116.1 GCA_944386885.1 uncultured Oscillospiraceae bacterium | reverse complement strand
AATGCCATTCAAGCGCTCTCCCAGCTGAGCTATACCCCCATATATGGGAGAGGCACAAGATTTCGATTTTCAATTTTGGTGAGGGGTGCTGGTACACGCTTGTACCGGGCTCCCAGCTGAGCTATACCCCCATATTACACCGGCAGGACCAACAAGACCACACCGAACACATTCTATTATACGTAAGACAGGAGGAAAAGTCAAGTCTTTTTTTCGATTTTTTCTGATCTGAGGAGAAAAGAAGAGCGGGGGCCAAAATTCTGGCCCCCGCCCGAGCTCCAAAGACGACAATTAGTCGGTCACGAAGGGCAGCAGCGCGATCTGACGGGCACGCTTAATGGCCTCGGTCAGCTGACGCTGATGCATGGCGCAGGTACCGGTGGTGCGGCGGGGCAGGATCTTGGAGCGCTCAGACAGGAAACGGCGCAGCTTGGCCGCGTCCTTGTAGTCGATGTGCTCCACCTTATCCACGCAGAAGGTACAAACCTTGCGGCGCTTGCGGCCGCGGGGACGCTCTCTATCCATAGCCATGGTTCAGGACTCCTTTCAACGGTGCTTCCGCGCAGGCTGGAGTGCCCCGCGGAGCGGAATGGCGGAGACCGCCAAGCCGGAAATCCGGCTGATGATCCAAATAAAATCTCCTCTTAGAAGGGGAGTTCTCCGTCGTCGTCAGACAGGTCGGCAAACTGATCGCCGCCCATAGGGGCGGAGTAGGCGGGAGCAGCCGGCGCCGCGGGGGCGCTGTATCCGCCATAGGAAGGGGCGGCCGGAGGGGGCGGGGCGTACACGCCGGCTGCCTCGGCATCCCGCTTGGAATCGCCAAAGTAGACGTTGTCAGCCACGACCTCTGCACTGCGGCGCTTGTTGCCGTCCCGGTCCGTCCAGTCGCGCAGCTGCAAACGGCCTTCCACCACGGCCATGCGGCCCTTGGTGAAGTAACGGGAGACAAACTCCGCCGTCTGCCGCCAGGCCACAATATCGATGAAATCGGTGGCCTTTTCGCCGGTGTTCCGGTCCTTAAAGTCCCGGTCCACCGCCAGACTGAAGGAGGCCACAGGGGTCCCTGTCTGGGTGTGGCGAAGCTCCGGGTCGCGGGTCAGGCGGCCCATGAGGATGATTCGATTCAGCATGACGCTGCCTCCTTACTCATCCTTGCAGATGATCAGGGAGCGCATCACGCCGTCGGTGATGCGGAAAATGCGGTCCAGCTCCTGGGGGAAAGCGGGAGCGGAGTTAAAGGTCATCAGAACGTAGTAGCCCTCGGTGTAGTCGTTGATGGGATAGGCCATGTGGCGCTTGCCCCACTCGTCAACCTCGGCCAGCGTGCCGTTGTTCTCCACCAGAGTCTTGAACTTCTCCACCAGAGCGGCGGTAGCCTCCTCGCCCAGGGTGGGATCGAGGATGTAGACGGCCTCATAATTTGCATTCAGCTTTGCCATTTGTTGCACCTCCTTATGGACATATGGCCCCCGCCCGAAGCGGGAGCAAGGATTGTGCCCGTGATCTACACAAGCCATATTATTATATCGGATTTTCAGAAGTTGTCAAGGTATTTTTTCGGAAAACCTCAGTTTTTTCGAGTTGGAGGGAGGGAATTCCGTTTGGACGGCAGATATGTTATACTGTCTTGGCGGATTGAGAAGGGAGAGGAACGGAGACTATGCAAGGAGATCTGACAAAAGGGCCCATTACCAGCACGATGCTGCGCTTTGCCCTGCCCATGATGGCGGGGAACCTGCTTCAGCAGTGCTACAATGTGGCGGATACCCTCATTGTGGGTCAGTATCTGGGTTCGGACGCCCTGGCTGCGGTGGGCTCGGCCTATACGCTGATGACCTTTCTCACCTCCATTCTGCTGGGGCTTTGTATGGGCAGCGGCGCGGTTTTTTCCATCTGCCAGGGGGCAGGAGATGAGAAGAAACTCCACAGCAGCATGGCCGCCTCCTTTTTGCTGGTGGCGGCGGTGACGCTGGCGCTGAATGGGGCGGTCTTCCTGCTTCTGGACCCCATCCTGCTCTTCCTCCAGGCGGAGGGCGTCGTTTACACCATGATGCGGGAATACCTGTGGGTCATTTTCTGGGGGCTGGCGGCCACCTTCTTGTACAACTACTTTGCTTCCCTGCTGAGGGCCCTGGGGAACTCGGTGGCGCCGCTGCTGTTTTTGGCGGTGAGCGCCGTGCTGAATATTATCCTGGACCTGGTGTTTGTGCTGGTCTTCCGGCGGGGCGTGGCCGGCGCGGCTGAGGCGACGGTCCTCTCCCAGTATGTCTCAGGCGTGGGGCTGGCGCTCTATACCTGGGTCCGCTTTCCCCGGCTGCGCCTGCGCCGGAGCGACTGCCGGGTCCGGCTGGAGCAGGTGCGGGAGATCGCCCAGTTCTCCGTCCTCACCTCAGTGCAGCAGTCGGTGATGAATTTTGGGATTCTGATGGTCCAGGGGCGGGTAAACAGCTTTGGGCCGCCGGTGATGGCCGCCTTCGCCGCGGCGGTGAAGATCGACTCCTTCGCTTACATGCCTGTCCAGGACTTTGGCAATGCTTTTTCCACCTTCGTGGCACAGAACTACGGCGCGGGGAAGGCGGCGCGCATCCGCAAGGGCATCCGGCGGGCGGTGGGGCTCTCAGTGGGATTCTGCCTGGCGGTCTCGGCGGCGGTTTGGATCTTCGCCCGGCCGCTGATGCTCCTCTTTGTCAAGCCCTGGGAGACGGAGATTCTGGCCATTGGCGTGCAGTACCTGCATGTAGAGGGCGCCTTCTACTGGGGCATCGGGTGCCTGTTCCTCCTCTATGGCCTCTACCGGGCTCTGGAGCGGCCGGGGATGTCAGTGGTGCTGACCGTCATCTCTTTGGGGACCCGTGTCGTGCTGGCCTATGCCCTGTCGGCCATTCCGGCCATCGGGGTGGTGGGAATTTGGTGGTCAGTGCCCATCGGGTGGCTTCTGGCGGACGGGACAGGGCTTCTCTATTACCGCTTACGGCAGGAGACGCTCTTTGCCAAACGGAAGGATGTCCCTTGACAGGGCGGATCAGTCCTGCTAAAATGACCGGGAAACCGCTTGCCGCCGGGTAAGCGGGGAGGCATCTAACCCACGTCGACAGGCCATGGAAGACGGGGGCAGGATGCCTTTTTTATTTTGAAAGGAGAAATGGATATGGCGTGGTTCTACTTGATCGTGGCGGGGCTTCTTGAGGTAGTCTGGTCCACTTGCCTGAAGTACTCGGTGGGCTTTACCGTGCCCAAGTACACAGTCCTCACGATTTTGGGCATGGTGGCCAGCTTTCTGTGCCTGGCTCAGGCCACCAAGGTGCTTCCTTTGGGGACATCCTATGCTATTTGGACAGGCATTGGGGCGGTGGGAGCGCTCATCGCCGGGGTCGTGCTCTTCCGAGAGGCGCTGACCCTGCCCCGGCTCTTTTTCGCCGGACTGCTGCTCATCGGCATTATCGGCCTGAAGGCCACCTCGGGACACTGAAAAGCGCCCCTCCGGCTATGCCGGAGGGGCGCTCTGGGTGGGTCAGAGCTGCTTGGCTTTCTCTTTTAGGTAGCGGCGCAGCCAGGGACCGGTAGCCTTGTGGTCCAGGGCAAAGTCGATGGTGGCCTCCAGAAAGCCGTTCAGGTTGCCGGTATCATAGCGGCGGCCCTCAAAGTCCACGGCGATCATCTTGTCCCGCATGCACAGCTCCCGCAGGCCGTCGGTGAGCTGGATCTCCCCGCCGTAGCCCGGCTTTAGATTCTCCAGAATGTCGAAGATGTCCGACTTGAGTACATACCGGCCCAAAATGGCGTAGTTGGAGAACATCTCCTCGGGCCGCGGTTTCTCATTCATATCGGAGACGGCGTAGATCCGCTCCTCCAGGGGGGCGATCTTCACGGAGGAGTACTTCACGATTGCCTCGGTGGACACCCGTTGCACCCCAACGGCGGAGGCGCCATACTTCTCCGCTCCCTCGATGAGCTGGCGGGTCACCGGCTTCTCCGCCCGCATGATGTCGTCGCCCAGGAGTACCGCGAAGGGCTCGTCCCCCACGAAGCGCTTGGCCCGCCAGATGGCGTGGCCCAGGCCCTTGGTCTGCTTCTGCCGGACGTAGAAGATATTGGCCAGGTCCGCCGCCCGGCGCACCTCAGTGAGCTCCTTCTCCTTGCCCGCCTGAAGCAGGCGGGTCTCCAGCTCGGGGTAGTAGTCGAAATAGTCGTCCATGGCCGATTTGGCCCGGTTGGTGACGATGAGGATATCCTCAATGCCGGAGGCCACCGCCTCCTCAATGATATACTGGATGACCGGTTTGTCCACCATGGGGAGCATTTCCTTGGGCACCGTCTTGGTGGCGGGGAGCATCCGGGTTCCCAGACCGGCGGCGGGGATGACCGCTTTGCGCACTTTCATGGAATAACCTCCTTGACGTGGATTGGTTCAAGGCTAGTGTACCATGGAGAAGGGGAAATTTCCAGCCCCAAGCGCGAAAGCAAGCGCGCCGCCTCCCCTCCACCGGGAGACGGCGCGTCTCATTACACTCCAGGAGTGGACAGGCGTCCCTCGGGGATCATGGAGCGGAAAAAGGACACCCGGGGCAGGGCCTTGAGCAGGATGGTGCCCAATACATAGCAGGCCACCGCCTCTCCAACCACAAAAGTCCACAGATTGAAGCTATAGGCCGCCCAGAAGGCGCCGTTCAGGGCCCCCGCCTCCGCCCAGGCCCACATGGGGGGCAGCAGCAGGGCGTTCATCACGATGGGGGGCAGGCCGGCCAGATACCACCGGGGCATCTTCGCACTCCAGAAGGCGGCGATGGCGGTGGCCAGAGTGCCCACCACCATGTCGATGGGGCCGTAGGGGGAGAGAATGTTCGTGAGCAGGCACCCCAGAGCCAGGCCCGGCGCGGTGGCCGGGAAGAGAAAGGGCAGTACGGTGAGGGCCTCCCCTAGACGGACCTGGACCGGCCCGAAAGTGAGCTGGAAGATGTTCCCAAAGTAGCAGAGAACGAAGTAGAGGGCGGCCACCATGGCGGACATGGTGATCTGTCGGGTGTTGAAGCGTTTCATATTTGGTTTTCCTCCCATTTTTTGTTTAGAGAACGGATCGGGCTCCCGCCCGCCGAACGAACGCGGCTGCGCCGCGCTTGGACTGGATGTGGAGAACCAGTCGGGAGACATTGTACGGGACGCGGCCCCATTTGTCAAGGCTGTGGACGGCGGTTGTCCACTTCCCTCTTGCCGGATGGAGACGATTCGTTTATAATAGACATACAGGCGCTATGCAACGCCCGATTTTCCATTCGTTACTCACAACGATCAAGGAGGAAATGAACTATGAAGATCATTGCGACGGAAAAGGCCCCCGCGGCCATCGGCCCCTACTCCCAGGGCTATGAGGTGGGCGGCCTCGTCATCACCTCCGGCCAGCTCCCTGTGAACCCCGCCACCGGCGAGATGCCCGCCACCATCGAGGAGCAGGCCGAGTGGAGCTGCAAGAATGTGGCCGCCATCCTGGAGGCCGCCGGCACCAGCATGGACAAGGTGGTCAAGACCACCTGTTTCCTGGCCGACATTGCCGATTTCGCCGCCTTTAATGAGGTCTATGCCAAGTACTTTACCTCCAAGCCCGCCCGCAGCTGCGTGGCCGTCAAGCAGATCCCCAAGGGCGCCCTCTGCGAAATCGAGGCTATCGCTGAGAAGTAATGTATCTTTGACCTGAGAAGCCAACAAAGCCGCCGGATCTTCCGGCGGCTTTGCTTTTTTGTCTGAAGACAGCGTTCAGGCAGCCTGAGACTGTGTGGGAACGGAAATTTTACGGAAGCGCTTGAATACGCTGCTGCCCACATAGCCGGCCAGAGAGCCGCCCATGGCGGCGATCACCAGGGCCAGGACGACCTTCACGGGGTCGTTGAAGGCGAAGGGGGCAAGCAGGCCGGGGATGGGAGAGGCGGTGCCCGGGGCGTTGTTGACAATGCCCAGCACGGCGGCGCCCATGCCCGCCAGTCCGCCGCCGAAGAAGTTGGAGCCGTAGATGGGAATGGGGTTGCGGGTGATGATGGGGGCCTGGGTCAGGGGCTCCAGCATCACGGCGATGATGTTGCTCCGGTCACCCAGACGGAGGCGGTAGAAGACGATGCCGTTGGTAAAGGATCCGCCGAAGCAGGCGATGGCCGCAATGCCCATGGGCAGGCCCGTAAGGCCCAGCATAGCGGTGAGGGCCATAGAGCTCAGAGGCGACGTGCAGATCATCTTGATGATGCCGCCCAGCAGGAAACCCATGAGCAGGGGGGACTGCTCGGTAGCGGCGGTGATGGTGGCGCCGATGTAGTTCATGGCGGTGTTCACCACCGGGTCGGAGGCAAAGGCGATGGCCCGGGCAATGGGGGCGATGACCAGAGCGCCCAGGATGATGTCCATGCCGTCAGGGAGATATTTCTCAATCAGAGGAGCCAGGAAGCCCACGGCATATCCGGCGACAAAACCGGGCAGGATGCCGTAGCCGCCCACAGCCACGCCGGCCACCACGGCCAGGACAGGGTTAGCCCCCATGCCGATGGGAACCAGAATGGCGGCGGCTACGCCGCCCATGCTGCCCGAGGAGGCGCCTACATCGCCCAGGAAGTCAATGCCCAGCAGATTGCCCGAAATATAGGTGTGGATGGCCTCCACCAGAAAGGTGGCCACCGCCGCGTTGGCCATGCCCGACATGGCCTTGGAGCCCAGGGGAGCCTTCATGCTGAACAGGGAGAAGGCCGCCAGGGTCACCAGCAGCAGCCCCAGGCCAATAAGGATCGTTGTCATAACGCATACCTCCATCTTGCTCGAATTCTTTCGGCTGTTTTACAGATACGTTCAGTTTATAGACGAGTTTCACAAAACAACAGAAAGTAACAGAAAAAATTCTATAAAAATGAGCTGGAGATGGAAATTTGTCAGATAAAGCAAAAAAGAAGGGAGTATTTTTAGTAAAAATACCGAAGACTTGCAGTGTTAACCGCTCTCGCCGCACAGGGCAGCCAGAGCATAGAGAAATTTTTTCACAGAAACCCGGCCGTGGGTGGCGATCCGGCCCCGGATGCAGTCCATCTCCCGGCGTACCTGTTCAAAGTGATAGAGGGTTCCGGCATATTCTGTGAAGGCATCGCTGCTGTAGTCTTCAATGCCCAGGTTGGCCAGGTTCACCAGGCCTGCGGTGGCGGCCCGGCGGACCCGCTGCTCCATGGCCTTGGGAGAGTCGCTGAATTGCTCACAGAGCTGAGAGACCGTATACTGCTCCCGGCGGCCCTGGGGGGAACAGAGATAGAGGACGATCTGGGTGATGTCCCGGCAGGCGGGGTCGCCGCTGATCCCCAGGCGGTGGAGAATGCCGTTAAGCGAAGCGCGCCAGCGCTCCTCCCGCTGCCGGAGCGCGGCGCTCGGGTCGCCCCCTGCGGCGGGGGGAGCGCTTTCCCCCTGGAGCAGCGTGCGCATCTGCCCCAGCATCCGGTCCATAGACAAATTTTCCCGCATTTTTTGCAGGACGCTGAGCACCTCCACGCTGTTGATCGGCTTGGTAATAAAAAAATCCACTCCGGCGGCATAGGCCTCAGCCACCATATCCTTGGCCGTCACCTGGGAAAGCATGAGAAAGCGCAGCGCGGGGAAGCGGGCGTGGGCGCGGCGTACATATTCAATGCCGTCCATGCCGGGCATGAGCAGGTCCACCACCGCGATATCCGGACGCATATACTCCAAATCCTCCAGAGCGTCCTGACCGTTGGAGGCTACCCCCAGCACCCGGCCCATGCCGCTGTCCTCGATAATCATGCGCAGCACGTCCACGGTGGCGGGGTCGTCGTCAATCAGATAAAAGAGCATGAAATTCCCTCCAGTTTTGAGATGGGGATACGCAGGGTGAATTCTGTGCCGCCGTCCCGGGAGACCACAGACACTGTGCCCCCCAACTCCTGCTCGACCAAGTCTTTTACGATGGGCAGGCCCAGCCCGCGGCTGATCTCCCCGGTGGCATAGTTGATTTTTGTGGAAAAGCCGGGCGTGAAGATGGAGGACATCCGGGCCGGGGGGATGCCGCCGCAGTCATCGGAGACTGTGAAGAGGAAGTGTTCCCCCTCCTGGCGCTGGATCACGGCAATGTGGGCCGTCTGAGCAGGTGCGGCGGCCTCCACGGCGTTGAGAAAGAGATTGCGGAAGATGCTCATGAGGTAGTGGTGCCGGGTGGTATAGAAATGCCCCTCCAGCTCCAGGCGGAAGAGGGCGTCCTTCCCAGCGGCGCGGGCGGTGCGCTGTACGCTGCGGGTGAGGACGGCGAAGAGCTCATCCAGCTCCATGCCCGGGGCGGCGGCATCCTGCTCCAGGGCCTCTGCGATCCCGCGCATGAGGAGCAGGTACTCCTTCTTTACCTCGTGGACGTCCTTGGCAATCGCCAGCGCGGCTCCGGCGTCCGCTCCCTCAGGCTCCCGGTCCCGCAGGCGGCTGTAGAGGCGGTATGCCCGGCTCATAGTGTTCTCCAGCAGGGCCGCGCCCTTCTCCATCCAGACGACCTCGCTCTTCAGAGTGGCCGTCATCAGCAGCAGGCGGTGGTAGCGCTCCACGTCCTCTCCTCGCAGAACCTGGAAACCGTAATTTTCCAGCGTGCGGATGAGCAGCCACACCAGCGCCGCCCGGAGCACCGCCAGCAGGAGCAGCTGAAGCAGGAGAGGCAGGTAGAAGAGCTCCCGGGCCAGCAATTCCACACAGTTGGCGCCCAAATCAATCGCCACCAGGGCCGGATAGGTGGAAAAGCGCAGGGGCTGGAAGGGCCGCGCCCAAGTGTAAAGCCGGAAGAACAGTCCGTAGCAGATATAAAAGAGAAGCTCCGGGGCGTAGGCAGCCCAGCAGCCGGCCAGGGTCCCGGAGGCGAGCCATTGCACGGCGCAGCGCAGGAGGAAGACGCCGGGCGCGGCCAGCACAGCGGTCAGGAACACCGGAAGGTCAGGGGTGCGGAAAAGCAGAACGGGCAACAACACGATGGCCACGGAGACATTGAAGCGCTGGGCAAAGACGTTGACCGAGAGCTGGGAGGCCAGTGCAATGACCAGGGCGCTGGGGAGCAGGGCCCGATGGGGGCGGCGGAGCGGCATGGGGGACACCTCCAGATACGGGATAGATCTCATTTTCCATATCATACCGTATTTCGGGCCGCTTGTACACTGAATATGAGCCCAAAAGAGCGCCGGACGGCAACTTGCCGTCCGGCGCCTGAAACAGAAGGAAAAATCAAACCTGTGGGGAGACCCGAGGGAGGGTAATGCGGAAGGTAGAACCCACATCCAGCTGGCTGGCTACCGAGACCTCGCCGCCATAGAGGGCCACAATGTGCTTAACGATGGCCAAGCCCAGCCCGGTGCCCCCGGTCTTGCGGGCCCGTCCCCGGTCCACCCGGTAGAATCGCTCAAAAACCCGGCCCAGGGAGTCCGGAGGGATGCCGATGCCGGTATCAATGACCGTGAGGACGGCGCTGCTGCCCTCCTCACCCACGGTGACCGTCACCGACCCGCCGGGCCGGTTGTACTTGATGCCGTTCTCCACCAGGTTGAGCACCACTTCTTTGTAGCGGGCGGCAGAGATGGCGGCGGTACACTCCTGCCCCGTGACCGTGAGGGTAATGTTCTGCTCCTTGGCCTTCAGGTCCAGGAGGGCCACCGCCTCCTGGGCGGCGGAGAGAAGGGGAGTGGAGCACTCCTCCTGGTCAATGGCCACGGAGTCCAGCTCTGAGATCTTTAAAATATCGTTGATGAGGGCGATGAGCCGGTCCACCTCCACCCCGATCAGGGAGGAGAAACGCTTCTGATCCTCCGGGGCGGTGACCATGCCTGAGGAGAGCATATCGGCAAAGCCCTTGATGGAGGTCAGAGGGGTCTTGAGCTCATGGGAGACGTTGGCGGTGAACTCGGTGCGGACCCGCTCGGCCTGTTTGAGCTCAGTCACGTCGGAGATGAGGATGGAGGTGCCCACCTGCTGCCCCTCATACTGCCGCCCTGTGACAGGGGAGAGAAAGAAGCGCAGGATACGCCCGGGCTCAGGCAGGTCTTCCACATCCAGAAAGACGGGGGTTTTCTGGGTATGGCACCGCTCCAGGGCCTCCCGCAGGCGGAGGCTGCGGGTGTGAATGAGCAGGCCGGCCAGGTCTCCCGAGCCCTCTGGCACGCCGAAGAGCTCCCGGGCCGCCCGGTTGCAGGCCAGGAGCCCATCCTGCCCATCCAGGAGGAGCAGCCCCTCGTCCATGCAGTCCAGGATCAAATTGACTTTGTTGCGCTCGTCCTTCAGGCTGCGCAGGGAGTCCCCCAGGCGCTCCATCAGCTTGTCAATGTAGCGCAGGAGGGGGCGCAGCTCATCATTGCTGCGGTACTGGTCCAGGCTGGCGGGGGCTTGGTTGGAGAGGACCTGGGACAGGGCGTCGCTGACGGCGGTCAGAGGGGCCAGGGTGCGCCGGGCCATATACCGGGACAGGGCCAAGGCCAGCAGCAGGGCCACGGCAGAGGCCACCAGGAAACCGGAAAAGCTATTCCAAACCAGGGTGTCAATGGACGAGAGAGGCATAGAGGCCCGGCCCACCGAACCGTCGGTGAGACGCTTGGCCACATAGAGCATCGGCTCTCCCATCGTATCGGAAGAACGCACATCCTCTCCCCAGCCGCTGGCAAGGGCGGAGGCCACCTCGGGGCGGGTGGAGTGATTTTCCAGCGCGCCGGAGGCCTGGGTATCCGCCAAAACGACGCCGTCGGCGGCGATGATGGTCAGGCGCTTGTCCGGGGCGGCCTGCTGGAACTGCTCCGCGGCCTCCTGCGGGTCCAGCCCCTGATAATCCACCAGGGCGAGCAGCTCGTGCAGGCTCTCCCGGGCGTCTTCCCGCTCCTGGCTGAAGAGGAACCAGACGCCCATAATATTGGAGATGAGCAGAGCGGCAAGAACAATGAGAAAGGTGGTGATCGTCAGACGCTTTTTCATGGAAGGTTACCCCCGCCATTCAGTCGATCTTATACCCCACGCCGCGGACGGTGGAGATCAGTCCGTCCCCCAGTTTCTGGCGCAGGGATTTGATGTGCATATCCACCGTGCGCGTCTCGCCGGTGAAGTCGTAGTCCCAGACGGCGTGGAGGATCTCGTCCCGTGTGAGGACGGAGCCCCGCCGGGAGAGCAGCAGGCGCAGCAGCTCGAATTCCTTATAAGTGAGCTCCACCGGCTCGCCCCGCTGCCGGACGGTGCGGGCCGATGGGTCCACCTCCAGCTCGCCGCAGCGCAGCACCCCGCTCTCCTGCCGGCGGGTGCGGCGCAGGACGGCTTTGATCCGGGCCTGAAGCTCCATCAGGCCGAATGGCTTGACCACATAGTCGTCCGCGCCGCTCTCCAGGCCGGCCACCCGGTCCATCTCGGCGGTGCGGGCGGTGAGCATGATGACCGGAACGTCGGCCGTCTCCCGCCCCGCGCGCAGGCGGCGGAGCACCTCCAGCCCGTCCATCCCGGGCAGCATGATATCCAGCAGGTAGATGACCGGGGGCGTAAGCTCTGCCTCGGCGGCAAAAAAGTCCTCTCCGGACTCATAGGCCCGGACGTCGTACCCAGTGGACTGAAAATAGTAGCGGAGCATCTCGCGGATACTGCTGTCGTCCTCCACGACGACAATGGCGTTGGGCATGAGAGCTCCCTCCTTAGACCGGAGTGGGCAGGGTCCCGGTGACGCAGTAGATGGCCCACTGGGCGATGTTGACGGCGTGGTCAGAGATCCGCTCCAGGTACTTGGCAATGATAATCTGGTCGATGGCCCAGTCGGCTGCCTCCCGGTTGCTGAGGATCAGATCCACCAGCTCTTGCTTTTCTTTCAGGAAGAGCTCATCCACCTCGTCATCCAGGCCCACCACTTCATTGGCCGCATCCGAATCCCGGTTGACATAGGCGAAGATGGCCCGTTTGACCATATAACCCGCTTTTTGACTCATGGTGCGGATGTTGGTCATGTCGCCGCCCAGGGCTTGACTCTGGGCCAGGAGCATGGAGATCTCGGCAATGTTGGCGCACTGGTCGCCGATGCGTTCCAGGTCGGTGACCATCTTCAGGGCGGCCGAGATGGTGCGCAGGTCTCGGGCCACGGGTTGCTGCTGGAGCAGCAGGCGCAGGCAGCGGTTCTCAATGTCCCGCTCCATCTGGTCCATGCTGTGGGTCAGTTCCAAGGCCTGACGGGCCTGCTGCCGGTCGGGAGAGGTGAGAGAGGCCGTGACCAAGTCGATGGCATCCTCGGCGGCGGCAGCCATGTCGATCATCTCAGTGCCCAGCTCGTGGAGCTCGGCATCGAAGGTTTTGCGCATAGGAATTACCTCCTTAAACATACACGTTCAAATGGTCGGAATCCAGAAAAAGGCGCCCGCTTCCGGCCAGGCGGAGCGGACGCCACCGGAGCACGGAAATTAGCCGAAACGGCCGGTGATATAATCCTCCGTGCGCTTGTCCGTAGGCATGGAGAAGAGCTGGGTGGTGTCGCCATACTCAATGAGTTCACCCAGCAGGAAGAAAGCGCACTTGTCGGAGACACGGGTGGCCTGCTGCATATTGTGGGTCACCATGCTGATGGTGTAGTCCTTTTTCAGCTCCACGGCCAGTTCCTCAATCTTGGAGGTGGAGATGGGGTCCAGAGCGGAGGTGGCCTCGTCCATCAAGAGGACGTCGGGCTTGACGGCCAGGGCCCGGGCGATGCACAGGCGCTGCTGCTGGCCGCCGGAGAGGCCGAGCGCCGACTTCTTCAGGCGGTCTTTCACCTCATCCCAGATGGCGGCGCCCCGCAGGGATTCCTCCACCAGGTCGTCCAGCTGGCTCTTGTTGCGGATCCCGTGGGTACGGGGGCCGTAGGCGATGTTGTCATAGATGGACATGGGGAATGGATTGGCCTTCTGGAAGACCATGCCGATCTGTTTACGCAGCCAAGTCACATCCACGCCGGGGGCGTAGATATCCTGCCCGCGGTAGTTCAATGAGCCGGTGATGCGCACTGAGGGAATCAGATCGTTCATACGGTTGATGCTGCGCAGGAAGGTGGACTTGCCGCAGCCGGAGGGGCCGATGAGGGCGGTGATGCGCCGCTCAGGGATGTCCATATTGATGCCCTTCAGGGCATGGTTTTCTCCATAAAACAGGTCCAGATTCTCTGCCTTGAGGATGATGTTCTCAGTCTCATTCATGTGATTCACCCTTGTTTCTTTCTTAGCCGCTTGCCGACCAGCTTGGCGGCCAGGTTGATGATCAGTGTGAGCAGCATCAGGATGGCGGCAATGGCGAAGGCCACGTCAAACTCGGCGCGCTCGCGGGCATACACATACAAGGCCACCGTGAGGCTGGCACCGGAGGAGTGGATAAAATTATCGGGGGAGGCGAAGAAGTTGTTCAGGCTCATGCCCATGCCGGCGGTGAAGAGAAGGGCGGCCGACTCGCCCACAATGCGCCCGATGGCCAGGATGCAACCGGTGACAATGCCGTCAATGGAGGAGGGGAGCACCACCGTGCGGATCATGTGCCACTTGCCCGCGCCCAGGCCCAGCGCGCCCTCCCGATAGCTCTGAGGCACGGTCTTGAGGGACTCCTGGGTGGTGCGGATGATGGTGGGGATGGTGACGATCACCAGGGTCAGGGATCCGGCCAGCAGGGAGGCCTGGAGGCCCAGCAGCTGGCAGAAGAAGAGCATGCCCACCAGGCCGAAGATGATGGAGGGGATGCCGGTGAGGGTCTCGGTGGCAAACTCAATGGCGGAGACCAGGCGCTGGTTCTTGGCGTACTCGGTCAGATACACCGCCGCGCCCACACCAAGGGGCAGGGTAATGAGCAGGGTCACCAGCACCAGATAGACCGTGTTGACGATGTTGGGCAGGATGCCGATAGTGTCGTTGATATAACTGGGGGAGGTGCTCAGGAATTCCCAGGTGATGTGAGGCAGGCCCCGAATGAAGATATAGCCGATGACGAAAATCAGCAGGGCGCAGGTCAGAGCCGCGCAGAAGTACAGCAGGAAGCGGAGAATGCGGTCATAAGCCCTGCGCTTGCCGGAGAGAGGCTTCATTTCCATATTATATCACGCCTCCTTCTTTTTGAGAACCGTGTTGAGGATCACGTTGATGATCATGATAAACACAAACAGGACCAGTGCGATGGAATAGAGGGCCTGGCGCTGCAGGCCGGAGGCATAGGCCATCTCGCTGGCCACGGCGGTGGTCAGGAAGCGGACGGACTTGAACAGCCCAGGCATATTGGCCACGTTGCCGGCCACCATCATGATGGCCATAGCCTCGCCGATGGCGCGGCCGATGCCCAATACGACGGCGGCGGCAATGCCGCTGGAGGCGGCGGGGACGCTGACCCGGAACACCGTCTCAATGTGGGTAGCCCCCAGCGCCAGGCTGGCCTCCTCATACTCGGGGGGCACGGCCTTCAGCGCGGTCTCAGACACCGAGATGATGGAGGGCAGAATCATAATGGCCAGGACGATGATGGCGCAGAACAGGCTGGCGCCGTCGGGCAGGGTAAAGGCCTCGCGCACGGCGGGGACCAGCACCATCATGCCGATGAGGCCGTAGACCACCGAGGGAATGCCTGCCAGCAGGTCCACCGCCGGACGGACGATGCCGGCCAGCCGCGGAGAGGCCACCTTGGCCAGGAACACGGCGGTCATAAAGCCCACCGGCACGCCCAGGATGATGGCGCCGCAGGTGCCGTAGATGGAGGTGAGAATAAAGGGCAGAATGCCGAAAGAGGGCTCAGAGGCGGTGGAGGCCCACTCGGTGCCGAAGAGAAAGTCCACCAGGCCGATCTCCCGGATAGCGGGCAGACCGGAGACGATCAGGTAGATACTGATGAAGAGCACGAACACGATGGCGATAAAGCCGCAGATGAAAAACACCGCGTTCATGATGACCTCCATCGGTCGGAGCTTTTGTTTCATGGCAATTACCGGCCTTTCATAAAGTGGAGCTTATCATGCCGAGTGCCCCCTCGGAGCCGAGGGGGCACTTCTGACATCAAGAGCCAGATGAGTTTGTGTTTTTACTCGGCCACAGGCACAGCGCCGGCGCCGGCGATCAGGTCGGAAGCCTCCGTGGAGGTGGCCCAGTCCACAAACGCCTGGGCGGCCTCGGAGAGGGGAGTGCTCTCGTTGATGATGAAGTTGAAGTTACGCTGGATGGCGTAGGTACCGTCCAGGACGGTCTCCTCGCTGGGCGCCACGCCGCCCACGGTGATGGCCTTCACGGTCTCATCCACGGAGGACAGGGAGGCATAGCCGATGGCATTGGGGTTGGAGGCCACAGAGGCGATCACTTCGCCGGTAGAGGTATACTCGTTCTGATACACACAGGCGTCCTCAGTGCCGGTGATGGACTCAAAGCCGTCGCGGGTGCCGGAACCGGCCTCACGGCCCATGGGGACGATGGGGGCATCCTCGCCGCCCACCTCGGACCAATTGGTGATCTCACCGGTAAAGATCTGGGCGATCTGCTCGATGGTCAGGTCTTCCACGGGATTGGCGGGGTTGATGACGATGGCGATGCCGTCCTTGGCGACCGTGATCTGATCCACGCCGGTCTCGTCAGAGTCCAAGTCGCGGCTGGCCAGGCCGATGTCGCAGGTGCCGTCCTGCGCGCCGGTGATGCCAGCGCCGGAGCCGCTGGCGGTGTAGTTGACGGTCACGCCGGGCTGGACCTCACGGAAGGCCTCGATCAGGGAGCCCATGACGCTCTCCATCGAAGTGGAGCCGTTGGTGTTGACGGTGCCGGTGACCTCAGTGGCGCCGGTATCGGAGGGAGCGGTAGACTCCGTGGCGGCGGCCGCAGACTGCTCAGGGGCAGTGCTGGGCGTGCTGGAGGTACCGCCGCCGCAGCCGGCCAGAAGGCCCAGGCACAGGGCGCCGCTCAGAAGAAGCGCAGAAATTCGTTTCATGTCGTTCAGTCTCCATTTCATTGTAATTTTTCATCGCAAAGGGTCCCGCTGCTTTTCGGAACCGGCATTAGTATAGCCGACTTTTTGTAAAGGCGTCTTGCAGGCATTTGTAAAGGATATGTAAAGTTTGCCTTGTGCACAAAGAAAAAAGGCCCAAACAGACCTCCAGCCTGGATGCTGGGGCCGTTCGGGCGAGGCTTATGGGAATTTAAGGAGAGCTGGGGACAACAGACAGGCCGCAGGAGCGGGCCACGCCGGAGAGCTGGGCGCGGTACGCCTCCAAAGCCCACTCTGGGGAGAGCAGTTCCACATCGGGCCCCAGGCCGAAGAGCCAGCCCAGAAATTGAGGGCTCACGACGGCGGAGACGGTGACGGTAAAGTGATCCTCTCCGTCGGGGATGAGGAGCACATCCAGGCCAAAGCGGTCCAGGATCACCCCCACCAGCCGCCGGGCGCAGCGCAGGCGCACCTGTCCCTCCCGGCCGGAGAACATACCAAAGTGCTTCTGCACATATTCTCCCATATCCAGGTTGGCGTACTGCCCCTCTTCCCGGCGGGGGAGGGCGGTGACGGTGAGATCCACCATCTTGTCCACCCGGTAGTGGCGCAGGGCCTCCCGGTCGTGGTCATATCCGGCCAGATAGTAGTTCTCGTTATCCCAGATGAGGCCATAGGGGGAGACGGTGTACCGGGCGCCTCCGTGGCGGAAGACGGGCTTTTTGTTCAGGTCGTATTCGAAATACTGGAAGGTCACCGCCCGTCCCCCGGAGATGGCGGCGTGGAGTTGGTCAATGCTGTAATAGACCGTCTCGTTGACGGTCTTTGGCCGCCCGGTCACGTAGACCTGGCGATGGAGCTGGCGGGCCTGGTGAACGCTGGAGAGGGACTCCAGCTTGCGGATGAGTTCCCGGCTCTTGCGCTTGGTGATAAATTTGCAGGACTGTACCGCGTCCACCAGCAGCTTGAGCTCCGGAAGCTGGAACCGGCGCTCCCCCACGAACCAGCCGGCGCTGCGGCCCTTCCGGCCGTGGACATCCAGGCCAAACTCCGACAGGACCTCCATATCCCGGTAGATGCTTTTGCGCTCGGAGGCGATCCCGCGCGCCTCCAGGGCGTGGATGATCGCCTGCGTGGAGATGGGATGCTCCTCGTCACTCTGCTCCAGCAGAAGCTGCTGCAAAAAAAGCAGCTTTAGTTTCTGGTGTTCGCCCCTGGCCACTGGGAATGCCCCCTTTCCTGAGATATCTCTAGCCTAGCAAATTAAGAGTACCATAAAAATCCCTCATATGGAAACTGTGGAAAGGAGTATGGAAACGATGATGGCATTGGTCAAGCCGCCCCGGGCGGAGCTGCTTCAGACACCCCCCACGCAGGCAGGTCCTCCGCCGGAGGTGGTGGACGAGGTCCTCTCGGGCATGGAGGTGGAGGTGCTGGAGTGCCGGGGGCCTTGGCGGCGGGTGGAGACCGCCTACCGCTATCAGGGTTGGATGCCCGGAACCGGCCTGGAATGCGCGCCGGGGCGCGTACTCCGGTGGAGGGAGGGGCCGCGGGGGCTCATCTGGCCCACCCTGGCCCCGGTCTATGCCGGCCCGGGGGAAGAGGGACGGACGGTATGCACCCTGCCCCGAGGGGCGGAGGTGCTCCTGCTCCGGGGAGAAGCGGGGCCTTGGCGGCGGATCATCCTGGCGGGCGGCGGATCGGGATTCCTCCCCGCAGAGAGCCTGCGGACTCTGCCCCGGCCCAATCCGGCGCCGACGGCGGCCTTCCGGCAGGCCGTGGCCCGTTCCGCCCTGGATTTTTTGGGCTGTCCCTACCGTTGGGGCGGCAAAACAGCATGGGGGATCGATTGCTCCGGTCTGGCCTCTCTGAGCTATCTGATCCACGGGGCGGTCATCTTTCGGGATGCCCAGATCCGCCCCGGTTTCCCGATCCGGCCCGTGCCCCGGGCGGAGCTGGCGGCAGGGGACCTGCTTTACTTCCCGGGACATATGGCCCTCTATTTGGGCGAGGGGCGGTATGTCCACGCCTCCGGCTCGGCGGGAAAGGTTTTGTGCAACAGCCTGGACCCGGAGGCGGCGGACTACCGGGCCGATTTGGCGAAAGGTCTGCGTGCAGTAGGCCGCTATTTGTAAAAAAAGGAAGGGAAATGACCGCCTAAAAAGCCGCGCACACCGCCATACTAAGGCCGATCTGACAGGAAAGGCGGCGTTTGCATGGGAAAAAAGGGCCGCAGGCTGGGGTGGGGGCTCTTAGCGGCGGGGATGTTGTGCCTAATAGCCCTGGCCCGGCCAGAACCGGCTGTCCCGGTGGACGGAGTTTTGGCTGAGGGGGCAGAGGAAACGGCCCGGCCCGCCCAGGGCGGTCTGCTGGCCCTCACCTTTGACGACGGCCCCCGGCGCTCCACGACCACCGCCCTGCTGGACGGTCTGGCGGAGCGGGGGGTTCACGCCACATTCTTCCTGGTGGGGGGGCGGGTGGAGAACGGCATGGGGGACTTGGTGGAGCGCATGGACCGGGAGGGCCACCAGATCGGCATCCACACCTATGACCACGTTGCCCTCACAGGGCTCAACCGGGCCGACTTTGACGCCCAGGTAGGCCGCACCCGCCGGCTCCTCACAGGGCTCTTAGGACATGACAGCTTCGCCCTCCGGCCGCCCTATGGGGCAATCGACGCCGGCGTGCGGGCCAATGCAGGGAGCCCCCTCATCCTCTGGTCGGTGGACCCGGAGGACTGGGATACCGACGACCCCCAAAAAGTGGCGGAACACATCGTTTCCCACGCCCAGGACGGGGATATTATCCTCCTCCACGACATCTTCCCCTCCTCGGTGGAGGCCGCCCTCCTGGCGGTGGACCGGCTCCACCAGCGGGGATTTTATTTTGTCACTGTGGACGAGCTGCTCTCTGCGCGGCACATTCAGCAGGAAAATGGGGTGAGTTACCGCTGCGCCTACCCCTGAGCGGGGACGGGGTCGGCGTCCAGGGAGGAAAAATACCCGTAAAAAGGGAGGAGAAACGTAAAACCATCCAGCAGCAGGTCCACCAGATCGTGGGACCAGAGGGGTTCCCCCAGGGGATGGACCGACTGGAGGGAGAAATTTTTCAGATTGTACCAGGCCGAGAGACGGGGACTGGAGGGCACGCCTTTGGGGCGCTTGTAGGACTCCCCCGTCAGGGCAAAGACCTCCTGCAGCTCCAGAGCGCGGGCCAATTTTGCAAACGGTTTGGGGTCCCGGTCCAGCCGGGCGCGGAACTTGGCCATGGTCATGGGTGTGGCCGCGTAGTAACCCAGGCCGTAGGACCACCCATCCGGAGTGAGCTCAAACCAGAACACCGGACGGCTGGAGAAGGCTTCCTCCCCGGGGCGCTCCAGTGCCCACCACAGGTGATCCTTATAGGGCCCGCGGCCGTGGAGCCGGCGGGCATCCCGGTAGATGCGGGAGACTTTGCAGCACAGGCCGGGAACGGCGTGGGCGGCCTGGAAGGCGTCATAGACCTCCTGAGCCAGGTCTTTCATGGGCTGGTAGAGATGGGTCAGGTACTCGGCCTTATGGGCCTCAAACCAGGTGCGCTCATTGTTGAGGCGGATGCCCCACATAAAATCAATGGCAGCGTCAGAAAATCCTTGAAACAAGCGTACTTCCTCCTTGGGAAAGCGAGCGCGGGCCCTCTAGGGTCCGCGCTCGCAGCGTAAGTAGGTCAGGCCACGGCCTCTGGAGGCAGGACCACCCCATCGTCCGGGGTGGGCGCGGCACTTTCCACAGGAGCAGACGCGGGGGCGCTCTCCTGAGCGGGCGTAGCTGTGGCCGCCGGGGTGGACGAAGGCGTGGAGGCCGGGGTGGACTCCGGCGCGGGCGAGGGAGTGGCCGCCGGGGTGGGCTCAGGCGTAGCTGCCGGCGTGGGCGTGGGGGCCGGGGTGGGCGTCACGGGGACCTCCGTGCGCAGGCCGGTGGAGGTGTTGATGCCCAGACGGGCCGCGTCGGCGGGGTTGTAGAAGTAGACCGCATTGCGCACATCAAAGCGGTCGGTGTGAATGACGGTGTCACTGATGACATTGCCGCTGGCGTCCCGCAGGCGCTGATGGACCTCCACCACCTTGCCGTTATAGGCGGTGCGGGTGGGGTCCCGCTGGGGCGCGGAGCCCTGGGGCACCGACTCGCTGGGCTCATAGACGGTCTGGGCCTCGGTGGTGCTCACCACCACTGAGTAGGGGTCGCCGTAAATGCCCGTGACATTGGTGCCGTAGATGGTCACATTGCAGTAGCGGGTGCCGCCGTTGTTGGTGAGGGAGGCCACGATCCGGATGGGATAGTCGGTGTCGTTCTTGAACTTAAAATCCAAGCTGTCGCTGTACACCGTGGCATCCATGCCAGAGGGCAGATAACCCACGTCGTACTTGTGCTTGGAGCGTTCCACCGTCTCCAGATTGGCCTTCAGGGTCGTGTAATAGAGGGTGGAGGAAAGCTGGCACACGCCGCCGGCCCAGGTGTCCTGGGTGGTGCCGCTGACATAGGCCCCGGCCTTCTGATAGCCTCCGGCCTGAGAATAGGGTCCGCAGGTGTCGTTGTAGGAGAACGTCTCCCCGGGCAGGAGGATGGTGCCGTTCACCCGCTGACAGGCCAAGTCCACGTTGTGCCAGCGGCTGGAGCCGCCGGCGGTGCGGGTGGAGGACTGGCCCAGCACATCCCGGAAGAGATTCGCCTCCAGGTCGGCGGTGGTGACGGTGGGCTCCGTGCGGGTCAGGGGGATGGAGACGGTTTCCCCCTCCGCCGCGCCATCCAGGGCGGCGCGGGCGGCGGAGACATCAAAGCTGATCCCCTCCACCGAGGCCACGATTTCCCCGGTGTCCTTATTCAAAGAGGCATCAGCGGGGTCAGAGTAGACCTCCTGATAGATGGCTTCCAGGTCGGCCTCCGGGGGCGCCTCCGTGAGAACGGGGACCTCGAGGGGAGAAGAATTGGGATCTCCCCCGGTGAGGACGGCCTGAAAACGATCCAGAATCTCGGCCTCCAGAGTCTCCACGTCAATAGCCTGACCAGTGACGCCCTTGGTCAGCTCCAGAGTGTTCTCGGTGAGCGTATAGGAAGGTTCCGTCATGGGATTGGCAATATAGGTCTCAGCCTCCAGAATGGCGGCAGGGGTATCGGAAAAGGCCAGAGCCGTTGTGAGCTCCGTGCCGCCCAGAAGGGCCCCGAGATACCTCAGGCCCACTCCGGGCAGGGAGCCGCTCCGGCCCACGGAATAGGCCTGCTGAACCACATCGTCCAGGTCCATAGACAGGGTGGAGCCGTCCACTGTAAATTCTTTCCCGCCGCAGAAAAAGGAGGCGGTAGACTGCCGGTAGGTGTCCAGAGCCAGTTCCAGCTGCGCCCGGGCCTCGGCGCGGGTAAGACCACCTAGATCGGTCCCTGCCGCGGTGGTATTGGGGAAGATCTTCTCCGTACTTAGGGCGTAGGCGCACAGGCCAAAATATCCGCCAATCAGCACTACAATTACCAGCAGAGGCACCAAAAGCAGCGCTCTGCCCCGGCGGGGCCGGGGCCGCTCCTGGGTCCGGACCCGCTTGCCTTGTTGCCGTTCCATGCAATCAACTCCAAAATGAAATCTGTTCCAAGTCCTCTCCTGCTCAATCATACGGCGGTCTGGGAGAGGACATACCGACCAGGCCGCCGGGTTGGCGTGGACAAGCTACATATTTTTCTCTTATTATAGGATCTCCCGGCTGAAAATGCAATTACAGAACGGTTACAGGGACCCGGTCTTTACTTCCAGCGGATTTTGCGGTATCATATCCCCGCAGACGTTCCAGCGTGTCCAAGGATTTTTAGGAAATTTAAAGGAATCCTACATCGATTCTTTAACGGGAGCGTGCTACAATAAGCACGAAACGGCAGGGAGCGCAGCCACTGCTCAATTCAGGACAGGAGGCCCCGGATATGGCGGGTTATCAGGACAACCAAAAGAAAAAGCGAGAGTTCCTCTCGTGGCTCATCGTGATCATCGCGCTGGCGGTGTTTTGGCCGCTGGGACTGATCCTGCTCTTTCGGAAGCTGTTCCAGAGCAGCGGCAGGACGGGCAGCCACCCGGCGGATCGCCAGAGCGCAGGGCAGGGCCGTCAAGAGCCGGGGACGCAGGGCATCCGTACGGAGGGGACCGTGCGCCGCCGCAGCGCCGCCCGGCCCGAACCCATCCCCAGCGCCCCCCAAAAGACCGTGCGCCGCCGGCAGCCCTATACCGGCGCGGCCGTTCACACTGACGGCCGGGGATTGATGGTGGGCGGCGGTATCCTGGCCGGAATGTTCGGCTTTGTTACCTTTACCGAAATTGTGGGGCTGATGGACGATCTCCTCCACGGCTACTCCTTCTGGCTGGAGGATTTGTTCATCCCCATGGGCCTGTGCGGCGTTGGCATCGTGCTGCTGTTAGCTGGCGCGGCCCGGGGCAAAAAGAGCCGCCGGTTCCGGAAATACCTGGCCCTGATCGGCCGGCAGGAGTCGGTATCGGTAGAGATGCTGGCCCAGGCTATGCCCGTGTCTGTCCATCAGGCCTGCGACGATCTCCAGGAGATGCTGGACCGGGGCATCCTTCCGGTGGGGTACCTGGATATGAGCGTGGGACGGCTCATCCTCAGCGACGAGGGGCTCCAAAAAGAGCCGGAACCTGAGCCGGAGCCGGAATCGTCCCCTGCGGAGGACACCCGCATCCTGGCCCAGATCCGGGCGGTCAACGACGCCATTGAGGATGAGGAGATGAGCCGGAAAATCGATCGGATTGAGGAGATTACCCGGAAGATTTTGGCCTATCAAAAGAAAAATCCCCAAAAAGCGGGACAGCTGCGTACCTTCCTAAACTACTACCTGCCCACGACGCTGAAAATTCTCAATGCCTATGCCCAGATGGAGGAACAGGGGGTGGAGGGGGTGAATATCACCGCCGCCAAAGAGCGCATCGAGGGTATGATGGACAAGGTGGTGGAGGGCTTTGAGAAACAGCTTGACCGCCTCTTTGAAAACGAAGCTATGGATATCACCACGGATGTACAGGTTCTGGAGCAGATGCTGGAAAAAGACGGCCTATCCCAGCAGTGGGAGGGGCTCACCTTAAATGGATAACCAAAACCAGAAGAAGCCCCCGGCGGGCCGCACTGCGGCCCGCCGGGGGCCTTTGTTGTCTATTGAGAAGTTAGGCGGGGGTGTAGGTAAAGCAGTATTCCTCCCCGGAAAACGAGATAAAGAGCTCGGCTGGCTCGGCGGAAACCGACTTAGGGACTTCGATCAGTACATAGAGACGCCGGGGATTCAGGGGCAAAAGATCCTCGCTGCCGCTAAAACCGCCCCCATCGGCATCCTGTACTACTACAAAACCGGTATAGGTATATTTTTCCCGATAGACCGCCCGGACGCCCAGAAATGTGTCTGAGTCCTTGGCAGTGCCTTGCTGATTGGTCACGTCAAAGGCCGTTACAAGGTAGGTGCTGTTGGGGTCCTCCACGGCATAGTGCGTGTAAAAACCGGAGGTGTTGGGGGGCAAAAGGTCGTCCGTGCAGTAGGCACCCTGAAAAGTGATGGAGGCAAAGTCGGGGACATCCAAGCTCTGTCCTACTGACAGGGGAATGGTATTGGCCTCGGTTTGGCCAAGCGTATAGGCATAGGTATAGCGCTGGCCTTCGGCCTCCAGGCAAATGGTCAAGGCACTCTCGCTCTCAGGTACTGAAATGCCGCAGTGGAGACGGGTAGCGGTCAGAGGAGAGAGCTCCTCATACTGAGACAGGCCGGTGCCGCCCGAGGTCTCCACCGCGTAGAGCTCACAGGGATACTCCGCGCCCGAGGTGCCTAGGGCGCAGGCGGTGAGGACTTCCTCTGAGCTGACGGAAGCGGAGGTCGTATTGGACACATCCAGCACCACGTCCACATAGGTCTCTCCGGCGGAGCTGTTCTCATAGTAAAGGCCTCCGCCCAGGGAGGGCTCAATGGTAGAGGCAGTCTGAACTTTTACCAAGGTGAAGTCCAGATAACCGGGTACAGAATTGACCGCGTCCAGGGTCAGGGCGTGCTCTACCGGCGCAGGGGTGGCGGGGATAGGCTGTTTGGTTACTACGGTGGTGTGGGAATCCTGGGCCTGGCTGCCGCAGGCAGTCAGCACAGAGACCAGCACAAGTGCGGAAAGGAAATGACGCGGTCTCACAGCGAACCCTCCTTACTCTGCAGCGGGTGAGGGGCTGGCCTGTGTCTCTTCGCTGGCCAAGAGCTCACTGAGAGACATGCGCTCAATCTCCTCGTTGGTAGAGGCGTCCAGGAAGGTAATAGCCACGTCGATGGTCCCCGGGTCTGCACCCGAAAAAGACTGATAGTACATGCCCAGGACATAGAAGGTCAGAGCCGAAAAGGTATCCAGAGCAGAGAACTGCTCCTGATCCACATAGATGTCCACTTGAGACAAGTTGTCGCTGTACTCGATCTTCTGGAAAGAGGCCACCGCATTCTCGCCATTGATGAGATCCTCCACTGTCTCGTCGATGCTCTCCTGAATGCCGTCAAGTACTTCCTGGTGCTTGGCCTTGCTCATGGTATAGGTTACTGAGCCATCCTCGTGGATGGTACAGCTGGAGAAACCAGATTCATCTGCGGTGGAGCGAATTTCTTCCTCGCTGGTATCTTCCATCAAGGCGGCAGGAAGCGTCACCTCCACATTAAAAAGGCCTTCGTCCACCTGAATACCGGTATCCACACCGGTGTCCGGGGTGGGGGTGGGATCGGCTCCGCCGCTACAGGCGGAAAGCTGAAAGAGAAGTGTGCCGGAGAGCAAGATGGCAAAGAGCTTTTTCATTTCATTCATCCTCTCTTTTCTGGTGAAAACAAAGCTGAAGCTTTCCTTTAAGAATAGCATACCGGAATCAAAGAAGAAAATCAAGAGCGGCGAGAAAAGGAAAACTTTTCAGAAAAAATTCCAAAAGTTGCATGCAAATGTGCAACTTTCACCTGTTGGGAGGCAGGGGTGAAATGAGGTGGTGCCACTTGGAGGAAGGACGGAGCGCGCGCAGAGCCATGCTGCGGCATTTGAAGAAGCTGCTGCGGGCGAGACCAAACGATGCAGTCAGGCTGGCCTTCCTGGACGCGCCCCAGGCCGGGGAGATCGAACGGCTGGATCTGACCCTCCTCTCCGAATTCAAGCGCAGCGCCAGCGGCGTGGTGGAGCTTAAATTTCAGGACCGGCTCAAGGCCATAGAGCTGCTGGACCGGCTGGCCGGACCGGGAGAGGACGGCGCCGAGCAGTTCTTCCAGGCTTTGGAGCAGGGCGCGGACTGGGAGGGACGGGATGGTACTTAAGGCCTTCTCGGACAAACAGCGGACGGTGCTCACCTGGTGGTGCGACCGCTCTCCCTGGCGGGAGCGGGAGGCCATCATCTGCGACGGGGCGGTGCGCAGCGGCAAGACCCTGTGCTGTGGCCTTTCCTTCGTGTGCTGGGCCATGCGGCGCTTTTCGGGGGAGCGCTTCGCCCTGTGCGGAAAGACCGCTGGGGCGCTGCGGCGCAACCTGCTGGGGGAGCTGCTGCCCCTCCTGGCCCAGTTGGGCTTCCACTGTGAGGAGCGGGTGAGCCAGAACAAGCTCACCATCGCCCGGGGAGCGCGCAGCAATACCTTCTATCTCTTCGGCGGGCGGGATGAGGGCAGCGCCGCTCTCATCCAGGGCGTCACTCTGGCGGGAGTCCTCTTGGACGAGGTGGCCCTGATGCCCCGCTCTTTTGTGGAACAGGCTCTGGCCCGCTGCTCAGTAACGGGCTCTAAATTTTGGTTCAATTGCAACCCAGAAGGACCGGAACACTGGTTTTACCGGGAGTGGGTCCAGAAGCGGGAGGAGCGGCGGGCGCTGTACCTCCATTTTACTATGGAGGACAACCCTGCGCTCTCTCCTCAGGTGCGGGAGCGCTATGCGCGCAGCTACAGCGGGCTCTTTTACCGGCGCTTTGTACTGGGGGAGTGGGTGACCGCTGAGGGGGCGGTCTACGACTTCTTCGACGAGAGCTATGTCCGCCCCGCCCCCGAGGGGGACATGGAGGAGTGGGCCATCTCCTGCGACTATGGCACCGCCAATCCCGCCTCCTTCGGGCTGTGGGGAAGGCGGGAAGGGGTCTGGTACCGGGTGCAGGAGTTCTACTACGACTCCCGCCGGGAGGGCCGGCAGAAGACCGACCAGGAGTATGTGCAGGACCTGGAGCGCCTGGCCGGGGGCCGCCCCATCCGGCAGGTGGTGCTGGACCCCTCGGCAGCCAGCTTTATGGAGGCCCTGCGGCAGAGGGGCTGGCGGGTGGTTCGGGCCGACAATGAGGTGGTCCGGGGCATCCGCATCACCGCCCAGCTGCTCAAGGAGGGGAAGCTGGTCATCTGTGAGCCCTGCCGGGACGCTATCCGGGAGTTCTCCCTCTACTGCTGGGATACCAAGGCAGGCGGGGACCGGGTGCGCAAGGAGCACGACCACGCCATGGATGACATCCGCTATTTTGCCGTCACTGTGGCCGCGCAGGGCGGGGGCGGCGGCCCGGCCGGGCGTGCAGTGGCCCGGAGCGGCCGCATAAGGAGGTATGGAAGATTTGGGTTGGTTTGATCGCAAAAAAGCCCCGGCAAAGGCGGGGGCCGCCGTTCAGCTCCGGGAAGGGAACCGGCATCCCTTCGCCTCGCTGGAACGCTACATCCCCCTTCAATCGGGGGAGATGGCCCTCTACCGCTCCATCCGGGAGGCGGTCCCCATCGTGGACGCCGCTATTTTAAAGCTGGTGCGTCTGGCAGGAGGCGTGGATGCAGAGGCGAGGGACCCGCGGGCCCGGGAGGAACTGCGGGAGTTTCTGCGCACCGTAGACACAGGCCGGGGCCAGCGGGGGCTCCAGTCCTTCCTGGACCGGTATGTGGACGCCATGCTCACCTGCGGCCGGGGGGTGGGCGAGATCGTCCTGGACGCCAAGCGGAGAGAAGTGGCCGCTCTTTTGTGCGGCGACCCGGCTGCGGTGGAGATCTGGGAGGGGGACTCTCCCCTGGACTTTGCCCTGTGCGTCCCCGGCCCGGGGGGAAGGTTGGAGCCCCTGCCCCGGCAGGATCTGCTCCTCTTCACCCCCTTCCAGCCCGAGGTGGGCAGCCCCTATGGCGTATCCCTGCTGCGCTCCATGCCGTTTCTCGCCGACATCCTGCTGAAAATCTACCAGGCCATCGGCATGAACTGGGAGCGGATGGGCAATGTGCGCTTTGCCGTGGTGTGCAAACCCGGGGGTGACGGCCTGGAGCGCATGTACGCCCAGGAGCGCAGCGAACAGATCGCCCGGGAGTGGGCCGAGGCCATGCAGGCGGGGAAGGACGGCTCGGTCCGGGACTTTGTGGCGGTGGGAGATGTGGACATCAAGGTCATCGGCGCAGACAACCAGATCCTGGACAGCGAAGTGCCCGTGCGGCAGATTTTAGAGCAGCTGGTGGCCCGCACCGGCATCCCGCCCTTTTTGCTGGGCCTGAGCTGGTCCTCCACCGAGCGGATGAGCGCCCAGCAGGCCGATATGATGACCACGGAGATCACCGCCCTGCGCCGCTCCCTGGAGCCGGTGGTAGAGCGCATCTGCGAGCTCTGGCTGCGCATCCACGGCTACGACCACCGGGTGAGCGTGGAGTGGGCGGACATAAATTTGCAGGATCTGGTGGAGGAGGCCCGGGCGGAGCTCTATCGCCAGCAGGCCCGGACCCTGGGCCTGGAAAACCAAACGAACGAGGGGGAATGAGTGTGAACATCATCAAAGAGGCCGGTGTGGCCGGGAGCGGCGGCGTGAGCGCGGAAGACTTAATGCGCATCAATCAATTCAGCCGCCGGGCTCTTTCGGCGGAGGAGGTCTACACCTTCTGCGTGCGCCTGTGCGACAACCAGGTGGACCGGGACTATGAGCGCTTCCCCGTGGAGACTTTGGAGGAGCTCTCTGGGCTTTTCGTAGGCAAGTGCGGTGTCTTCGACCACAAGTGGAGCGCCCGGGAGCAGGTGGGACGGATCTACCGGACCGAGCTGGTGCGGGAGGAGCAGACCCGCACCGCCGCTGGTGACCCCTGCTGCTACCTGAAGGGCTGGGTGTACATGCTGCGTACCGAGAGCAACCGGGATCTAATCGCAGAGATCGAGGGCGGAATCAAGCGGGAGGTGTCGGTGGGGTGCAGCGTCAGACGCGCTGTGTGCTCCATCTGCGGCGAGGACATCCACGACCGGACCCGCTGCCCCCATGAAAAGGGCCGGGAGTACGGCGGAAAACTCTGCTGGGCTGAGCTGCGGGAGGCCACTGACGCCTATGAGTGGTCCTTTGTGGCGGTCCCCGCCCAAAAAGAGGCGGGGGTCCTCAAGAGCCTGGAGCTGCAGGAGCTGGCCCGGCGGGAGCCGGTGCTCCGGGAGAAACTGGAGCGGCTGGAACAGGAGGCCCGGGCGGGCCGCCGTTACCTGGAAGGGCTGCGCCGGGACGTGGTGCGCCTGGGCGGACTGGCCGAACCCGCCTTAGGAGCGGAGATCCTGGAGCGCATTGCCGCACGGCTGGAGGAGGGGGAGCTCCAGGCCCTGAAGGGGGCCTATGAGGAGCGGCTGGAGGGCCTATACGCCCCCGGGGTCCAGCTCCCCCAGAGCGCGGCCGTGAGAATGCAGGACAGCCGGGACGATGTGTTCCGCATCTAATTCAAGGAGGAATGGTATGAAACAGGTATCTTACGACGGCATTGGCCAGGTTATGGCCACCTTTCCTGCCGCCCTGGACAGCCAGGGGGCGGACAAGGTGACGGAGGGCGCCCCCGTCAAGATGGGCGCTGCGGGCACAGTGGACCTGTGCGGGGACGGCGACGCCTTTATCGGCGTGGCCATGACGGTGCGGGACGGCTGCGCGGGGGTGCAGGTACGGGGGTTCGTGACCCTGCCCGCCAGCGGCAGTATCGCTACCGGCCTGGTGACCCTGGCCGCCAACGGCAGCGGCGGCGTCAAGCAGGTCAGCAGCGGCGGCACCGCCTACCTGGTCGCCGAATCCAATGGCGGCAGCGTGACCATTCTGCTTTAAGAGAAAGGGGAAATGACGATGCGTTATCCGTGCGAGAACCTGCGCCTGGAAAAGGGCATGTACAACGAAGCCGGCCGGTCCTTCACCCAGGTGTTGGAACGGGAGGACCCCTCAGAGCAGTACAAGGGGACCCCGCTGGAAGGCCTGGACGCCTTCCAGCGGCAGCTGAAGCGCTTTGACATCAAGGTGAAGGGGGAGGGCAGCGACCCGGTGGAGCGCTTCTTTGCCACCGCCCAGTCGGCCGTCCTTTTCCCGGAGTTCGTGGCCCGGGCAGTGCGGCAGGGGATGGAGGAGTCTGACCTGCTGCCCCACCTGGCCGCCGCCGTCACCGAGTGCGACGGCCTGGACTACCGCTCCATCACCGCTGTGCCCGAGGAGGCGCGGGGAATGAGCCACGTCTCCGAGGGGGCGGCCATCCCGCAGACCATGATCCTCTCCCAGGGAAACCTGGTCCACCTGCACAAGCGGGGCAGGATGCTGGTGGCCTCCTATGAGACCATCCGCCGGCAGAAGCTGGACCTGTTCGCCGTGACCCTGCGGCAGATCGGCGCGCACATCAACCGGATGCAGTTGGAGGACGCCATCGATGTGCTCCTCAACGGCGACGGAAACGGCAACCCGGCGCCGGTCTATACTGTGGGCAGCAGCCCCATCGGCGGCACGGCGGGCAGTCTTGCCTACGATGATCTGGTGGACTTCTGGGCTCAGTTTGACCCCTATGAGATGAATACCCTTCTGGTCTCCGGCGACGTGATGCGCAGCATGCTCAAGATGGAGGAGCTCCAGAACCCCATGACCGGCCTGAACTTCCAGGGCACCGGCACCCTGGATACCCCCCTGGGGGCAAAGCTCCTGCGCTGCTCCGCCCTGGAGGAGGGCACCCTCATCGGCCTGGACCGGCGCTTTTCCCTGGAGATGGTCCACTGTGGCCCAGTCGCCGTGGAGTATGACAAGCTCATCGACCGGCAGCTGGAGCGGGCCGCCATCACCAGCACATCGGGCTTTGCTAAAATTTTCCCCGAAGCCGCCCGGGTACTGGAAGTGGGCGAGAGCGCGTAAGCGGTTGGATCAATAGATAGAAGGAGGGGCGGAATGGAAGAGACGCTGGAATTGGCCAAGAGTCTGGGCCGGGTAGACCCGGGGGACTCGGTCCGCCTGGAGATCCTGTGCCGGTCGGCCGAGGCGGAGCTGGCCGGAAGGCTCCGCCCCGGCGTGAAGCCTGAGGACTGCGGGGAGGCCTTTTCCCTGGCGGCGGCCTGGCTGGCCCTGGCCGGGCTGGAGCGGGGCGGAGAGGCGCTCCACCGCCTCTCCGCCGGGGATCTGACCATCCAGACCGGGGAGAGCGCAGGCGGCCGGGAGGCGCTGGCCTTCCGGGCCCTGCGGCCCTGGCTGCGGGACGAGGGCTTCTGCTTCCGGGGGGTGCGCGGATGAACCAGAGCGGGCTTGGGAGCATGTTCCGCCGGTATGGGCAGCCGGTGCGCCGCACCGGACGGGGCGGTCAGAGCGCCGAGGGATGGGCCTTTGTGCGGCCCATTACCGGGCGGGGGGAGGGGGATTTGCAGGTCCGGCCCACCCCCCTGGGAACCCGCCGGGGAGACCGCTTTCTCTATCTGGGGGAGGCGGACCTCCCTCTGGCGGCGGGAGATCGTGTGGAGTGTATGGGGACGTGCTGCCGGGTGCAGTATGCCCAGCCCATCCGGGTGGGGGAGGAGATCTCCCACTGGTGGGCCATCCTCCGGCCACAGGAGGTGACGGCATGACCGGATTGGAGCAGCTCCGGGAGGCCATGGCAGCCCATCTGGAAAAAAACGGCGTCCACGCCCTGTGCGCCTGGCCGGACGCCCCGCGGGACGGCGCCGGCGAGGCGGTGTGCGCGGTTTCCATCCGGAAGTGCGAGGCGGCGGGGGCCGCCCTGTGCGACTATCTGGGGGAGCGGTATGACGAGGCAAAGGGGACCTGGCAGGAGCTCTACGGGAAGCGCCTGACCGTGACCTTTGGCCTGGACCTGTACGCCGGGGTCGGCGCGGGAGGGGAGGAGGCCGTCCGCACGGCCTTCGATGCCCTGGCCGGGGCCCTCCAGAAAGGAGGGCCCAAGGGGCTGCGCCTGAACAGCCTCTCCTGTGGGGAGACCGCCTTTGACGCCGCGGAGGGACGCTACCGCTGCCCCGTGGAGGCGGAGTGCCAGGCACTCCTCTATGCCGAGGCTGAGAGCGGGGCTGCCTTCCTGGATTTTATGCTGAAGGGAGAATGGAAGCATTGAGCAGTATGACCACCCATGAGCGGCCGGGGGTATATTCGGCCTATGACGCCTCCACCGTAGTCAGCGGCGGCGGCGCGGGGGCGGTGGTAGGGATCGCCGCCCGCAGCGAGGGGGAGAACAACGGCACGCTCTTCCGCCTGAGCCGGTATGAGGAGGCGGTGAGTGCCTTCGGCGAGGGGGACAACCTGACCGCCTTGATCCGGCTCCTCTTCCAAAACGGCGCGTCCCAGGTGCGGGCCGTGGGGGTGGAGGGCAGCAGCGGCTATGCCGCCGCCTTTGCCCTGCTGGAGGGGGAAGAGGACATCGCGGTGATGACCTGCGACAGTACGGACGCCACGGTCCATCAGGCCCTGCGCCAGAGTGTGGCCAGCGCCTCTCAGGAGCGGCGGGAGCGCATCGCCGTCGTGGAGGCACCCTCCACCGAGAGCGCCGCCCAGCTGGTGAGCCGGGCGGGGGCCCTCAACGCCGAACGAATGGTGCTGGCGGGTCCAGCTGCCTCGGATGGGGCGGGCGCCCTGGCCGCCGCCGTGGCCGGGGCCATCGCCGGAGAGACCGACCCCGCTGTCCCCCTGGGGGGCGCGGAGCTGCGGGGCCTGTCGGGCCTGAGCGGGCGGTACAGCGAGAGCGAGATCGATACCCTGGTCCGGGGCGGCGTCACCCCGGTGGAGGAGGTGGGGGGCGTCCTCTCGGTGGTGCGGGGGGTGACCACCCGCACCAAAACCGGCGAGGCCGCCGACAGCACCTGGCGGGAGCTGACGACCATCCGCATTGTGGACGACGTGATCCCCACCATCCGGGATGCCCTGCGCAGCCGGTTCCGCCGGGCCAAGAACACCGAGCAGAGCCGGGGGGCCATCCGGTCCCAGGTGGTACTAGAGCTGGAGAACAAGCTCAGCCGGGAGATCATCACCGGCTACGGGGATGTGTCGGCCTACGCCGACCAGGAAAACCCCACTGTCTGTGTGGTAGAGTTCTCCTTTACGGTGGCCCACGGCCTCAATCAGATCTGGATCAGCGCCCATATCACCGTGTAAGGAGGAGAATACATGGAAGTGACCGGATTTCCCACCAGCAGCGACATCTCTCTGGAGGTAGACGGCGTGCGGGTGGCCGTGGTGCAGAGCTACTCTGCACGGAGCACCCGCACCAGCCAGAGCGTGGAGGCCTTCGGCGAGGATCAGCCCGTGGCCACCATCCCGGGGCAGCAAAACCATGTGATCGAGCTCACCCGGCTCTACGCCACCGATGAGGCCATCCGGGACGGCATCGATTTCCACAGCCTGGAGAATTTCAGCCTGGTCATCTGTAAGCCCGACCGGAAGATCATCTATTCCGGCTGCCAGTGGAGCAGCATCAGCGAGACGGGCGCGCTGGGGGCCATGGTGGTGGAGAAGATCGCCGTGGTGGCCGCCAAGCGCATCGAGACTGCCGCGTGAGCCGGGTGATTGGGGCCCTCCTGGCCGGGGCGGAGCGGCTGGATTTGAGGGATGGGCGCTTCCTGCGCCTGCTCTCCGCCCAGGAGGCCCTGGAGGCCCGGCGGGAGGGGGAGCTGCTGGCCCAAGAGGGGGGCGAGCGGGCCCTTTGCGCCAATGCCGCCCTCCTCTCCCGAGCCCTGGAGGGGCCGGATGGTCCCCTTTTTCGCAGCGGCAGGGCGGTGCTGGAGGGGATGACCGCCCGGGAGATCGGAGCCCTGGCCTCCCGCTGGGCCGCCTTTGACCGGGCCGAAAACCCCGTGCCGCGGGATGAGAAGGAGGTGCAGGCCTGGAAACGGGAGCTCTCCGCCCTGCCCCAGGAGCGGCTGCGCTGGCGGGTGCTGCGGACCTTGGGGGGACTGCCAAACGAGGAGCCGGCCCGGGGAATGAAGGAGCGGGACTATGTGCGCTGCGCCCTGCACCTGTTGCTGGACCAGGAGGAAGCGCTCGCCCGGCTCTGCCCCGCCTGCCGCCGGGAGGCTCTGGAGGGCCGCTGCCCCGTGTGCGGTGCGCCCGCAGGCGGCGAGAGCGGAGAGAACGCCGCCTTTGACCAGGCGCGCTATGAGAAGCTCAGCCGGGGGATGAGAGTGTGAGAGATGTGCTGGAAGAGCTCTTTGCCGAGCAGGAGGAGCTCCGGGAGGAGGGGGCGCAGATCTTTGAGGAGATCGGCCTCCCCCGGCGGAGGGCCGGGACGGAGAGCGCAGAGGAGGGGGAAACGGGCAGTGAAGCAGCAGCCCTTTCTTCTGAACAGATTTGGCAGGAGTGGGAGCCCAGCCTCCCGCCGGAAGGGGAAGAAACACCGGCGTCCGCGCTGGAGCGCGGAGGGGCCGGAGGGGCCTGGGCGGCCCTGCGCCCCGGCGGCGCGGCGGTTCGGCAAAGGACCGGGGGAGCGGGGCCTTCTGCCGCCGTGCGGCCTGCCGTTGAGACAGCGGCGGCCGCAGAGCCATTCCAGAGGGCTTCTGCGGGAACGGAGGCCCTGGACCAGGCGCTCCGGCGGCAGGCGGCGGCGGTGGCCTACCAGGGGGCGCGCCCCGCTGCCGCCCCTGCCCAAGAGCCCCCGGGGCGGAGTGGGGAGGCCATCCCGATCCTGGCCGACTGGGACCGGGCCGTGGAGCGGGATGCCCGGCGGTATGACGGTCCCTTCCCGCTCTACTGAGGAGGATGGACGATGCATTTGAGTCCCATGCGCTATAAAACCTTCGTCTGGCCCCACAACCCCAGGACCTATGTCATCGAATACGAGCGGCCGGTGGCGGTGAACAAAGTGCCCTATGGCCGCTACCAGCTCCAGGATCTGGGGCCTACCCGGCGCATCCTGCGGGGAGAGGGGGAGTTCGTAGGGGAGGATGCCTATTCCCAGTTTCAGGCCCTGGCCTCGGTGTTTTACCAGGAGGGGCCGGGGCCGCTGGTCCACCCGGTGTGGCAGTGCTCCAACGCCTATTTCGTGGAGCTATCCCTGGCCCAGGAGCCCCGGCGGGACTACGTGCGCTATACCTTCGCCTTCTGGGAGGGTTATGACGGCTATGCCGCCGGCCTCACCGAGACCGCCTCCGCCCCCCAGAGCGGGAGCGCGGCGGCGGGCGGGTCCTCTGCCTCCGCCGCCCAGCGCTGGCACACGGTGGTCAAGGGGGAGAGCCTGTGGTCCATCGCGGGGGAATACGGCCTGAGCCTGAATGAACTCATTGTCCTCAACCCCCAGATCAAAAACCCCAACCTCATCCAGGTGGGAGAGAAGGTGCGGGTGGCGTAATGGAGTGCTATCTTGAGGATTACCGCGGGGCGCGCTTTGCCCTGCCGCCCCGGACGGCGTGGCGCTTCTGCTACACCACCGGGATCCCCTGCGACAGCTTTGAGGTCACCTGCCTGTGGGGAGAGGCAGCCGACCCCCGCTTGGCCGATGGGGTGTATTTCCTGGCCCAGGAGGGGGGCGAACGGGTCTTTACCGGCCTGGTGGATGAGTGCGAGACCCGGTGGGATGGGACGGGGAGCCGCCTGACCCTCTCCGGCCGGGGGATGGCGGCCCGCCTTTTGGACAACGAGGCCAAGGGGGCCGACTACCAGGTGGCCACCTGGGCGGACATCCTGCGGGACCACGTAACCCCCTACGGGATCACCACACTGGGGGGAGAGCATCTGCCCCACGTCTCTGGCTTTTCGGTGGAGACCGGCAGCAGCGAGTGGAACGTAGTCCAGCAGTTCGCCTGCTACTATGGGGGCGCGGAGCCCCGCTTCGACCGGCTGGGACGGCTGGTCATCCCCGCTGGAGAGACGGGCGGGCGGAAGATCCTGGACCTGACCTGCCCGGTGACCTATGCCTCCCTCCGGGACAAACGATACGGCGTGCTCTCCCATGTGCTCCTGCGCAGCCCCGACGCCCAGGGGGCGGAGATCACCGTGGAGGGCCCTTTCGCCCAGCGGGGCGGCCTGCGCCGGCAGGTGCTCACCATGCCCCGGAAGAGCGGCTATGAGGCCATGCGCTACCGGGGGGACTATCAGCTGGCCCGCTCTGCCCAGGAGCTGCGGAGGCTGGAGCTGCGGGCAGCCGAGCCCTGGCTGGCCTTTCCTGGAGACCGGGTGGAGCTGCGCCTGCCCCGGCCGGACCTCACCGGCGTGTGGCGGGTGTGGGAGAGCGAGTGCGGCTGCGACGGCCAGGGGAACTATACCCGGCTGGAATTGAACCCGGAGACGGAGTGAGGAGGAAGAAATATGTGGCTTTCCAAACGAGACCGGCAGGGGCAGGAGCCCGTCCGGCAGGCCCGGGTGGGACAGGTGACCCTGCCGGGGGACCCGGCGGCGGTATGGACGGGCGGCGAGCGGCGGGAAGTGGCCGTGTTCGGCCCGGGGGGCTATGCCTGGCGGCCTGGGGCCGGGGATGAGGTGCTGGTCCTCAAGGCCGGGGAGGAGTACTGCCTGGCGGGGACCCGGTGTGCCGGGGAGCTCTCCCCCGGCGAGGTGCTCCTCACCGGCCCCGCCGGAAGCTCGATCCGCCTGGGGGCCGGGGGCGTGGTGGACATCACCGGGACGGCCCTGCGCTTCAACGGCGCTGTGCTGGCCGGGGAGGTGGAGTGAGATGGAACTCATGCTGCGGGAGGGCGACTATGTGCCCGACGGACAGGGGGGTGTATGTACCGTGGAGGGAGCGCAGGAGCTCTTGCAGCGGGTGCTCTGGAAGCTGTGCGTGCGCCGGGGGAGCTTCCCTCTGCTGCCCGGGCTGGGCAGTCAGCTCTGGCGGCTCCCAGGCGTAAAGCCGGGGGAGCGGGCGGCCCTGGCCCGGCAGTATGTGGCCGAGGCCCTCTCAGACGAGCAAGGACTGACCGTCACCCGCGTGCTCCTCCTGCCAGGAGGGGGGAACGGGACCCTGCGGGTGGAGCTGGAGTGGCAGGGGGAGGCCCTGTCCGTGGAGAGCGCCCTATAAGGAGGGAGTAGCATCAAAACAATTGAGGAAATTTATGGGGAGATGCTGGAGACCTTCCGCACCGAGACCGGCAGCGAGGCTGCCGGGACCAGCGATCTGGCGGTGCGGCTCTACGCCGTGGCCGCCCAGGTCCACGCCCTCTATGCCCAGAGCGAGTGGGTGGTCCGGCAGTGCTTCCCCCAAAACGCCCAGGGGGAGTACCTGGACCGGCACGCCCAGCTGCGGGGACTGGAACGCCGGGAGGCGGCATGCGCCCAGGGGACCATCACCTTCCAGGCGGGGAGCACCCCAGCCGCCCCTCTGACAGTCCCGGCGGGCACCGTGTGTATGACGGCGGGGCTGGTGCGTTTCGAGACCCTGGAGGAGGGGATCATCCCCGCCGGGAGCCAGAGCGTCACCGTCTCTGCCCAAGCTCTGGAGGCGGGCAGCGGGGGCAATGTGGCCGCCGGGACCATCCGGACGATGGCGGTGGCCCCAGTAGGGGTGAGCGGCTGCACCAACCAGAACGCTTTTGCCGGCGGAGCTGACCGGGAAACGGACGAGGCCCTGCGCGAGCGGGTGCTGGAGACCTACCGCCGGATGCCCAATGGGGCCAACGCCGCCTACTATGAGCAGGAGGCCATGGCCTTCGACGGGGTGGCGGCGGTGTCGGTCCTCCCCCGTGCCCGGGGGGTGGGCACGGTAGACGTGGTGGTTTCGGCCCCCGGTGGGACGCCGGAGGAGGACCTGCTCCAGGCCCTGGAAGACCACTTTGAGGCCCGGCGGGAGATCGCCGTGGACGTACAGGTGAGAGCCCCCCAGACCCAGGTAGTAAACGTGGCGGCGGCGGTCTCCCCGGCGGAGGGCCACACCCAGGATGAGGCCGAGGACGCCGCCCAGGAGGCGGTGGAGCGCTGGTTTGACGGGACCCGGCTGGGCAGGAGCGTGCTGCGGGCGGAGCTGTGCGGCCGGATCTTCAGCCAGGAGGCGGTGGGCAATTGCGCCGTTACCGCCCCCGCCGCCGACGTCATCCTGGATGCCGATGAGCTGCCGGCGCTGGGGAGCATCACCATCAGCGCCCTGGAGGTAGCGTCGTGAGCTATGCCCGCTATCTGAAAAATCTTCTGGAGCCCATGAGGGTCTACCGGCTGGAGGGCACCCTCAACGGCGGAGAGCTGGAGAGCGCCGGGGCCGCCCTAGATGGGGTGGAGGCCGCCCTGGATGAGGCGGAGCGGGAGATGCTCCTTTCCACGGCGGAGGACTGGGGCCTCGCGGCGGTAGAGGAGCTGCTCGTCCACCGGCCCGCCGCCCCCACGCTGGCTCAGCGCCGGGAGGCCCTGGCCGCCCTGCTGCGCATCGGCGGGGACAGCTTTACCCTGGAGGCCGTCAACGACACCCTCCGGGGCTGCGGGGTCAACGCCGTGGCCAGTGAGACCGGGACGCCGGGCTATGTGGAGGTCCGCTTTCCCGACGTGCCCGGAATCCCGGAGAACATAGAGGAGCTGCGCCGGATCATTGAGGATATCCTCCCCGCCCATGTGGGGATCACCTATCTCTACTGGTTCAGCACCTGGGCGGAATTGGAGGAGCAGTTTGATACCTGGGGAGAGATCGAGGCGCTGGGCCTGACCTGGGACGGGATGGAAAAGCTGGTAGAGCAGGAGGCGTTATGAGAGCAGAACGGAAAAGACGGGGATTGATGGTCTACGAGCTGGAGTGGAGCGACCGGGTGTGGCAGGCGGTGGAACAGCTGGCCCGGATGCAGGCCGAGACCCTCACCGACCAGCAGGCCGCCCAGGTCGGGGCCCTCTTCCCCCAGTGGCAGGCGGGGATGAGCTACCAGGCCGGGGCGCGCATTGCCGACGGGGAGGGGCACCTCTACCGGGTGGTGCAGAGCCACACCAGCCAGGCCGGCTGGCCCATGGACTCCACGCCCGCTCTGTACACCCCTCTGGGGGTGACGGCGGAGGACCCGGACGCCATTCCGGAGTGGGTGCAGCCCACCGGAACGCAGGACGCCTATCAAACCGGGGACAAGGTGCGCTATGCGGGCGAGGTCTATATCTCCCTGGTGGACGGCAACGTCTGGGTCCCGGGCACGGACGGCCTGTGGCAGAAGGCAGACAGCACAGAAGAATAGGTCAGTGAGCGAGCGCGCCCCCACGAAATCCCGTGGGGGCGCGCTCGTTTTCTGCTTACAGGCAGATCGGTATGCCTCTTTGCACGCGGAATCATGCTCCGGGCGTACGCTTGATGTGGCGGAGGAATTCCGCGGCGGTGGGGGAGAACGCCTCCGCCTTTTTCCAGACCAGAACGGTGCCGGTCTCCAGGGCGGGTGAGAGGGGGAGGAAGCGCAGATCGTCCGAGAGGTTGCCGATGTCAAAGCCAATGGCGGCGGCCACCCCATTGCGCACCATGTTGGCCGCGTTGAGGATCAGATTGAAGGTGCCTGCCACCTCCAAATGTTCGTAGATGTCCCCAAACCAGCCGGCCAGCTCCCGGCGGACCTCTTCCTGCTCGCCCAGCAGGAGGGGGACGCCCAGCAGGTCCGGAGGCGTGACCACCTCCCGGGCGGCCAGGGGGGAGTCCCGGCGCACCCACACCCCCCAGCGGTCCTGCCGGGGCATGCGCAGGAATTCATAGCGCCCGATGTCCACCGGCTCGGCCAGGAGGCCAAAGTCCAAGAGGCCCTTTTCCAGGCGCTCCTTGATGTCGCCGGCAATGGCGCTGTAGATGCGGAAGCGCACCAGAGGGTGCTCCCGGCGGAAAGCGGCCATATGCTGGGAGAGAAAGGTCATATTGTTGGACTCCCCCGCGCCGATGGCTACCTCCCCGGCCAGGTCTTCCTCCCGGCGGAGGAATTCCTGCGCGGTGCGCTCGGCCAGGTCCACGATCTCCTGGGCCCGGCGGCGCAGGAGCATGCCGTCCTCGGTGAGGGTAATGCGGTATCGGCTGCGGTGGAAGAGGGTCACCCCCAGCTCCCGTTCCAGCTGCATCAGCTGCCGGGACAGGGTGGGCTGGGTCAGGTGGAGCAGGGCGGCCGCCCGGGTGATG
This sequence comes from uncultured Oscillospiraceae bacterium, assembly GCA_944386885.1. Taxonomy (GTDB): domain Bacteria; phylum Bacillota; class Clostridia; order Oscillospirales; family Oscillospiraceae; genus Pseudoflavonifractor_A. Next base: position 8,981 of record CALXCU010000116.1, on the reverse strand, counting down.
TTCTCCTCCCGGGCCACCACCAGAAAGTATTTCAGGACCCGTAATTCTATGGCCATCGCCTCCTGCTCCCACTATAGCAAAAAAAGCGCCCCGCCGCAACGAGAAACAGGGCGGAAAGCACCTGTTTTTGTCTGAAACTCTTGCGTCCGGGCCGGTTTCGTTTTATGATGAAAGTAGATATCCATGCGATAAGGAGGGAAGCGCCGTGCGCATCGCCGACCTGCATATCCATTCCAAATACTCCCGGGCCACCAGCCGGGACTGTGTGCCGGACGCGCTGGACTTCTGGGCCCGGCGGAAGGGCATTGACCTGGTGGGGACGGGGGACTTTACCCACCCGGCCTGGCGGGCCGAGCTGGCCGAGTGCCTGGAGGAGGCCGAGGAGGGGCTGTATGTCCTCAAATCCGGCCAGGTGCGCCCCGGCGCGCCGGGCGGGGCGGCGGCTCCCCGCTTTGTCATCTCGGGGGAGATCAGCTCGATCTACAAAAAGGACGGCAAGGTGCGCAAGGTTCACAACCTGATCCTGCTGCCCTCCCTGGAGGCCGCCGAGATCCTCTCCCACCGGCTGGAGGCCATCGGCAATATCCACTCCGACGGCCGGCCTATCCTGGGGCTGGATTGCCGGGATCTCCTGGAGATCACCCTGGAGGCCGCCCCGGGGGCGGTATTGATCCCAGCCCACATCTGGACCCCCCACTTCTCCCTCTTCGGGGCCTTCTCCGGTTTTGATACCATTGAGGAGTGCTTTGGGGACCTGACGCCCTACATCCACGCCCTGGAGACCGGCCTCTCCTCCGACCCGCCCATGAACTACCGGGTCTCCGCCCTGGACCGGTTCCACCTGGTCTCCCACTCCGACGCCCACTCCCCCGCGAAGCTGGGCCGCGAGGCCGACCTGCTGGACATCGAGCTCTCCTATCCCGCCCTGGAAAAGGCTCTGCGCACCGGCCGGGGCCTGAAGGGGACCATCGAGTTTTACCCGGAGGAGGGGAAATACCACTACGACGGCCACCGCAACTGCCATCAGTGCCTCTCGCCCGCCCAGGCGGAAGCCCTGAACGGGATCTGTCCGGTGTGCGGCAAGCGCCTGACCACCGGCGTGCTCCACCGGGTGGAACAGCTGGCCGACCGGCCCGAGGGCTATATCCGTCCCAGGGCGCCCAAGTGGGAGCGGCTGATCCCCCTGCCCGAGGTGCTCTCCGCGACGCTGGGGGGCGGGGCCGGCTCCAAACGGAACCAGCTCCGGTATGAGGAGTTGCTGGAAAAGCTGGGCTCTGAGTTCCACATCCTGCGCCAGTGCCCGCTGGAAGACCTCCAGCGGGCCGCCGGGCCCTGCGTGGCGGAGGGGGTGCGCCGCCTGCGGGCGGGCGAGGTGGTGTGGGAGCCGGGCTACGACGGGGCCTACGGCAAGTGCACCCTCCTCACCCAGGGGGAGCGGGAGGACCTCCAGGGCCAGGTGAGCCTCTTCCAGTGCGACGCGCCCCGGCCCCGGCGGCGGGAGCGTTCCACAAAACCGGCCCCGGCGGTGGAAAAACCGGCGGAGGAGCCGGAGCGCACCGCCCGGCCGGAGCTCAACCCGGAACAGTTTGCCGCCGCCCAGGCGGAGGAGCGGACGGTGGCGGTGGTGGCTGGGCCGGGCACCGGCAAAACCAAAACACTGATTTCCCGCATCCTCTGGCTTCTGGAGCGGGGAGAGCGCCCCTCGGAGATCGCGGCGGTGACCTTTACCAACAAGGCCGCCGGGGAGCTGCGGGAGCGGCTGGAGGCCGCCCTGGGGGATAAGCGGGCCATGCGGGGGATGACCATCGGCACCTTCCACGCCATCTGCCTGGAGCTGCTCTCCAAGGAACCGGACTGCCCCCGCCTGCTGGGGGACTGGGAGGCCCTGGAGCTGGCTGGGCAGGTGCTGCGGGCGCTGGGCATCCAGGAGTCCCCGGCCAAGCTCCTCCAGGCGGTCTCCCGCCGGAAGACCGGGGGCGCGGTGGAGGAGGAGCTGGAGGGGGCCTGCGAGTTCTACGACCGGCGCCTCTCGGAGCGGGGGCTCATGGACTTCGACGACCTGCTGCTGCGCACCCTGGCGGCCTGGGAGGGGAGGAGCCGCTCCGACGCACGGAAATTCCGCCACCTTCTGGTGGACGAGTTTCAGGATTGCAGCCCCCTGCAGTACCGCCTGGTGCGGGCCTGGAACCGGCTGGGCCGGAGTCTCTTTGTCATCGGGGACCTGGACCAGTCCATCTACGGCTTCCGAGGGTCGGACCCGGCCTGTTTTACCCACCTGCGGGAGGATGCGCCCGGTACGCGCACCATTACCCTGGAGCGCAACTACCGCTCCACGCCGGAGATTTTAGGCTGCGCCCTCTCGGTCATTGAGGGGGACGGCAGTTCTGCCCGGGCGCTGAAGCCCCACCGGCCCTCCGGGGCGCGGGTGCGCCTGGTCCGGGCCGGGCAGGAGCGGGAGGAGGCCGCCTTCGTGGCCCGGGAGGTCGCCAGGCAGGTGGGCGGCGTGGATATGCTCTCCGCCCAGGCCCTGGGAGAGGGGCGGAAGCTGCGCTCCTTCTCCGACATCGCCGTGTGCTGCCGCACCAGAAGGCAGCTCATTCCCCTGGAGCAGGCCCTGCGCCGCTCCGACATCCCCTGCGTGGTGGCCGGGCGGGACAGCTTCCTGCGGGACGATATGGTGCGGGGGGCCCTGTGCTTCTTCCGCTCCCTCATCGACCCGGAGGACACCCTGGCCCTGGAGGCCGCCCTGCGCCTGGTGTGGCGCTGTCCGGCCGACCTGGCCCGGGCGGTGGCGGGCACCTGGTCTCACATCTCCGGCCCCGCCGGGCAGCGGGTGAAGGCGGTGGCCGCCGCCTACCAGGGGGTGGGGATCCTCAACCCCTGGCTGGAGCTGGCGCTCTTTTTCGGGGAGCAGGCCGGGTGGGAACGGCCCTGGCGGCTGCTGGAGCGGTGGGCCGTCCAGGCCGGATGCACCGCCTCCCAGCCCCTGGAGGACCTGGGGAACACAGCGGTGTTCTACCGCACGATGCCCGAGCTCTTGGAGGGGCTCACCCTGGGCGGCGAGGGGGACGTATGGCGGCGCTGCGGAGACTACTCCTCCGGCGCGGTGAGCCTGATGACGTTCCATGCCGCCAAGGGCCTGGAGTTCCCGGTGGTCTACCTCTGCGGCGTGCGGAAGGGGGTCGTCCCCCTGGAGTCGGAGCGCCGGGGCGCCGACCTGGGGGAGGAGCGGCGGCTGCTCTATGTGGGCATGACCCGGGCCCAGGAGGAGCTGATTCTGGTTTGTCCGGGGGAATCATCCCCCTTCCTGGAGCGGCTGCCCGGGCCCCTCTATACGGCGGAGCGGGCCGCGCCCCGGCGGGAGCGGGAAGAGGACGGGCAGCTGAGCCTCTTCTAAAAGCGTCAGACCGGCAGACGGCGGGAAAGCGAACGCCCCCGGCCGCCCTTTGGGCGGCCGGGGGCGGATTTATTTGGCCCTGGGCCGGGGAAGAGCCAGGCGGCCCCGGCGGCGGGTCACGGGGAGCAGAGCGGTAAAGCAGGTGCCGTGCTGGGCGCTGCTGGTGACGGAGAGCCTGCCGCCGTGGGGCTGGACAATGGTCTGGGCGATGGCCAGTCCCAGGCCGTAACCACCGCGGTCCCGGGAGCGGGCGCTGTCCGAGCGGTAGAACCGCTCGAAGAGATGGGGCAGATGTTCCGGGGGGATGGGGTCGCCGCTGTTGGTCACCGAGAGACGGGCCCGCTCGGCGCTCCGGGTCAGGGTCAGATAGACCGAGCCCTTCTCCCCGGCGTACTTCACTGCGTTGTCCAGCAGGATCATCACCAGCCGCCGCAGCTGCTCCTCATCCCCCTGGAGGGTGATGTCCGGGTCGATGCGGCTGTCCAGGGAGACCCCCGCCTCAAACGCGACCGGCTCAAAGAGGAGCAGGCAGCCGGTGGTCACCTCGCTCATAGAGAGGCTCACAAACTGGGGGGGCTGCCGGGCGGCATCGTTCTTGGCCAGGAAGAGCATGTCTTCCACCAGAGAGCGCATCCGGACGGCCTCCTCCTGAATAAAGCCGATCCATTTGGACTCCTGGGCGACCGTCTGCTCCGGATGGGCGAGGACGATGCCGGCGTTGGCCAGGATGACGGTAATGGGCGTTTTGAGCTCATGGGAGGCGTCGGCCACAAACTGCCGCTGCTGCTCCCAGGCCCGCTCCGCCGGGCGCAGGGCGATGCCCGAGAGGACCAGGCTCACCAAGAAGAAGCACAGCAGGGCCCCGGCCCCCACCAGCAGCGCGGTTCCCACCAGGGACACCAGGGACTCCAGCTCCCAGCCCCGGTCGGCGAAGGCAATGACCAGGGAGCCGTCCCCCTCTTCCTGGGCCAAAAAGCGCAGGCGGGGGCTGGAGATCGTCCCCTCCCGCGCGCCGGAGGCGAGGACCTGGGAGACGGCCTCTTCCAGGGCGCTGTCGCTGATGGTGACGTTGCCCCCCATAGTAGAGGAGAGAATGCTGCCGTCCCCATCCACGACGACGGTAAAGACCGGGATCATAGCCACATGCCGGTTGTCAGGGCGGCCGCCGCCCGCCGCCTCGTCCGCCGGATGGCCCTCGGGGGGCGGGAGGTCGATCTCAATGCGGAAGGGGAATTCCTCGTCCTCCCAGCGCAGGGCCAGGCGCAGGGCGCTCACGCTCTGCTCCCGCAGGCCCCGGTAGGTGAACGCCAGCAGGAACACGAATACCGCCAGGAGGACCGCGCTGACCAAGAGCATGTTGATGAGGACAAATTTGCGCCGCAGCTTGCGGATCATAGCCCTACCCTCCTCAGCTCAGGGGGTATTCCAGGTGATAGCCCACCTTCCGCACGGTGCCGATGGAGACCCGGGAGCCCAGGAAGTGGAGCTTTTTACGCAGAAACGAGATGTAGACCTCCACATTGTTGTCCTCGGCATCGGAGTCGATGCCCCAGACCTTGGCAATGATATCCTCCTTGGGGATGACCGCCTTGGGGGCGGCCATCAGCAGCCGGAGGACGTCGAACTCTTTAAAGCCCAGCCGCACCGACTTGCCAGCACAGCTCAGGCAGCGGGTAGACAAGTTCAGACTCAGATCGGAGATCGTCAGGCTCTGGGCCAAGACCTCCCCCTGCCGCCGGGTCAGGGCCCGCACCCGGGCCAGCAGCTCCCCCGAGTCGAAGGGCTTGGTCATATAGTCGTCGGCCCCGCAGTCCAGGCCGGTGATCTTGTCCCCGGTCTCATCCCGGGCGGTGAGCATGAGCACCGGGGTGGAGATATGGGCGGCGCGCAGGCGCCGGGCCACCTCGAAACCGTCCAGCTTGGGGAGCATCACGTCCAGGAGCACCAGGTCGTACTGCCCGGACAGGGCGTAGTCCAAGCCGTCCGCCCCGTCGTTGACGATGTCGGTCTGGTAGTGCTGCTCCCGCAGGATCTGACCCAAGGTCTCAGCCAGATGGCTTTCGTCTTCCACAATCAAAATACGCATGGCGTCGTTCCTCCTTATGCGCCGCACTACGGCGCCTCAATGGTACCAGTATAAGGGAGAAACCTGAAAACGCCCTGAAAAGAGGGCGGAAAAGCGGAATTTTCCTTCCCTTTATTGTAACGCAGGCGGCACGGGGGCACAAGGACAAAATCGTCCGGCCCCGGCATGTAGACCGGGAACCGGACGGAGGGGCGCTCACTGTTCTTTCCGCTGGAGTTGAAGGCGGTCGGCAATCATGGCGATGAACTCGCTGTTGGTGGGCTTGCCCTTGGCATTGGAGACGGTATAGCCGAAATACTTTTGCAGTGTCTCCAGGTCGCCCCGATCCCAGGCTACCTCGATGGCGTGGCGGATGGCCCGCTCCACCCGGCTGGCGGTGGTGCCAAAGTGCTTGGCCACCTCGGGGTAGAGCACCTTGGTGACGGCGTTGATCACGTCCATGTCGTTGACGGCGATGATGATGGCCTCCCGCAGGTACTGGTAGCCCTTGATGTGGGCGGGCACGCCGATCTCATGGATGATGGAGGTGACGGTGCTCTCTAAGCTCTGGGAGCGGCTGGAGGAGTCCTCCTCAGGGGGAAAAAAGGTGCCCATCTGACGCAGCCGCTCCAGGACGGTCGAGATCCGGCAGGGCTTCATCAGATAGTAGTCGGCCCCCTCGGCAGCGGCCATTTCGGCCATGTTGCTCCGGGCAAAGCCCGAGAGCACCAGCACCCGAGGGCGGAAGTCCAGCCCCTTCAGGGCCCGGAGCACGTCCAGGCCGTCCAGATTGGAGAGCACCAGGTCCATGACCAGCAGGTCGGGGCTCAGCTCCCGCACCAACTCCAGAGCCTCCTCGCCGTCGCCGGTCTCGCCCACGACCTCCAGGTCGCTCTCGCAGGAGATGGCTTCCGAGAGCAGCATGCGGAATTCTTCACTGCCGTCTGCAATCAAAATGCGTTTCTTGTTGTCCATGTCAATGCCTTCTTCCCATTCGAAAATCCATCATGCGCCTGGCCAGAGCGATTGATCGGGTCCCTTACAATTTACCATAATCAGACAGCTAATGCAATAAGAAAATGCCAATTTATGGATATTTACTTGTCGACAAGATTCCACCACGACGTTGAAAATTCGCGGATTTTCGCACAAATCGGACGGAAAACGGCGGGAAGCGGCAAGGAACAAAAAATGCGCGGAGCGCGCCCTCAGGAGGGACCGGCGCTCCGCGCAGGAGAGAAAGAGAGGAGCCAAGTTACTTGCTCATCTTCCGCGTGATCTCCTTGACAATGATGAAGACCAGCAGGATGATGCCCACATAGCCGTTCAGGCCGTAGATCACGTTGACCAAGGTCTGGAAGGGCACGAACATGGCGATAAGCGTGCCGACCACAGCGCAGACCACGGTGACGATCTTGAACTGGTTGCTGCCCTCCACGGTGAAGCGGGAGGAGACCTGCCACAGCAGAGGCACGGCAGTGGTGAAGATGCCGCAGAAGATGATGATGGTGAACACCAGCTCCAGCCAGCCGCCGATCTTGCCCGCCAGGATGAGGGCGGGGATGTCGGAATCATACAGCTCGGGCATGTAGGCCAGCTCGCCCAGCATCATGGAAGTGCAGCCCAGCACGAAGCCGATGGCGCCGGTGGTGGTGCCGGCAATGCCCTCGCGCACGCTGTTGGTGCCCTGACCCATGGAGGCCAGGAAGGCGGCCAGCCACAGCATGCAGAAGCCCAGGTAGGAGCCCGCGGAGGTGATGGGGTTCACACCGACCTTTACAACCTCCAGCTGGCCGGAGACAACGGCCTCAGACCCGGTGATTACGCCGCCGGGGTTGGAGGCGAAGGACAGAACGCCCAGAATGATGGCGATGATGGCGATGGCGGGACCCATCTTGCCGATGACCTCGATGAGGCCGTTCAGGCCCAGCAGGGTGACGATGCACACCAGGATCATCATGCCGACGCTGCCCGTCCAGCTGGGCAGGTTGAAGTACTGATGGATGGTGGAACCGGCGCCGCCCATCATGACGATAAAGGAGCAGAAGATGAAGATGATGGAGAAGTAGTCATAGAAGGTGCCGATGTACTTGCCGCAGTAGTAGCGGTAGATATCGCTGCCTTTTGCGAAGTTCTCCCGCTTACCGGCGGCGATAAAGCAGCCGCCCACAAAGATGAAGCCGATCACGCAGATCAGCGACACCATCAGGCCGCCGCCCAGGCCGTAGGCCGCGAAGTACTGGAGCACTTCCTGGCCGGTGGCGAAGCCGGAGCCGATGAGGAACGCCATAAAGGCGCCCGCGTAGGTTGCGACACGACCGGGCTTGACGATTTGCTTTTCCATAATAAGACCCCTTTCATCCCGAAAGATGGGGGACGCGCGGAGTGGTTAGCTTCGCGCGCCCCCGCAACACAAGTTATACGATCGGGCAGATGCCCGGAATCGCCTTAGAAATCGTCGCTCTCGAAGACGGTCTGGCCGTCCACGGGGGTCTGAAGCGCCTTCAGGGCCCGCTTGACCAGCTTCATGCGCAGCTTGTAGCTGCCCTCCTCGCCCAGATGGGGATCGCCCAGAGGATAGGGGATACCAATGGCGGGGATGATGCGGTTGGCGCCGATCGTCTTGGAGATGGGAACCACCGTGCACATATGCACCACGGGGATGCCAGCGCGCTCAATTTCTTTCACCATCGTTGCACCGCAACGCGTGCAGGTGCCTCACGTGGAGGTGAGGATAACAGCGGTGGTGTTAGCCTCCAGCAGGTTGGGCACGAACTCCTCGCCGAAACGCTTGGCGGTGCCGGTGGAGGTACCGGTACCGGTGGTGGTAATGAAGTAGTTGGCCAGCTCGCCGAACTCGCCTTCCTTCTCCAGCTCGCGGAGCACGTCCAGAGGCACGACCAGGTCGGGATCCTCGGTGACGAAGGCGCGGTCATAGCCGCCGTGGATGGTCATGAAGTCCTTCTTGTCCATGTGGTCCATACCCTCGATGGAGTACTTGCCCCACTTGGTGGCGGAGGAGGACTCGATGTGGTCGGGGTTGCCCTGAGGCACGATGCCGCCGGAGGTAACCACGGCGATCTTGGCGTGCTTCATGTCGGTGACAGGAGCGGCGGGGGGCACGCGGTCGAACACGGGCATGGGATACTCGGTCTGGAAGGGCTCCTTGGCCATCTTCTTCAGGAGCATCTGGATGCCGCGCTCAGAGCCGCGGGTGTCAGCAAAGTAGTTGACGCGGATGCCGCGCTCATGGTAGCCTTCCTCTTCGGGGCTGCCGATGCCCTCGACCTTGCCGCCGCACTCATAGAGCTTCTTGGCGAGAGCGGCCATCTTGGGCATGGACTTGCGCATGTCGGCGGCGGAGTCGCCGGTCTTGATGATGAACAGGTCCTTGCGGAACATGTCCACGCCGGGGTTCTCCTGATACATACCGGTGATGACGGGGATGTTGAACTTCTCCTCCACGGACTTGGCGATGTTGCCGCAGGCCACGCCGTAACGGCCGGCGTTGAACGCGGG
>CALXCU010000115.1 GCA_944386885.1 uncultured Oscillospiraceae bacterium | reverse complement strand
AGGCCCTGGCGGGCATCGACCACCAGCACCACCTCATCTCCCGGGAGGCCCTGGAGCCCACCCAGCAGGTGAAGGTCCACCACCTGGGGTCGGTGAACCCCCGGCTCCACTCCGACGAGATTCTCATCGCCCTGGCCATCTCCGCCACCACCAACCCCCTGGCCCGCCGGGCCCTGGATCAGCTCTCCGCCCTGCGGGGATGCGAGGCCCACTCCACCGTCATCCTCTCCCAGGCCGATTCGGGGACCTACGGCCGGCTGGGGCTCCACCTGACCTGCGATCCCCAGTATGAGACCAACAAGCTCTACCACCGGTAGGCAGATATAAAAACAGAGGGTATTCTGCTGCGCGCAGAATACCCTCTGTTTTTGCAATTGGGGCTCAGGAGGCGGCCAGGGCCTCCGCCGGAATCTCAAAGTCGGCGGCGCTGTTGAAGTTGGAGCAGTCCATGGTGATGGTCACCTTGTCCACGGTGAACAGATCGACCGCTGCGTCCTCCTCCCCCAGGGAGCCGGCCAGGGCGGAGAGGATGTTGTCCATCAGGGCCTGCATGGGCCCGGTCATGTCCATGTAGTAGCGCACCGGGTAGCCGCTCTCCTGGTCCACCCACACGGTGACGGGCAGATCCCCCAGATCCCCATAGATCTGCGAGAGATCCACGGAGGACAGGCCCCCCAGGCTGGCGGTGAGGCTGCTGCTGGCGCCGCTGCTCTCCAGCACCTCCTCCAGGGCCTCCCCCCGGATGACGCCGGTGAACTTGTGGGCGGCGGCGCCGTTGACGGTCTCGGCGCCCTGGTAGGCATAGTCCGCGCCGCTCTCCAGGTAGAGGTTCATGCTCTGCTGGGCGTCATACTGCCCCAGCTCCCCCAGGTCTATGGCGCTGGCCATCCAGCTGGCGCCGTCGGACAGATAGACGGTGTACTCCCCGTCGGTCTCCTGGGCGTAGACCTCCATGTCCAGGCTGCCCAAATCCCCCATGTCCATGGTCATGTCGGCCCTGAGCTTCAGGGGGTTGGAAAAACAGGTCATGTCCATGACGGTGTCGCTCTCCACGCTCTGGCCCATGGCGGTCATGTCCATCTCCATGGCCATGGACGCGTCCATGCTCTCCGCCGCGTTGAGCTTCTCCAGGGCGGCCTGGATGGAGGCCTGGGCGTCCTCCGGCGCGGTGCCGCCGCAGGCGGCGGCGGAGAGGGCCATCAACCCGCCCAGGGCCAGGACGGCCGCCTTTTTCCACAGTTTCACGGGAACTCCTCCTTTTTTCCGCCGCCCCGGGCCTCCCGGCCGGGGCGGGGTCCTTATCCCCATTATAACGTGGGCGGCCCCGGGCGGCAAGCAAAAAAACAAAAAGCTGCGGCCCGCCGGAGGACCAGACGAATTTGCAGGAATCGTGTAAGAAACCTGCAAAAAATCTTGACGGCGGCGGGGCGGACGCGGTAAAATAACAGGGTTAAAATCCGCACGGACGGGGCGAGGGGGTCCCGGGGCAAGGGCGCCCGGAAAGGGAGGTCATCCATATGGCAAAGTTTATTTTTGTCACAGGCGGCGTGGTGTCCGGCCTGGGCAAGGGAATCACGGCGGCGTCCCTGGGGCGGCTGCTCAAGCAGCGGGGCCTGCGGGTGAAGGTGCAGAAGCTGGCCCCCTATCTCAACGTGGACCCCGGCACCATGAGCCCCTACCAGCACGGGGAGGTGTTCGTCACCGACGACGGGGCGGAGACCGACCTGGATCTGGGCCACTACGAGCGGTTCATCGACGAGAACCTCACCCTCAACTCCTCGGTGTCCTCGGGCAAGGTGTACTGGAACGTGCTCAACCGGGAGCGCCGGGGGGACTATCTGGGGGGAACGGTGCAGATCATCCCCCACATCACCGACGAGATCAAGCGCAATATCTACACCCTGGACACCCCGGACACCGATGTGGCCATTGTGGAGATCGGCGGCACGGTGGGCGACATTGAGAGCCAGCCCTTCCTGGAGTCCATCCGCCAGGTGGCCGCCGAGCGGGGGCGGCAGAATGTGATGTTCATTCACGTCTCCCTCATTGTGGCCATCCCGGGCAGCGGGGAGCTCAAGAGCAAGCCCACCCAGCACTCAGCCAAGGAGCTGCTGAGCCTGGGCATCCAGCCCGATGTGATTCTCTGCCGGTGCGACCGCCCGGTGCCCGACGAGATTCTGGAGAAGATCTCCCTCTTCTGCAACATTCCCCGGGAGAGCGCCATCCCCAACCTTACCGCCGAAGTGCTCTATGACGTGCCCCTGATGCTGGAGCGGGCGGGCCTGGCCGACGTGGTGGTGCGGCGGCTGGGGCTTATCTGCCACGCCCCCGATCTCACCGAGTGGGCCACCATGGTCCACCGGGCCAGGCACCCCAAGGGGGAGGTGGAGATCGCCCTGGTGGGCAAATATGTGGGGCTTCACGACGCCTATCTCAGTGTTGTCGAGGCCCTAACCCACGGCGGGATTGCGAATTCCGTGAAGGTCTCCGTCCGCTGGGTGGACGCGGAGACCGTCACCGGCGAAAATGCGGCGGAGCTGCTGGCCGGGGCCGACGGCGTGCTGGTGCCCGGCGGCTTCGGCGACCGGGGGGTGGAGGGCAAGATCTCCGCCATCCGGTACGCCAGGGAGGCGGGCGTGCCCTTCCTGGGCATCTGCCTGGGGATGCAGATGGCGGTGGTGGAATTTGCCCGCCACATGGCCGGGCTGGAGGGGGCCCACTCCAGCGAGCTGGCC
>CALXCU010000114.1 GCA_944386885.1 uncultured Oscillospiraceae bacterium | reverse complement strand
CCGAGAGCCACGACCTCTCCGCCGCCATCGAGGTGGGCATCGAGGGCATCAAGAACCTCATTCGGGCCGACCGGGCCGCGGGGCGGTAAGCCCGCGCCCGCAGTACATCAGACAAAGGAGCGTTTCCCATGGAATTCACCCGCGAGCAGGCCTGGGACCTGCTGTGCAAGTACAATCACGAGCCCTTCCACCTGCGCCACGCCCTGACGGTGGAGGCCGTCATGGAGTGGTTTGCCCGGGCGCTGGGCTATGAGGCCGAGGCCCCCTTCTGGGGGCAGGTGGGCCTGCTCCACGACATCGACTTTGAGGGCTGGCCCGAAGAGCACTGTGTCAAGGCCCGGCAGCTGTTGGAAGAGGCGGGAGCCAGTCCCGCCCTGGTCCACGCGGTGGTGAGCCACGGCTGGGGCCTCACCGGGGCCGACGTCCAGCCCGAGCACGAGATGGAAAAAGTCCTCTTCGCCGCCGACGAGCTCACCGGCCTGATCTGGTCGGCCGCCCTCATGCGCCCCTCCAAGAGCGTGCAGGACATGGAACTCTCCAGCCTGAAGAAGAAGTTCAAAGACAAGAAATTTGCCGCCGGCTGCTCCCGGGATACCATCCGTCAGGGGGCGGAAAACCTGGGCTGGGAGCTGGACGAGCTGCTCGCACGCACCCTTCAGGCCATGAAGGAGCAGGAGGCCCTTATCGAGAGCCGCTGCGCCCAGCTGTAGACGGGCCAAAATACGCCGCGCCCCGGGGAACGAGAATGTTCCCCGGGGCGCTTTTTACCCGGCTAGCTGAGCTCGAACATGCCGGTATAGAGTTTGTAGTAGAGCCCTCGCTGGGCCAGGAGCTCCTCGTGGCTCCCCCGCTCCACGACCTCCCCGTGCTCCAGCACCAGGATGGCGTCCGCGTTGCGCACAGTAGAGAGGCGGTGGGCGATGACAAAGACCGTCCGCCCCTCCATAAGACGGTCCATTCCCTTCTCGATCAGGGCCTCGGTGCGGGTATCGATGGAGGAGGTGGCCTCGTCCAGGATCAGCACCGGCGGGTCGGCCACCGCCGCCCGGGCGATGGAGAGCAGCTGCCGCTGGCCCTGGGAGAGATTGGCCCCGTCGGCGGTGACCATGGTCTCATACCCCCTGGGCAGGCGGCGGATGAAGGAGTCGGCATTGGCCACCCGGGCGGCCGCCTCAATCTCGGCCTGGGTGGCGTCCAGCTTTCCGAAGCGGATGTTGTCCGCAATGGTCCCGGTGAAGAGATGGGTGTCCTGGAGCACGATACCCAGGCTCCGGCGCAGAGCGTCCTTCTTGATGTCCCGCACGTCGATGCCGTCGTAGACCACCGCACCCCCCTGCACATCGTAGAAGCGGTTGATGAGGTTGGTGATAGTGGTCTTGCCCGCGCCGGTGGAGCCCACAAAGGCGATCTTCTGCCCGGGCTTGGCGTAGAGGCTCACGTCCTTCAGGATGGGGTGCCCCTCCTCATAGCCGAACTTCACATGCCGGAAGCGCACATCCCCCCGCAGAGGGACCGTGCTCCCGTCGGCCTTCCGCCAGACCCAGCCCTTTCTCCGGCCCTCAGGGCCCGCGTCCCCCTCCGCCGCAGGCGCCAGGTCCACTGTGCCCTCGTCCACCTCGGGCTCCTGGTCCATGGCCCGGAAGACCCGCTCCGCGCCGGCCAGGGCGGCCAGGAGGAAATTGCTCTGCTGGGTAAATTGGTTGATGGGCATGGCCGCCTGGCGCACAAAGACCAGGTAGCTGGCCAGGCTCCCCACGTCGGTCATGCCGTACAGGGCCATGATGCCCCCCAGCACCGCCACAATGGCGTAGTTCACATAGGAAATGGCCACCACCGCCGGGATCATCGTGGCGGCATAGCTCTGGGCGCCGGTGCCCGCGCGGCGCAGGGCCTCGTTCCGCGCCCGGAAGCCCTCCAGGTTGGCCCCCTCGTGGTTAAAGACCTTGATGACCTTCTGTCCGGCCACCATCTCCTCGATATAGCCGTCCAGCTCCCCCAGGCTCTCCTGCTGCTTGGTGTAATAGGCTTTGCTCCGCCGTCCGCTGAAGCGGATGTAGAGAAACATCACCCCATAGCACAGGACCACCACAAGGCTCAGCCGCCAGTTGAGCACAAAGAGCATAGTGAGGGTGCCCGCCATCTGGATAAAGCTCTGGATGAGCATGGCGAAGGAGTTGTTCAGCGCGTCCGAGATGGTATCCACGTCGTTGGTGAAGTAGCTCATCACATCGCCGTGGCGCTGCCGGTCAAAAAAGCGCAGGGGCAGGGTCTGCAAATGGGCGAACAGGTCCCGCCGGATGTCGTAGAGCACCTTCTGGGCGGCCCGGACCATCAGGCGGGTGTAGCCCAGGGCGCTCAGGGCCCCCAGGCTGTAGATGAGCGCCGTCACCGCCACCCAAAAGACCAGCGTGTTCACGCTTCCTCCGGCCAGGCTGTTGACGATGGGGCGGATCATATAGGTGCCGAAGAGGTTGGCCAGGGCGCTTGCACTCACCAGCACCGCCACGGCCAGGAGCATGAATTTATGCCGGCCCATGTAGGAGAGCAGGGTGCGCACCGTATAGCCCAGGTCGTTTGGTTTTTTAGCGCTCAGCTGCCGCGCCATGCTCCTCCCCTCCTTTCTGTTGGGATGCGTAAATCTCCTGATAGATGGGGTCGCTGGCCAGGAGCTGCTGGTGGGTGCCCACGGCGTGCACCCGGCCGTCGTCCAGCACCACGATCTGGTCGGTGCCCATCACCGAGCCGATGCGCTGGGCGATGATGATCTTGGTCACCCCGGTGAGTTTGCCCAGGGCGGCGCGGATCTTGGCCTCGGTGGCGGTGTCCACCGCGCTGGTGGAGTCGTCAAAGATGAGGATCTTGGGGTGCTTGAGCAGGGTGCGGGCGATGCACAGGCGCTGCTTCTGTCCGCCGGAGACGTTTACGCCCCCCTGGCCCAGATCCGCGTCCAGCCCGCCGGGCATGCGCTCCAGGAACTCGTCGGCACAGGCCGCCCGGCAGGCCGCCCACAGCTCCTCGTCGCTGGCACCGGGGCTGCCCCAGAGCAGGTTCTCCCGCACGGTGCCCGAGAAGAGCACATTCTTTTGCAGCACGATGCCCACCGCATCCCGCAGGGCGGCCAAATCGTCCGCCCCCACGCCCCCGCCCCCCACCCTCACCACCCCCCCGGTGGC
>CALXCU010000113.1 GCA_944386885.1 uncultured Oscillospiraceae bacterium | reverse complement strand
ATCCCCACCGCAGAGACGCCGGATGAGTACCGGCCACACCGCTGGACAGAGAAGGTGCGGAAGCGCGAGGATAGACACACAGGGGAGCTTGGACCGGAGCGAGCTTTCCAAACCAGGAGTTGCTGGGCAATTCCGTTTGGGAAGCGAGACGCAGGGAAAGCGACCCGGCCGTGTGTCCAATCCGAGCGTGACAACTGCTGAGAGCACCTACAGCAAGGAGGACGGGAAAGACGCCGGCGGAGCGGGCCCGGAGACGGGCGCGGTCCCCTTCCCGCACCAGAAGGACAAAGGGCGGAGCGGCTGTGCCCCGCCGAAGATGGGTGGCACCACGAAGTGTTGCATCGGCAATGCTCTCGTCCCATGGAACCAGTCGGCTCATGGGAGGAGAGCATTATTTTCTGTTTTCGGAGGGATCGTTTTGACAGACATCTCCATTCGCGAAGCAGTCCCCAGGGACTGCCCGCTGATCCTGGACTTCATCCGCGCCCTGGCCAAGTACGAGCATATGTCCGACCAGGTGGTGGCCACAGTGGAACTGCTCCAGGACCAGATCTTTGACCAGCATAAGGCGGAGGTCCTTTTCCTCTGTGAGGATGGCCGGGAGGTGGGCTTCGCCCTGTATTTCCACAACTTCTCCACCTTTTTGGGCCGGGCGGGCCTCTACCTGGAGGACCTGTTCGTCCTGCCCGAGTTCCGGGGGCGGGGCTATGGAAAGGCCCTGCTCCGCCGCCTGGCCCAGATCGCCGGGGAGAGGGGCTGCGGCCGCCTGGAATGGTGGTGCCTGGACTGGAACCGGCCCAGCATCGACTTCTACCTCTCCCTGGGTGCCCAGCCCATGGAGGACTGGACGGTCTATCGCCTGACCGGAGAGACCCTGAAAAACTTGGCTAAATCGTAATAAAAAAATATTAAAATACAAGGAGTATACATTATGGCAAAACAAAAGCCCCGCACCCTGTCCGGCTTCATGGAACTGCTGCCGGAACAGCAGGTGCAATTCGACCGCATGATGGAGCTGCTTCGCCGCTCCTACTCCCTCTACGGCTTCACTCCCCTGGACACCCCCATCATCGAGGCCAGCGAGGTGCTGCTGGCCAAGGGCGGCGGCGAGACGGAAAAGCAGATCTACCGTTTCACCAAGGGGGACGCGGACCTGGCCCTCCGCTTCGACCTCACCGTCCCCTTGGCCAAGTATGTGGCGCTGCACTACGCTGACCTCTCCTTCCCCTTCCGCCGGTTCCAGATCGGCAAGGTCTACCGGGGGGAGCGGGCCCAGCGGGGCCGGTTCCGGGAGTTCTACCAGGCGGACATCGACGTGATCGGCGACGGCAAGCTGGACATCGTCAACGAGGCGGAGATCCCCGCCATCATCTACAACACCTTCACCGCCCTGGGCCTGGAGCGGTTCCAGATCCGGGTGAATGACCGGAAGATCCTGAACGGCTTCTATGCCATGCTGGGCCTGACCGACCAGGCCCCCGACATCATGCGCACGGTGGACAAGCTGGACAAGATCGGTCCGGACAAAGTCCGTGAGCTGCTGGTGGGTGAGGACATCGGGCTGACCGGCGAGGCCGCCGGGGAGATCCTGAGCGTCATCGCCATCAAGGGCAGCAACCAGGAGGTGCTGACCGCCCTGGAGGGATACCGGGGCCGGAACGAGCTCTTCGACCAGGGGCTGGACGAGCTGACCACCGTGGTGAAGTACCTGGCCGCCTTCGGGGTGCCTGAGGACCACTTCGCTGTGGACCTGACCATCGCCCGTGGTCTGGATTACTACACCGGCACTGTCTACGAGACCGCCATGCTGGACCACCCGGAGATCGGTTCCATCTGTTCCGGGGGCCGATACGATAACTTAGCGGAATATTATACGGATAAACAACTCCCAGGCGTCGGTATCTCCATCGGCCTGACCCGGTTGTTCTATGTGCTCAGCGAACAGGGCATGCTGAACGGGGACATGAACACCGCCCCCGCTGACGCCCTCATCCTCCCCATGACCGACGATCTGTCCCCCGCCATCTCCTTTGCCTCCCAGCTGCGCCAGGCGGGCGTGCGGGCCCAGCTGTACACCGAGCAGAAAAAGTTCAAGCAGAAGATGAGCTACGCCGACAAGACCGGCATACCCTATGTGGTGTTCCTGGGAGAGGATGAGATCGCCAGGGGCGTGGTGTCCGTCAAGGACATGGCCTCTGGCCAGCAGCAGACCCTGCCCCAGGCGCAGGCCATCGCCCTTATCCAGTCCGGCATCGCCACCCGGGCCAACGCCGCCCCCATCCGGGAGCCGGAGCGGAGCTGACCTCCTCTCTCCTGCCTCCCCAAGCCCGCCCTCGCAACCTGTCGATCGTCATTCTACAAAGGAGGGTCCTTGTCATGACCAAGAAAAAGCGCGTCACCCTGATCGTCGTCCTGGCCCTTGTCCTCGCCTTGGCGGCTTCTGTCCTCTGGTACACCCGGCCGGTGACGATCGCCCAGCTCGCTTCCCTGCCGGAGCAGGAATCCCCATACTATGATGTCTACATCAGGCTATTCCATCAAGCAGGCGATTTTTTCCCGCTAAAGACAGAGGAAAGGTCCCTCTCCCTGGCTGAGGGCGACCCGCTCTATGAGGAATTTCAGGAAATACTGTCCAACATCCGCATCCGCCGGACCATCTCCGGTGTACTTGAGGAGCTGATCGACCCATCGACCACTGGCGTCCCAGTGGAGGATGGGGATACCTCCTGGATCATCTACATAAACGAGTACTCCTTCGCCCTGCAATGCCACGTCGGCCAATTCACCTACCGCAATGCCAGCACCAGAAACTACCTGGACTGCACCGTGGAGGGCGGAGAATTCGTAGCGGAGCGGATGAGTGATTTTCTGGCCGAGCACGGCACAGAGATCGAAACTACCATCATAGATTAAATAATTTCAATCAGAATAGCGTCAAAGGAGGCACTTGTCATGACCAAGAAAAAGCGCGTCACCCTGATCGTTGTCGTGGCCCTTGTCCTCGCCGCCGCTAGCTTCTGCCTGTGGTACACCCGGCCCCTAACCCTTGATCAGCTCTCAGCAGGAACAGAAATTACTTCCTGTCAGCGATTGGTCGTAACCGCCAGCCAACAAAGCGGCTCCTCTGACAGCGAACTGTATAACCTGACCCTCACCCCGGAGGACCCCGCCTTTGACCAGCTGCTGTCCCTTTTTGAAGCGCAGACCTACCGCCGCGCCCTGGGAAACCTGCTGTCCCTGGGAAACCACAGCTGGTCTGATCCGCTCGATCCGGGGGACTTTCGCTGGAATATCACGCTGGAAACTTTTGATTCTGCGGAGGAAAATGGAGATCAAGCTGTTGTGCTTGAATTTTACAATTTCTACGGACAGTTGGAAATTGGCGTTTCGGATCATATCTGGCAGGCCACTGTCCCGGACCAGGACCAGTGGCTGTCCGATGTCATGGACATCATCCGGCAGTTCCCGGCGGAGGGGTGATGGAGGAACTGCGTCCTTGGGACGTATTCTCCAAAACCATTTCTTTTGTATGCGCCAAAAGAAACGGTCTGCAAGGTTTCGCCTTGCGGCGACCTACTTTTCGCTCGTGCGAAAAGTAGGCAAAAGCACGCCGGGGGTTTGGCGCGAGTGACCTTCAGCCCCTCGTCCTCGCAAAGTCCACTTCACTTCGTTTCCGCCTAACGGCGAAAACTTCGTCCGTTCCCTTGCTCGTCCTCTCCCCACAAAGGCCGCTGGGCCTTTGCGGGGGCCCCAGACTAGGGGCTTCGGTCAAAAGCGCCTGCACCCCCGGACCCCCGTTTTTACGGGAGCGCAGGATAGGATCGTGCACCGTCCTCTTTCCGGCGTTGGGGTAAGCCGACTCTTTCTACTCCCTGTTTCCGCTTCCGCTCCATTGGAAATTGTAGAAACTTGCCGGGTCCCTCGATACACGCCTGCTCATAGCAGGGGCCGAACCAGGCGCTCTATCGTAGGCCGCAGGCAGTGCTAAGGGGTCCCCGCCGAAGCCCAGCGAAGCGGGTTCGGTGGGGGAAGGAGGAGCAAGGAAGCGAACGCAATTTTCGCCGTTAGGCGGAAATGAAGTTGAGCGGACTTTGCGACGACGTGCATCAGCGGCAGCGAAAAGAGATGCTTCGTGTGTCCTGACTTCGTGCGCCGGTCGATAGACGGCGCACCGAAGGGCCAGCCAGCGCTTTTCTTTGGCGGTCCGACACCGTTTCTTTGCCAAGCGCTAAGCCGTTGTGAGCAGCCCGGATGGACCGCAGCGAGGGCGAGAAACCAAGGACAGCGCAGCTGTCCTGTTTCAAGCCCGAGTCGGAGGGAAGCCGGGCGTCGCGAACAGGCGCAGCGTGACGGCTGGCGCTGTCAAAAGAAATGGTTTTTGGAAAAGGTCTCCCCAAGGGCGTAAGCCCTTTAGAAGTCCTCAAGGACGCAGTCCTTGAAATAGGCAAGGGCACCGCCCTTGTAACCCCCATATTGATATACAAATATAATTTAATATAAAATAATTACGATTTGGAGTTGATTTCACATGATCCAATCACGTACCCACACCTGCGGCGAGCTCCGTCTGGAGCACGCCGGGCAGACCGTCACCCTGGCCGGCTTCCTGGAGAACATCCGGGAGGTGGGCCAAAACCTGGCCTTCGTGGTCCTGCGGGACTTCTACGGCGTCACCCAGGTGGTCATCGAGACCGAGGAGATGATGGCCGTGGTGAAGGGGCTCAACAAGGAGTCCACCATCCAGGTCACCGGTCTGGTGCGGGAGCGGGACAGCAAGAACCCCAAGCTGCCCACCGGCGACATCGAGGTAGTGCCCTCTGAGATCCGTGTGCTGGGCCGCTGCCGCCACAACGAGCTGCCCTTCCCCATCAACCGCAGCCGGGAGGCGGATGAGGCCCTGCGGCTGAAGTACCGCTATCTGGACCTGCGCAACCCCGAGGTGAAAAACAACATCATCCTGCGCTGCAATGTGGTGGCCGCCCTCCGCGCCGCCATGCTCTCTGAGGGCTTCCTGGAAATCACCACCCCCATCCTCACCGCCTCCTCCCCCGAGGGCGCCCGGGACTACCTGGTGCCCAGCCGGAAGCACCCCGGCAAGTTCTACGCCCTGCCCCAGGCGCCCCAGCAGTTCAAGCAGCTCCTGATGGCCTCGGGCTTCGACAAATACTTCCAGATCGCC
>CALXCU010000112.1 GCA_944386885.1 uncultured Oscillospiraceae bacterium | reverse complement strand
GGCGTGCACCTGCATGGAGGCGGCTCGTCCTCCGCTGGAGGTGGCGGGGGGGCTGGGGAACCAGCTGTGAGGGGAGGACCAGATCCTCTCCCAGGTTCACCAAGCTCTGGCGCTTGCCCGCCGGGCGGGAGCGGCGGACGGGGTGCTGGAGACCCTCTTCCGCACCGCCGTATGGGCGGGCAAGGAGCTGCGCACCCAGGTGCGCTTGACGGAGGTGCCCCCCTCGGCGGCCTCCCGGGCGGTGGAGGTCTTCGCCCGGGCGGCCGGGGGGCTTTTGGGAAAGCGGGCCCTGGTCATCGGCAATGGGGAGATGGGGCGCCTGTCGGCCCGCCTGCTGCGGGAGGCGGGCTGTGCGGTGACGGTGACCCTGCGCACCTACCGCCATGGGGAGACGGTGGTCCCCGCCGGGTGCGCCGCCGCCCCCTATGAGGACCGCTACCGCCTGCTGGAGGGGATGGACATCCTTCTCTCGGCCACCGCCAGCCCCCACTACACCATCGGCCTGGAAGAGTTCCGGGCGGTGAAGCGCCCCCCCCGGCTGCTGGCCGACCTGGCCATTCCCCGGGACATCGCCCCGGAGGTGGGGGAGCTGGCGGGGGTCCGGCTCTACAACATCGACACGCTGGGCTGCGCCGTGGCGCGGACGCTCCCCCCGGAGGGGGAGGCCATCCTGGAGGAGGCGCTGGAGCGGTTCCGGGCCTGGGCAGAGTACCGGGAGAGCCTGCCCGCCATTCAGGCGCTGAAGGACGCGGTGCGGGCGCGGGTGCTCTCCGGAGATCTGGCCGGGCTGGACGCGGAGGAGAGCGCTGTCCTGGCCGCGGAGAAGACCGTGGAGCTGCTCACCGGCAACCTGAAGGGCTGCTTCACGGCGGAGGACCTGCGGGCATGCGCCCAAAAGATCCGCGCCCACACCCGGACGTAAGAAGGGGGAGAGCGCGTATGGCACAGCAGCTGAGATTTCCTCTCTTCGTGGACCTGACGGGCAGACGGGCAGTCATCGTGGGCGGCGGCAAGATCGCGGCGCGCCGGGCGGCGGTGCTCCTGCGCTTTGGGATGGCGGTGACGATCATCGCCCCGGAGCTGCGGGGGGATTTCGCCGGCGTGGAGCACATCCCACGGGCCTACCGCCCTGGGGACCTGGCCGGGGCGGACCTGGCGGTGGCCGCCGCCGGAGACCGGGCGGTCAATTCCGCCGTGGGGGCGGAGGCCCGGGCCGGGCGCATTCCGGTGAGCGTGGCCGACTGCCCGGCAGAGTGTACCTTTTATTTTCCCGCCATCTGCGAGGGCGGGGGCCTGGTGGCCGGCCTGGTCTCCCGGAACGGGGACCACCGGGCGGTGGCGGCGGCGGCCAAGGCGGTGCGGAAACTCTTGGAGGGATGGAAGTGAGCGTGATCCGAGTGGGGAGCCGGGAGAGCCGGCTGGCGGTCATCCAGGCGGAGCTGGTGATGGAAGCCATCCGGGCGGCCGACCCGGGGGCGGAGCTGGAGCTGGTGACTATCAAGACCACCGGGGACAAAATTTTGGACCGAACCCTGGACCAGGTGGGGGGGAAGGGCCTTTTCGTCAAGGAGCTGGATGCCGCCCTTCTGGCGGGCCGGGTGGACCTGACGGTCCACAGCCTGAAGGACCTGCCCATGGAGCTCCATCCGTCCCTGCCCCTGGCGGCCTTCCCCCGGCGGGCCGACCCCCGGGACGCCCTGGTCCTCCCGGCGGGGCAGGTCCAATGGGACCGCTCCCGGCCGGTGGGCTGCGCCAGCCTGCGCCGGAAGCTCCAGCTGGAGCGCTGCTTCCCCGGCGTGGAGGTCCGCCCGGTCCGGGGCAATGTGCTCACCCGCCTGAAGAAGCTGGACGGGGGGGAGTACGGGGCCCTGGTGCTGGCGGCGGCGGGGCTGGAGCGGCTGGGCCTGGCGGGGCGCATCGCCCGGTATTTTGCTCCGGAGGAGCTCCTGCCCGCGGCGGGGCAGGGCATCCTGGCGGTGCAGGTCCGCGCGGGGGCCGGTTTCCCCTGGCTGCCCGCCCTGGACGACCCGGAGACCCGGGCCTGCGCCCGGGCGGAGCGGGCCTTTGTGAAGGCGCTGGACGGGGGGTGTTCCTCCCCGGTGGCGGCCTACGCCGCAGCAGAGGGGGAGGAGCTCTTCCTCACTGGCATGGACGAGAGCGGGCGGAGGCAGGCCCTTCAGGGCCCCCGCGGCCGGGCGGAGGCGCAGGGGGAGGCTCTGGCCCGGCAGATGAGAGGAGGGGCGCATGGGTAAGGTGATCTTAGTGGGGGCGGGGCCCGGGGACCCGGGCCTGCTGACCCTCCGGGGCCGGGAGGCCCTGGCGGAGGCCGACGTGGTGGTCTATGACCGCCTGGTGGGGGAGGGGGTTTTGGCCCTTATCCCGCCGGGGGCCCGGCGCATCGATGTGGGCAAACACGCGGGGAACCACCCGGTGCCCCAGGGGGACATCAACCGCATTCTCCTGGAAGAGGGGAGGAAGGACCAGGTGGTGGTCCGCCTGAAGGGGGGCGCGCCCTTCCTATTCGGCCGGGGGGGCGAGGAGCTGGAGGTGCTCGCCTCCCACGGCGTCCCCTTTGAGGAGGTGCCCGGCATCTCCTCCGCCCTGGCGGCCCCCGCCTACGGGGGCATCCCGGTGACCCACCGGGAGTTTGCCGCCTCCCTGCACATCGTCACCGGCCACCGCCGGGCGGGGGAGGCCTTGAAGATCGACTTTGAAGCGCTGGTCCGGGCGGGGGGGACGCTGGTGTTCCTGATGGGCGTGGCCGCTCTGCCGGAGCTCTGCGCCGGGCTCCTGGCGGCGGGGATGGACCCGGAGACCCCCGCCGCCCTGGTGGAGCGGGGGACCACCCCGGAGCAGCGGCGCATTTCCGCCGCCCTGGCCGCCCTGCCGGAGCGGGCGGCGGCGGAGCGGGTGGAGAGCCCGGCGGTCTTCGCGGGGGGGGGGGCGTGCGCCTTG
>CALXCU010000111.1 GCA_944386885.1 uncultured Oscillospiraceae bacterium | reverse complement strand
GATGTAAAAGGCAGGTCTGCCGCTTGGAATCCCGCCGTTCAGCAAATCCCTCACCAGAGAGTACAGCAGTCCCACCGGGAACATGAAGGTGATATGCTGGAACACACAGGCCATACAGCCCTTTATCAGGTCCTTTGCGCCCTGCTCCGACAGGGCGTATTTTTTTTGCAGCCATTTGATCATAATCTTCACCCCTCCTTTGCGACCTTCCATTGAATGGAGGTCTGGTAATTGTCCCACATCCTGCGGAACAGGCCGCCCCGCTCCAGCAGCTCCCGGCTGGTTCCGCTCTCCGCGACCTCCCCGTCCTTGATGACATAGATCCGGTCCACATTGGCCACCGTGGAGATCCGGTGGGCAATCATGATCACGGTCTTTCCCTGGGACAGGCGGGAGAAGGCCGCCTGAACCCGGGTCTCATTGTCGGGGTCGGCAAAGGCTGTGGCCTCGTCTAAAATAAGGATGGGCGCGTTTTTCAGCATCACCCGGGCGATGGCGATGCGCTGCTGCTCCCCGCCGGAGAGATAGACCCCCTTTGTGCCGACGACGGTGTCCACGCCGTTGGGCAGCTTCGTCAGAAGATCGTCGCACTGGGCGCTGTGCAGAGCGGCCAGGACCTCCTCCCGGGTGGCCTCTGGCCGGCCCATGCGCACATTCTCCAGGATGGATGCCTTGATGAGGCGGCTGTTCTGGAACATAAAGGAGACGGTGTCCATCAGCTCCTCCTTGGGGATGTCCCGCACATCTACGCCGCCAATTTGGACGCTCCCGCCCTGCGGGTCAAAAAAGCGGGCGATCACATTGGCCAGCGTAGTCTTTCCCCCGCCGGAGGGCCCCACAAAGGCCACCGTCTGTCCGGCGGGAACCGTCAGAGAGATGTCCCGCAGCACATCGTTCACCCCGTCGTAGCTGAAAGAGATATGGGAGAGCTCCACCGAGCCGTCCCTGGGGTGTCTGGAAGCCTTTGCTTCCGCCAGCGGGGAGAGGTTGAGTACGCTGTCGATCCGCTGGAGGGCGTCGTCCACTATCATGGCGTTCTCGCTCTGGAACATGATCTTGGTCAGCGTCACCGAGATGATGGGGGTGATGATGATATAGAACAGCAGGTTCAGCAGAAATTCTGCCGTTACGCCATTCTGAGTCAGCACCAGCGCCCCGGCGGTGAGGAATACGAACACGCCGTTAATGGCCGCCGTATACCACATCATGGGGGCGCGCAGTTCCTTGGTGTAGGCGATCACCCACTTCTGGTAGCGGTCAATGGAGTCCTTAAAGGTTTTGAACGAGAAGATGGTCTGCCCAAAGGTCTTGACCACCGGAATGCCCCGGACGTACTCCACCGCCTCATTGGACATGTCGTCCAGGGCGTTCTGGTATTCTTTCATTTTCTCCTGCATCCGCGCCCCGGTCATGGCCATCATAATGAGAAAACCCAGCAGCACCGGCGCCAGGCTCAAAAGCCCCAGCCGCCAGTCGAATACCAGCAATAGCGCCAAGAGCCCGCAGGGCGTGGCGACGGCCCCCGCCCGGTCGGGGAGCTGATGGGCCAGGTAGGTCTCGGTGGCTGCACTGGACTCGTTGACAATTTTGCGCAGTTTGCCGCTGCCAAATGCCTCCACCGCACCCGGAGGCAGCCTGACAATGTGCTCCAGGACGGCAAAGCGCAGGTTGGCGGCAATGCGGAAGGCCCCCATGTGAGAGCACATCAGCCCCGCGATGTAGACCAGCACGGCCAGCACCGCGAAGAGCACCGCCAGGCAGCCGCTGCGGACCAGTCCCTGGGCCTGGCTGAAATCAGGCGCGGCCGCCAGCACTTCCCGGATGATCCGCCAGATGTACCAATAGGGCGCCAGCGCGATCAGCGCGCTGACGGCGGACAGAAACCAGGACGCATACGTCAGATACCGGTATTTGCCCGCATAACCCAGCAGGCGCCGCAAATTGGATCGCTTTTTCAAACAAACTCCTCCCTTTCGCTTGGTTTTTATGATATAGAAGGCCCGATTTGGACTTCGTATATCCCAAATGGTTAGCTATAGCTAACTTCTGCCCAAAAAGGATGGGGCGCTACTGCCCCATCACTTTCATCCAGCCCGCCGTATAAAACGCCCGCATCTCCCGCAGATAGGCTTCCGCCTGAGACAGGGGCATTTCATGGACGATCAGTTCAAAAAAGGTATGGAACATCCCAGTGATCAGGATGTGCTCCAACCGCAGGTCGATGTCGGGGACCGGACGCCCCAGCTCCTCCAGCACCCGGAAATAGGCGTGGGTGGCGTCCGTCTCGATCTGCACCATCTCATCCACCAGCCCGGCAAACCGGGTGCCCTCCGCACTGCACAAGAGTAGCTGGCAGTCCTCCAGATGCGCGTAGGCATAGTGGAGCATGTCGAACATACACACACCAGAAAGATCGCTCAGCACTTCCGGCTGGCGCTCATAGGGCAGGCGGGCAAATTCCTCCTGAGCCCGGCGGAAACGCGCCAGGAGATAGCTGTAGTGCTCCCCCACCAGGGCCGCAAACAGCTCCTCCTTGCTCTTATAGTAGCCATAAAACGCGCCGGTGGTCATTCCTACCGATTTCACAATGCTCCGCAGGGAGGCCCCGTGGAACCCGCGCTCCCGAAATTCCTTTCGGGCCGCCTGGTGGATGCGCTCCAAAGTCGATTCCGGGGGCATGGCTTCACCTCCTATATAGCAGTGTTATATAACGCTGTTACAGTATAACAGAGCACTGCGCTCCTGTCAAGCCCCCAGTTCAGCCCAGAAAAGGGCTTGCAAAAGGGGAGATTCTATAGTATCCTATAGTTAGTTCTTGCTAACGTCCTGGAACGGAACAGGCTGCTTGCAAGTTTTTCATTGCACAATGGTTAGCATTTACTAACTCTTACGAAGATCCCCGCCCGCTTGCACATAGTGCGCCCGGGGAGCTCATTTCTGTCAGGAGGCGGCAGAATGCAGGATATTTGTTTGACCTGGACTGGCTGGGAGCGCCGGCGCCTGCCCGCAGAGAGCGCCGCAGTTTGGACCCTGGACGGCCCGCCGCCGGAGCGTGAATTTCCGGCCGCCCCGCCCTCCGGACGGGTGGAGGTCCTGTTCTGCCGCCGGGGCGGGCTCTGTCTGGAACTGCCGGACGGGCAGCGGCTGCCGCTGGAGCCCGGCCAGGTGCTCTTCCTTCCCGGCCGGGCGGGCGAGTGCCTGGGCCGCTTTTCCCAGGACCCGTTTCAAGGGATTTTGACCGCCTGGGAGGAGCGCGCCATCCGGACGGCTTTGGCCGGTCTCTGTCCGGAACTGCCCTCCGCGCCGCCGGAGGGCCCGCACGGCTGTGCCGTTGTGGCGGCAGCTCTGTGGAACGAGGCCCTGTTTCACACCCTGGACCAGCTCCCAGTGGCATGGCGGGGAAGCTACTGCGCCATCAAGGCCTTGGAGCTGCTCTATTTGCTGCATGCCGGGGCGCGCTCTTCTGCCCGCCCGCCGGAGGAGCGCTATTATGACCCCTACCAGCTCCAGGCGGTCCATAATGTCCACGCCTATATGCTGGAGCATCTGGATGAGCGCCTGACGATCCCCCAGCTGGCCCAGCGCTTTCATCTTTCGGGCACCCTGCTGAAAGCCTGCTTCCGGCAGGTCTATGGGGCCCCTATTCACCAATATCTGTTGAAACGGCGGATGGCACGGGCGGCTCAGCTGCTCTCCGCCACGGAGCTGACGGTCGTCCAGGTGGCCTCCGCAGTGGGCTACAGCAGCGCAGGCCAGTTCGGGGCCGCGTTTCGTGCCCACTTTCAAATGCCGCCCGCCCAGTACCGGCGGGCCGTCAGAAAAATGTCCGTTCCCGAGGGCTTCCGTCTAAATCAGGGTGAAATCCCCTCTCAAAACCACTATAATGATTCAATCAGGATGCCGCTGCCCGAAAAAGGAGGGGACCCCACATGAAACAGCATCGCTTCTGGGCCTGGGGCGCCGTGGTCTGTATGGCCATGGCCATCATCACCGGGTACCGCCATCGCTGATTGGGAGGTGAAGCAAGATGAATCCCTATAAAGGACTGGCGCTGTTCGCCGGCGGAGTGCTCTTCGGCTCCGCAGGCTTTAAGCTGCTCTCCAGCAGGGACGCCAAGAAGGCATACACCCACGCTGCCGCCGCCGCGCTCCGGATGAAGGAGTCCTTGATGGAGTCGGTGACCTCCGTGCAGGAAAATGCCGCCGACATCCTGGCCTCCGCCAAGGAGATCAACGAGCAGCGGGCTCAGGCCGAAGAGACGGCCGGAGCCGTTCCGCCTGAGGCGTAAGAAAAACACAGGAAGGGCCGCCGGGAGGCGGCCCTTCTGCTCCATGGGAGGCAATGATGAACTTTCAGATCAAGCATGAATGCCGGGGCCGCATTCGGATTCAGGCCCTCCAGCCCCGGATGACCCTGGAGCAGGCCGACCAGCTGGAGAGCTGGCTTCAGGCCCTGCCCCAGGTGCAGCAGGCCGCCGTTCACGAGCGCACCCGCTGTGCGGTCATCGTCTACCGCGGCAGCCGGGAGGCGCTGCTGGCGGCGCTGGCCGGCTTTTCCTACCCGGAGGGGGCCGGAGCGCCGGCCCTGTCCCACAGCAGCCGGGCCCTCAACCGGGCTTACGAGGAAAAACTGATGGGCATGGCGGCGTGGAAGGCCGTTCAGGCCCTCTTCTTCCCCGCCCCTCTGCGGGCGGCCTGGGCCGTGGTCAAGGCCGTGCCCTACCTGGTTCGGGCGCTGCGCTGCCTGCTCCGGCGCAAGCTCCAGGTAGAGGTGCTGGACGGCGTCTCCATCTGCGTGTCCCTCCTGCACAGGGAGTTCTCCACCGCCGGTTCGGTGATGTTCCTGCTGGAGCTGGGCGAGCTGCTGGAGGAGTGGACCCACAAAAAGTCCGTGGACGACCTGGCCCGGAGCATGTCGCTGCATATTGACCGGGTCTGGCTCCGGACGGAGGACGGCGAGGCGCTGGTTCCCATCCACCAGATCCGGGCGGGCGACCAGGTGGCGGTGCGCATGGGCGGCACGATCCCCCTGGACGGCACCATTCTGGAGGGAGAGGCCATGGTCAACCAGGCCTCCCTCACCGGCGAGTCCATCCCGGTCCTCAAGCGTCCCGGAGCCTGCGTCTACGCCGGCACAGTGGTGGAGGAGGGCGCGTGCGTCCTCACGGTCACCCAGCAGTCCGGCGGCAGTCGCTACGACAAAATCGTGGCCATGATCGAGCAGTCGGAAAGGCTCAAATCCGCCGCCGAGAGCCGGGCGGCCAGCTTGGCCGACAGGCTGGTCCCCTATACCCTGGCGGGCAGCGTGCTGGTCTACCTGCTCACCCGGAATGTGGCCCGGGCCCTTTCGGTCCTGATGGTGGACTTCTCCTGCGCCCTGAAGCTCGCCATGCCCCTCTCGGTGCTCTCCGCCATGGGGGAGGCCAGCCGCTTTCACATCACCGTCAAGGGCGGAAAATACCTGGAGGCCGTGGCCCGGGCGGACACCGTCGTCTTCGACAAGACCGGTACGCTGACCTACGCCAATCCGGTGGTGGTCCAGGTAATCCCCTTCGGCGGGCGCAAAGAGGCCGAAATGCTCCGTCTGGCCGCCTGCCTGGAGGAGCATTTCCCCCACTCCATGGCCAACGCCGTGGTCCAGGCCGCCAAAAACCGCGGGCTGGCCCATGAGGAGATGCACTCCCAGGTGGAATACCTGGTGGCCCACGGCATTGCCAGCACGGTAGACGGCTGCCGGGTGGTCATCGGCAGCGCCCACTTTGTCTTCGAGGATGAGGGGTGTGCCGTCCCGGCCCAGGAGCAGGCGGCCTTTGAGGCGCTGCCCAGGGAATACAGCCACCTCTATCTGGCCATCGGCGGCGTGCTGGCCGCCGTCATCTGCATTGCCGACCCCCTGCGCGCTGAGGCCGCCCAGATGGTATCCGCCCTGCGGCAGCTGGGCGTGGACAAGATCGTCATGCTCACCGGGGACAGCGAGCGCACCGCCTCGGCCATTGCCGCCCAAGTGGGGGTGGACGCGTACCGCTCCGAGGTGCTGCCCGAGGACAAGGCCCGCTTCGTCCAGCGGGAGCGGGAGCAGGGCCGCACGGTCGTCATGATCGGCGACGGCATCAACGATTCCCCCGCCCTGTCGGCGGCCGATGTGGGAGTGGCCATCAGCGACGGCGCGGCCATTGCCCGGGAAATCGCCGACATCACCATCGGGGCGGACAATCTGTTTGAGCTGGTCAAGCTCCGGGTCCTATCCCAGCACCTGATGGGCCGCATTCAGGCCAACTACCGCTTTGTCATTGGCTTTAACGGCAGCCTGATCACCCTGGGCGCGGCGGGACTCCTGGCCCCCGCCACCTCCGCCCTGCTCCACAACCTGTCCACGCTGGGAATCAGCTTACACAGCATGACCCGTCTCCTGCCGCCCGCCCGGCCGGCGGCATCCCGGCAGCGCCCGTAAGCGAAGCCGCTCCGCCAAAAATGTACAAGTACGCCGAAGCGGCGGCCGCAATGCG
>CALXCU010000110.1 GCA_944386885.1 uncultured Oscillospiraceae bacterium | reverse complement strand
TATGAACCCATGATGCCCTATTTCATCACCGCCGTCATGTACCTGATCATGGTGCTCATCTTCACCTGGCTCCAGGGCAAGCTGGAAAGGAGGCTGCGTCAAAGTGATCGACGTTAAGCATCTGTGCAAATCCTTCGGGCGCAACGAGGTTCTTAAGGATATCAACGAGCACATCTATCCCGGGGAAAAAGTGGTCATCATCGGCCCCTCCGGCTCGGGCAAGTCTACCTTCCTGCGCTGCCTCAACCTGCTGGAGACGCCCACCTCCGGGATTATCACCTTTGAGGGTACTGAGATCACCAACCCCAAGACAGACATCAACGCCGTACGCCGGCAGATGGGCATGGTGTTCCAGCATTTCAACCTCTTCCCCAACATGACCATCCGGCGCAATATCACCCTCTCCCCGGTGCGCACCAAGCTGATGAGCCAGGCCGAGGCCGACGAAACCGCTACGGCGCTTCTCAAGCGGGTGGGCCTGTCCGATAAGGCGGACGCCTATCCCGCCCAGCTCTCCGGCGGCCAGAAACAGCGCATCGCCATCGTCCGGGCCCTGGCCATGAAGCCCAAGGTCATGCTCTTTGACGAGCCCACCTCCGCCCTGGACCCCGAGATGGTGGGCGAGGTTCTGGAGGTCATGAAGGAGCTGGCCGACGAGGGCATGACCATGGTGGTGGTCACCCATGAGATGGGCTTTGCGCGGGAGGTGGGTTCCCGGGTGCTGTTCATGGACGGGGGCAATATTCTGGAGCAGAACGAGCCCCACGCCTTTTTCGCCAACCCAAAAGAGCCCCGTACCATTGAATTTCTCTCCAAAGTGCTGTAAAATAGTGCATATGGCTCCCATCCGGGCGGCAGACGAGCCGGCGGACGGGAGCTTATTTTTCAGCAGACAGGAAAGGAGTTGTCCCCATGAAAGACCTCAATTGTGGATACTGCGCCGGAGGCGCCCTCTTGGACCAGTTCGGTATCCCTATCTGCCATCTGAGTGTGAGCGATTTGATCCTCTTTAAGGAGCAGAGCCACCCCGGGCGGTGTATTGTGGCCTATCAGGACCACGTCAGCGAGTTGGTGGATCTGAGCGAGGAAGAGCGCAACGCGTTTTTTGCCGACGTGGCCCGGGCCGCCAAGGCCATCCACGCCGCTTTCCACCCGGATAAGGTCAACTACGGCGCCTACGGGGATACCGGCTGCCATCTGCATTTCCACCTGGTGCCCAAATACCGGGACGGCTATGAGTGGGGCGGTGTGTTCGCCATGAACCCGGGGGAGACCTTCCGTACCCAGGAGGAGTACGCCCAGCTCATTGAGCAGATCAAAGCAAATCTGTGAGACATCGTGCGGAGCCAAAGAAGGCCCGCCCGGCATTTGCCGGGCGGGCCTTTTCGAGCAAAAGGAGGAGCGGATTACCGCACGTCCAGATAGAGGGCGGCCAGCTTCATGGTGTTGATCAGACCGTCCAAGTGAGTGCGCTCCATACCGTGGGAGCCCCATACGCCGGGGCCGATGAGAGCGGCAGGCGTGTCATGGCCGGCGCCCCAGTAGGCCCCGGCATCGGAGCTGTACCGGGGATAGATATCGACGGCAAAGTCCACCCCATTCTCTTCGGCCAGGCGGACCAAGCGGGAGACCATGTCGTAGTCATAGGGGCCGCCGCTGTCCTTGGCGCAGATGGACACCTGCTGCTCGGTGCAGCTCAGGTCATCCCCCACGCAGCCCATATCCACCACCAGCAGCTCGTCCATATTCTCAAACATAGCCGCGCCGCCGTGGCCCACCTCTTCATAGACTGTGAAAGCAATTTCCGTATGGTATGCGGGCTTCACACCGGCGTCCTTCATCAGCTTGAGCAGGGTGATGAGCAGGGAAACGCTGCCCTTGTCGTCAATGAAGCGGGACTTCAGATAGCCGCTCTCGGTAAAAGTAGTCTTGGGATCGTAGGCAATGAAGTCGCCGGGACGAATGCCCAGGGCCAGCACATCTTCCTTGGAATAGACCGGCTCGTCAATGGTGACGGCCATGTTGGCCGCGTCCCGGGGGCGGGTGGGAGCGTCGCTAAAGACGTGGATGGCAGGGGAGAGGGAGAGAATGGTACCGGTATACACCTTACCGCTCTTGGTGTGGATCCGGCAGAACTCCCCCTCCAGCGAAGGCAGCAGAGGCGCACCCAGGGGAGAGAACATCAGCTTACCTTCGGCAGTGATGGAACGCACCACCAGGCCCAGGGTGTCCAGATGAGCGCACAACCCCACCCGCTTGCTCTCATCCCGGCCTTCCACCGTGATGACCAGATTTCCCTTTCGGGTCCGGCGGGTGGGATAGCCGATCTCCTGGACCAATTTCTCAGCCGTGTCCACCGCTGAGCGCGTAAATCCGGTCGGACTGTCCACAGACATGACACTATGTACGGTGTCTTTCAAAAAATTTTTACAGCTTTCAAAGTTCATAAAAGAGTCCCCTCCTTACAAAAATAAAAAAGTAAAGCTGATTAATTATAGAATAACACGGGAAATGAAATATTCTTCACAAGGAGAGAAGAAAAAACTTTCTATATTTTGTTGAAAATGCGATTAAAATATGTTATATTTATCTCAACCCATTTGTAGACTGTATACAATCTACAATCTCGAATCGAAAAAGTCAATATACCAGCGCAAATTTTATTCCCATAATTGGGAACGATGGGGTTTAGAGAGATGGCAGGAATTCGGTTTAAGACACTGCGGGAAGAGGTGGCCAGCGCCATTCGGATGAAGATTTTGAATGGGGAGCTGGAGCCCGGAACGCGTATTGTAGAACAGGATATGGCAGCTCAGCTGGGCGTAAGCCGCGCCCCTGTTCGGGAGGCGCTGCGGCAGATTGAGGAAGAGGGGCTGATCGAGTATACCAGGAATGTGGGCTGCTCAGTAAAACAGGTCAGCGATGTGGACCTCTATGAAATCTACCTGCTCCGCGCCACCTATGAGGTGCTGGCAGTCAAGCTCAGCCAGGGGCGCTGGGAGGCAGAGACCCTCCGGGCCATGGAGGATGCACTGGGCGGGATGGAGGACCTGGAGGAGAGCGATTTTCACCAGGCGATCCTCTATGACAACGCGTTTCATGCCGGGATCGTCCGGCAGGTGGGCCTGCCCCGGCTCATGAAGGCCTGGGACCGCCTGAATTCCAGCAACATTATTACCTATTATGCCGGAAGCCAGGATCATGCTGCCGCCGTGAAACGGCAGTACCCCATCCATAAAGAACTCTACGACATGTGCCGCAAGGGAGATGTTCAGGAGATCTGCGATGCCATCATGGATCACTATATGCTTACCACCCGCCGCCGCATGGCGGAACAGGGAATCGACGCGGAAAAATTCCAATTTGAGGTCAAGATTCGGTTGTAATTGCAGATGGGACCCAGGTCATATCCCTCCGCGCTATGCAACCGGTTTTGGTAATACCCAACGCAAATATTGAAAGGGGAAACGAACATGAAAGCAAAACGACTCTTGAGCATGCTCCTGGCCCTGTCCATGACCGTAGGGCTGGCCGCCTGCGGCGGCGGTGAGGGCGGCGGTACCGCCGCTCAGACGCTCACAACTTCTCTGAATGAGGAGCCCGCTACTCTGGACCCCTCCCGCTGCAACGACATCGTGGGCGACACCATCATTGTCAATGTGCAGGAGCCTCTAATCCGCGTGGAGCAGGATGAGGAGGGCAACAACGTACCCACCGGCGCCGGCGCTGAGAGCTGGGAGTCCAATGAGGACGGATCGGTCTGGACGTTCCATCTCCGGGACAACACCTGGAGCGACGGTGTGGCTGTCACCGCTCAGGACTATGTCTATGGTATCCAGCGTATCCTGGACCCTGAGGTGGGCTCCCCCATCTCCTTCCTGCTGATGGACTGCATCAAGAACGGTGCCGCCGTCAACTCCGGCGAGATGCCTGTGAGCGAGCTGGGTGTGCGGGCTGTGGATGAGAAGACCCTGGAGATCACCCTGGAGGGCCCTACCCCCTACTTCCTCTCCCTGGCCTACAGCAAGGCTATGTACCCCGCCCGGCAGGACATTGCTGAGAGCTTGGGCGACACCTACGGCGCCGACGCTGAGGGCCTGGTTTTCTCCGGCCCCTTCAAGGTGACCCAGTGGGTCCACAACTCCCAGTTCGTTCTGGAGAAGAACGAGTCCTACTGGGACAGCGCCAACGTGGGCCTGGACTCCATCACCTATCTTATCATGGGTGATGAGAACTCCCGGTACAACTCCTTTGAGAACGGCTCCCTGGAGATCGTCACTGTGGGCCAGCCTGAGTGGCTGGACCGTTTCAACGAAAAGGACGATGTGACCTTCACCGAGTATGTCACGCCCTCCATCCGGTTCCATTTCTACAACACCCAGGATCCCATCTTCCAGAATGAGAACATCCGAAAGGCCTTTACTCTGGCCTTGGACCGGGACGACGTGGTGGAGACCATTTATCACGGCATCATGGTGCCTGCCTACGGCTGGGTGCCTCAGGGTGTATCCAGCGGCGAGACCATTTCTGACTATTCGGCCGAAGGCACCGCGCCCCTGACCGCCCTCATCGACGAGGGCAACGACCCCAAGGAGCTGCTGCTCCAGGGCATGGAGGAGCTGGGCCTGGGCTCTGACCCCTCTACGCTGGACATTACCTTCTCCTTCGGCGGCACTACCCAGTGGCTGCGCACCTACGGCGAGTACCTGCAGCAAGTCTATCAGGAGACTTTGGGCGTGCAGATTCAGCTCGAGTTCAACGAGTGGGGCACCTTCCAGTCCCTGGTCAACTCCGGCGACTATCAGGTGGGTTACCAGGTCTGGTCCATTGACTACAATGACCCCATGGCCATGCTTTCCCTGTTCACCTCCAATTCTACTGCGATTCCCACTGGCTGGGCCAACGAAGAGTATGACTCCCTGATTGCCCAGGCCGGTGTGGAGATGGATGACCAGGCCCGTCTGGCCCTCTATCAGCAGGCCGAGTCCATCCTGGTCCACGATGACTGTGTGGTCTGCCCGGTGGTCAACGAGACCGTGAACCGTTTCAACTACAGCTATATCCAGAACCTGCCCACGAACTACTTTGCCATGAACAACGGCGGCATGAAGAATGTGAGTATCCAGCAGGGATCCTGACCGGCCGGTCAGACTCACACGCGGGCGCCCGGAGAACCGGGCGCCCGCGTCCAATCAAACGGCCTGATTCCAGGCCACGTGGAGTGGAAACTGTAAAAGGAGGACTGACATGGTAAAATATGTCATAAAGCGAGTTCTCTATATGCTCCTGACGCTGCTGATCATCATTACGGTCACCTTTTTTATGATGCACAGTATCCCGGGAGACCCTCTGGCCAGCATGGCGCGCAACCTGCCGGAGCAGACCCGCGAGAACTACTATGCCAAGTACGGGCTGGACAAGCCCGCGGGCGAGCAATACCTGATCTTTATGGAAAATCTGATCACAGAGGGAGACTTGGGTGAGTCGATCCGTTATCCCGGCCGCAGCGTGACCGATACGCTCCTCACAAATTCCCGCGTCTCTGGCACCACCGGCGGCCTGGCCCTGCTCTTCGGCATTGCGATCGGCGTGACGCTGGGTATTGTGGCGGCGCTGAACAAAAATAAGTGGCCGGATTACATTGTCATGTTCATTGCTATCATGGGCATTACGATTCCTGCCTT
Organism: uncultured Oscillospiraceae bacterium; assembly: GCA_944386885.1. GTDB lineage: Bacteria > Bacillota > Clostridia > Oscillospirales > Oscillospiraceae > Pseudoflavonifractor_A. The sequence goes on along the minus strand of CALXCU010000110.1, from coordinate 7,180 downwards.
TGTCATGGCGGCTCTGTTGCAGTATTTCTTTACGGTGCAGTTCCATCTCTTGCCCACCACCGGCTGGGGGAGACCGGAAAACTTGGTGCTGCCGGTGATTGTGTTGAGCTTCAACACGATTGCCACCTACGCTCGATATGTGAAGTCCAATATGCTGGAAGTTATGAACCAGGATTACATCCTTACTGCTGAGGCTAAAGGTGTAACTCCCTTCAATGTGATCAAGAATCATGTGCTGCGCAATGCCTTCCTTCCCTGTATTACCATCCTGGGCGGCCAGATTGCCAGCGTCTTTACCGGTTCCTTTGTGGTGGAGCGCATTTTCTCCATCCCCGGCCTGGGCTTTTACTACATCTCGTCCATCAATGACCGTGACTATACCATGATCTTGGGCACAACGGTCTTCTTCGGGGCGCTGTTTGTGGTGGCGCAGCTGCTGATTGACATTGTATACGGCGTCCTTGATCCCCGCATGCGGATCAAGGCCAAGGATTAAGGAGGGTCTGCTATGGCGGAAGAAACCATGGGCATGGGGCCCATCCCGAAGGAAGAACCCATTCCAAAAGAGAAATTTACCGTCATCGGCACCGATGATTTTAGCGGCGACCTGATTGCCCGTCCCCAGGTAAGCTACTGGGCGGACGCATGGCGGCGCTTCCGGCAGAACAAGATCGCCCTGGTGGCCCTGGTGGTGCTGGCGGTCATGGTGGTCATGGTCATCATTGGCCCCCACCTCAACGGAATTGCTTTTGAGGAAATCGATCAAGACGCGTTGAACCAGGGTCCCAGCGCCGAGCATTGGTTTGGAACGGACAATCTGGGACGCGACCTTTTCTCCCGTGTGTGGCAGGCTGGCCGGGTGTCCATTGCCATCGGCATTGCCGGCGCCCTCATCAGCACGGTAGTAGGCTGCATCTACGGCGGCATTGCCGCCTACTTCGGCGGCTGGGTGGACACCATCCTGATGCGCATCGTGGAGGTGCTCTTCAGCATTCCCTACCTGCTGATTGTTATCCTTATCTCGGTCATCACCGACAGCCGCAGCATCTTCTCTCTGATGTTGGCACTTACGCTGACAGGATGGTGTAATACCGCCCGTCTGGTGCGCGGGCAGATGCTCCAGCTCAAGAACCAGGAGTTTGTCCTGGCGGCCCAGGCCCTGGGCGTGAGTCCGTGGAAGATCATCCTCAAGCATATGCTCCCCAACACCATGAGCGTGATTCTGGTGGCCATCACCTTTGACATTCCCAACTACATCTTCTCCGAGGCATTCCTGAGCTATCTGGGCCTGGGTATTGCAGCCCCCAACACCAGCTGGGGCGCCCTGTGCTCTGCTGCGCAGCAGACCTTTGCGTTCTATCCCTATCAGATGTTCTTCCCGGCCCTGCTCATCGCCCTGACCATGCTCTCCTTCACCCTGTTGGGCGACGGACTGCGGGACGCGCTGGACCCCAAGCTGAGAAAGTAAGGAGGATTTTACATGGAACAGATTCTGGAAGTTAAGGACCTCCATGTCTCCTTCAACACCTATGCGGGGGAAGTCAAGGCGGTCCGCGGCGTCAGCTTTGAGCTGAATAAGGGCGAGACCCTGGCCTTTGTGGGTGAGTCGGGCTGCGGCAAGACGGTGACGGCCAAGGCCATCCTTCGTCTGCTCAAGCCCCCCTTTGCCGAGATCAAGGAGGGATCTCAGATCCTCTACCAGGGCAGAGATGTGGTCCACATGGACAAGAAGGCCCTGAGCAGCTATCGGGGCGAGGAAGTCAGCATGATCTTCCAAGATCCGATGACCTCCCTCAACCCCACTATGAAGATTGGCAAGCAGATCATGGAGAGCCTGCGCATTCACAAGCACATCAGCAAGCAGGAGGCCCGCAAAGAGGCCATTGAGCTGCTGCGCCTGGTGAACATTCCCAGCCCGGAGACCCGGGTGGACAGCTACCCCCATGAGCTCTCCGGCGGTATGCGCCAGCGTGTCATGATTGCCATTGCCTTGGCCTGCAGCCCCAATATTCTGATCGCCGACGAGCCCACAACCGCTCTGGATGTGACGATTCAAATCCAGATCATGGACTTGCTCAAGGACCTCAAGACCAAGCTGGGTACCGCCATTATCCTGGTAACCCACGATTTGGGCGTGGTGGCGAATTTTGCCGACCGGGTGCAGGTCATGTACGCCGGACAGGTGCTGGAGCGGGGTACTACCAAGGAGATTTTTGAGGACAGCCGGCATCCCTACACCTGGGCGCTGCTCAGCTCTGTGCCCACCCTGGCCAAGGAGAGCAAGCAGGAGCTCTATGCCCTCAAGGGCACCCCGCCCGATCTGATTCTGCCTTTGAACCACTGCCCCTTTGCTGCCCGGTGCGAGCACTGCATGCAGATCTGTAAGGAGCGCAATCCCGCGGAGACCGTCCTGAGCGAGACCCACCGGGTCTCCTGCTGGCTCCAGCATCCGGACGCCCCCCGCACCCTCACCTTCAACGGGAAGGAGGCGCGGTCATGAGCGAGACCAATACCGCCCGTCAGACGGACAATATCATTGAGGTCACCGACCTGTGCAAATACTTCCGCGTCAGCCGGAAAGCCACCCTGAAAGCGGTGGACCACGTGAACCTGACTATCCGCCGGGGCGAGACCTTGGGCCTGGTGGGCGAGTCGGGCTGCGGCAAGACCACCTGCGGGCGGACGATGATCCGCCTGTACAACCCCACTTCGGGCACGGTGAAGTTCAACGGACAGGATATCTCCAAGCTCTCGGGCAAGGAGCTGCTCCAGTTCAAAAAGAACGCCCAGATTATTTTTCAGGACCCCTATGCCTCTCTGGACCCCCGCATGACCATTGGTGAGATCATCTCCGAGGGCATGAACGTCCACTTCCACTATTCGGAGGAGGAGAAGCGCCAGCGGGTCAACGACCTGCTCCACCGGGTGGGCCTGTCCCAGGACTACGCCAACCGCTTTGCCCATGAGCTCTCCGGCGGCCAGCGCCAGCGCATCGGCATTGCCCGGGCCTTGGCTGTGGAGCCCCAGTTCATCGTCTGCGACGAGCCTATCTCCGCTCTGGACGTGTCCATTCAGGCTCAGGTGGTCAACCTGCTCATTAAGCTCCAAAGGGAAGACCAGCTGACTTATCTCTTTATTTCCCACGACTTGGCCATGGTTAAGCACATTTCCGACCGGGTGGGCGTTATGTATTTGGGCAACTTGGTGGAGCTCTCCAGCAACGTGGCCCTCTACGACCACCCCTTGCATCCATACACGAAGGCCCTGATCTCTGCCATCCCCACGGCCGACCCGGAGGAGGACATGAGCGCCCGCCAAATCAAGCTGGAGGGCGAAGTGCCCAGCCCCATCAATCCCCCGGAGGGCTGCCGTTTCCGCCAGCGCTGCCGCTATGCCTGCGACCGTTGCGCCCAGGAGACCCCAGCCCTACGTGAGGTCAAGCCGGGCCACTTTGTGGCCTGCCACCGCTGTGAGGAACTGGATGAGCATCCGGAAGAGAACCAGTAATTTGGTCCGCTTTTTGGCCTGAAACCGAGGGGAGGTGAGAGAAGCCAGTCTTTTTCGGTACAGATAGGACACAAAGACAGCAAGTAAGACAGGATTTACCGAAGAAGGAGTGTGAGTTGCAATGCATAAGCATGGCAAACAGATTCTCAGCAGCGCACTGGCGCTCTCCCTTACCCTGGGTTTGGCGGTGCCCGCCGGCGCCGCAGCAGCTGCTCCCGCAGCGGATACTGCGGAGCTGCGTCCGGCTGGGATGATTGGCTTTGAGGGCGACTATGCTCTGAAGGGTGATGGGAGCGAGGTTTCTATCATTGTGGAGCTGGAGCACCAGCCCGCCGAGCTGGAGCAGGCGGTCCAGGCCCTGATGGGCTATGGCACGCTGGCCTCTGAGGGCGCCCTGGAGGCGGCCGCCGAGCAAGACCGGGAGGAGTTCCTCTCCGCCCTGAGCGCCATGCCCGCGAGCCAGTCCGGCTCCGGCGGCGAGGTGGAGATTCACTACACCTATACCAGCGCCATCAACGGCTTTTCCCTCACAGTTCCCGATACCATGGTTCCCGAACTGGCGGAGCTGGACTGCGTATACGCCATCTACCCCAATGAAGAAGTTCAGCTGGATCTGGACGGCGAGACCGATGTGACCTACACCCTGGGCTCTGACCTGGGCAGCTCCGGGGCGGATACCTCCGCCGAGCCCATCGGTATGCTGGCCAGCCGTCAGTACTACCATACGGAAGAGCTCAATGACGAGGGCTATACCGGGGCGGGCGTGACCGTAGGCGTCATCGACAGCGGGATCGACTATGAGCACCCTGATCTGGCCGATGCCTTCTCCGACAAGCTGCCCAACGGCGAGGATGCCCCCGAGGAGCTGCTCCTCGACGGTGTCTTCTACGGGCGCAACTACCTGAACAACGGCCATGCGGCCAACGACCCCATGGATGATCACGGCCATGGCACCCACGTCTCCGGCACCATCACTGGCCGGGGGAAGGACAATATCTCCACCCGGGGCATCGCTCCGGGAGTGACATTGGTTGCCTACAAGGTCATCACGGCCAGCGACAGCGTATCTTCGAATAACCTGATTGCCGCCATGGAGGACGCCGCCCGGGACGGCTGCGACATTCTCAACATGTCCCTGGGCTGGAGCACTCAGAATGGCCCCATCCATGTGACCACCCTGGCCCTGAATAATCTGGCCCTCCAGTACCCCGACACCCTCTTTGTGGTCTGTGCCGGCAACAATGGTCCGACCTCCTACACCCTTTGGTCCCCCTCTACCTCTCCGCTGTCCCTCACTGTAGCCAACGCGGAGATTCCCTTCGCCCGTTCCAATTATGTGGTCCACCGGGCTGCCGACGGGGAGGAGACCGCCAACGACACCACTATCCGCCTGGTCCGGGACGACTGGAACAGCACCGAGGCGTACAATGAGGAGAGTGGTCTCTATGAGCTGCTCAGCGGCGATACGGAGGATGGCAGCCGCTACTTCGCCCCGGCGGAGGACGGCTCCTATCAGATGCTGCTTCTGCCCGTGACGGAGTCCGCCGGGGACGGTACTGTGTGGGAGAACCTGGCCACCGGTACCCAGGCGGAATTCGACGCCTTTGCCCAGGCCAATCCGGACTGGGACTGGACGAACACCATCGTGGTGCTCAAGCGCGGCCAAAACTTTGACGACACCGTCTCTCGCCTGCGGGCACTTGGCGGCGGCGCTATTGTGGTCATTAACACCCCCGACCGCGACGACACGGATATCTCCTTCTATCAGTCGCCCTTTGAGAACTACCTGCACGTCTTCACCGTGGGCTTTGACGACGGCCAGCAGCTCATCAATGGCCTGGAGGCCGGCAAGAACTACACGGTGACCATCCCCGAGGTGGTAAATCCTGAGTCCGAACCCCATGTCTACTCCGGCAGTTCCCGGGGCCCCGTACTCTCTACCTACGATGTGCGGCCCGACATTGCCGCCTGCGGTACCAACGTGCTCTCCACCGTCCCCCGTACCTATTTCCACCCGGCGCTGGAAACCCATGAGCACAGCTATGCCTCAATGACCGGCACCTCTATGGCCACCCCCCATATTGTTGCTTTCGCGGCCCTGCTCAAGCAGGAACACCCGGATTGGAGCGCCATTGAGCTCAAAGCTCACCTGGCCAATACCGCCAACCCCGACGAGCTGGGTACGCCCGGCGACGGCCTGAGCGTCTATGACCAGGGCTCCGGCATGGTCCGGCCGGCCGACGCGCTGGCCAACAGCGACTTCTATGCCACGGCCAGCAACAACAACGCCTACTACCGCACTTCCGGCGGCGCGCTGGTCAATGACGGCCCTGTGGAGGGCACTACCATCAGCTTTGGTTCCCTTTCTAATGCGGCGGCGGCTGAAAAGAGCGTGCCCGTTACTGTCCATAACGATGGGGCAGAGGGCGCTGAGTTCTCCGTTTCCATCCGTACCACTCAGGCCCTGGAGGGTGTCACCGTGACCCCCGCCCAGGAAAGCGTCTCTCTGGACGCCGGCGCCCAGCAGAGCTTTAACGTGACTGCCAGCGTGGCCGAGGGAGCCGAGACCGGCTTCTGTGAGGGCTATGTGGTCCTGGAGAGCGGCGAAATTACTCTGGTCCTGCCTTTCGCGGTCTATGTGAACGATACTCCGGCCGAGACCACCGGTGCCTTTAACGAGTTCTATACCTTTGCTCAAAACGCCGTTCTTTCCAATGGCGAGTATGCCCAGATCACCAACAATCAGAGCGGTTACAACAGCTCGGAATCCCTGATCCAGTACCGTTTTGCCAGTGCCTACGACATGCTCAACCTGGTGGTGGCCGACGCGGAGGGCAACCCCATCGGCTTGGCCTATCAGGAGACCATCACCGACACCAGCGTGGGCGACGACTGGTATTGGTGGGGAGCGTTCAGCAGCTACTACTACCCCTATGACGCGGACGGCCACCCCTCTGAGGAGGCCCAGCCGTTGCCGGAAGGCCAGTACCAGCTCATTTTCCAGGCCCAGCGCCTGAACGGCGGCAGCGACAGCTATGCTGTGCCTTTCGTGGTGGACAACACCCTGCCTGAGCTGACGCTGGACCATCAGGATGGCTCCACTTGGTACTACACCAACGAGAACGGCTATCTGGTTCTCACCGGCCGCGTCTATGATGAAGGTACTGCCCAGATGGAGCAGGCCGGCATTCACTCGGTGGTGGATGAGCGTATCTTTGGCAATACTACCAGCCAGAAGGACAATATCGTCATGGTACAGGTGGGGGATGACTTCTACCGCGCTACCATTGAGGAGGACGGCACCTTCACTGTGCGCATCCCCGACAGCGGCCAGACCATCCACCAAGCTACGGTCTACTATGGCGACCACTTCCTGCCGGTGGGCAGTGAGAGCGGCTGGAGTGACGCCGAGGCCAGCACTGGCTTTGCCCCCGACCGGCTGAGCTATGTGGTCAACGACCAGGCCAACACTACCCAGGTGCCCTGGATGTACCAGTTCGCCTACCGGGCGGCCAATATGGACTCCATTGCGGTGAATCTGGCGCTTCAGGATCCGGCTCCGACCGTCTCTGTGAGCGGTCCTGAGGTGGCCACGAACACGGGTTGGTACGATTACATCTTCAACCTGTCCGGCGTGGCGGAATTCGATACGCTGCATCTGGTCTACACGGTG
>CALXCU010000109.1 GCA_944386885.1 uncultured Oscillospiraceae bacterium | reverse complement strand
CAACGTAGCCGGCGTTTTTGTCCCCGTCGTCATCGCCATCGCCCGGGTCACCGCTCTGGTGTGGCTCCTTGCGACCGGCGGCAACATCACCCGGGCCCTCACCGCCGGCGTGGCCGTGCTGGTGATCTCCTGTCCCTGCGCCCTGGGCCTGGCCACTCCGGTGGCCATCATGGTGGGCACCGGCAAGGGGGCCGAACATGGTATCCTCATCAAATCTGCCGAGGCCCTGGAGACCCTCCACACCATCGACACCGTGGTTTTGGACAAAACGGGCACCCTCACCGAGGGCAAGCCCAGGGTCACCGACCTCATCCCTCTGGGCGATACCACCGAGGCGGAGCTCCTCTGCGTGGCCGCCTCCCTGGAGAAGCCCTCGGAGCACCCTCTGGCCTCGGCCATTGTCTCCGCCGCCCAGGAAGAGAATATCCCCCTGGCCCCCGTCACCGGCTTCTCCGCGCTCCATGGGAAGGGCATTCAGGGCGACATCCAGGGCGCCCATTTCCTGGCGGGCAACGCCGCCCTGCTCCAAGAGGAGGGGATCTCCATGGAGGGCGCCTCCGCCCGGGCCGATGAACTGGCCGGCGCAGGTAAGACGCCTCTCTTCTTCGCGAAGAATGGGGCGCTCATCGGCATCATCGCCGTGGCCGATACCGCCAAGCCCACCAGTGCCGCCGCCATAGAGGGCTTCCACGCCCTTGGCATCCGGGTGGTCATGCTCACCGGCGACAACGTCCGCACCGCCCAGGCGGTGGGCCGGGCTCTGGGGGTGGACGAGATCATCGCCGAAGTCCTGCCCCAGGACAAGGAGCGGCAGGTCTCCGCCCTCCAGGCCCAGGGCAAAAAGGTGGCCATGGTGGGCGACGGCATCAACGACGCCCCCGCCCTGGCCCGTTCGGATGTGGGTCTGGCCATCGGCGCGGGCACCGACGTGGCCATTGAATCGGCCGACATCGTGCTTATGAAGAGCGACCTGATGGACGCCGTCACGGCGGTACAGCTCTCCAAGGCGGTCATCCGCAACATCAAGCAAAACCTCTTTTGGGCCTTCATCTACAACATCATCGGCATCCCCCTGGCCGCCGGGGTGTGGTACCCCCTGCTCCATGTGATGCTCAATCCCATGTTTGCCGCCGCCGCTATGAGCATGAGCTCGGTCTGTGTCGTCACCAACGCCCTGCGCCTGCGCTTCTTCCAGCCGAAGAAGCTCTCCGCTCCCGCCACGGCCAAGGCCCCCGCCCCGGTCGCCGCCGCCCCGGCGGCAGAGAAGGCCCCCGCCTGCCCCTGCGCCGTCCCCGCCGCTGGGAAGGTTCTTACGGTGGAGGGCATGATGTGCGCCCACTGCACCGGCCGGGTCCAGCAGGCCCTCTCCGCCCTGGACGGCGTTTCCGCCGTGGAGGTACGTCTGGAGGATCAAACCGCCGCCGTGACCCTCTCTGCCCCTGTCTCCGACGAGGTCCTCAAACGGGCCGGCGCCGACGCGGGCTATGAGGTCACTGCCATCCGCAGCGGCTCAGGTCCGCAGGCGGAAGAATTTCGAAAAGGAGTGTCTCAAATGACCAAAAAACTGACTATCGAAGGCATGATGTGTTCCCACTGCACCGGCCGGGTGGAAAAGGCTCTCTCCGCACTGGAAGGGGTCTCCGCTGTGGCCATGAGCCTGGAGGACAAGTCGGCCACCGTCACCCTCTCTGCTCCCGTCCCGGACGAAGTTCTCACCAAGGCTGTGGCCGACGCCGGGTATGAGGTCACCGCCATCGCCTAAGTGGTCGTCTATGCGAGGGCCGCCCTTCTTCTCATGGAGAAGGGCAGCCCTCTTTTTCCTGCAAATTTGTGTAGTTTGAACCTTGCCTCTGGTGGTCAGGATGCGTAAAATAGAGGGCCGAACGCCAAGCAAAAGGAGGCCTCCGTGTCCCATGGAATCCACTGCATCCTCCCCTGCCCCCGTACAGCGCGCCCTTTTCACACGCGAATCCCTTATCCGCCTCATCGTCCCCCTGATCATCGAGCAGTTTCTGCTTATGACGGTGGGCATGGCCGACACCGTCATGGTCACCAGCACCGGGCAGGCCGCTGTCTCCGGCGTGTCCCTGGTGGACAACGTCAATCAGCTTCTGCTCCAGGTCTTTGCCGCCCTGTCCACCGGCGGCGCGGTGGTGGTCTCCCAGTACCTGGGCCGCCGGGAGGCTGAGAACGCCCGCACCGCCGCCCGGCAGCTGATTTACACGGTCTTTGCCGTCTCTACCGCTCTGATGGTGCTGGCCCTGGTCTTCCGGCAGCATGTGCTCGCCCTGCTCTTCGGCAATATCGAGCCCGACGTGATGGCCAGCGCCCTGGACTACTTCCTGGCCACCGCCTTGGCCTATCCGTTCATGGCGCTCTATAACGCGGGCGCCGCCCTCTTCCGCTCCATGGGAAACAGCAAGGTCTCCATGCTCAATTCCCTGGTGGTCAACATCGTAAACATCACCGTGAACGCCGTCCTGATCTACGGCTTTGACATGGGGGCCCTGGGGGCGGGCATCGGCACTCTGGTCTCCCGCATCACGGCGGCGGTCATCATCCTGATCCTCCTGCGCCACCCGGGCAGTCCTCTTCAGCTGGACCACCTGCTGCGTGTACGCGTGCACCCGGCCACAATTGGGCGCATCCTCTCCATCGGCATCCCCAACGGCTTGGAAAACGGACTCTTCCAGGCCGGCAAGCTGGTGGTATTGGGCCTCATTACCAGCTTCGGCACCAATGCCGTGGCTGCCAACGCCATTGCCAACAGCATTGCCGGCGTAGTCAACGTGCCCGGACAGGCCATGGGCCTGGCCCTGATCACGGTAGTGGGCCAGTGCATGGGGGCCCACCGGCCTGGACAGGCCGTCCGCTACACCCGGAATTTGCTGGGGGTCGTCTATTTGGCTATGGGTGTGCTGAATGTGCTCCTCTTTTTTACCGCCGCCCCCCTGTGTTCGCTCTTCAACCTGACACCGGAGGCCTCCGCCATGGCCGTGGAGGTGCTACGCTGGTGTGCGGTGTTTACCCTGACCATCTGGCCGGTGGCCTTCACCCTGCCCAACACTCTGCGGGCCGCCGGGGACGCGGTATTCACCATGGGCGTCTCCCTGGCCTCCATGTTTCTCTGCCGCATTGCGGCCAGCTACCTCCTGGCCAGTCCCTGGGGGCTGGGAATGGGCCTGCTGGGGGTCTGGATGGCCATGTTCCTGGATTGGATCGTCCGCGCTCTCTTCTTTGTGACCCGCTTCCTGCGAGGCAAATGGAAAAACATCCGGGTGATCCGCTGAATCATCCGCAAAAAAGGTCTGCCGGAGTTCCGGCAGACCTTTTCGTTTGAAATATCGGAATCAACGCTGGCCCTTGTCGTAGGGAATACCTTCGGCCTTGGGTGCCCGGGACTTCTTGGAGGTGAAGGCCAGGACGATCAAGGTGATGAGATAGGGCAGCATACGGTAGAGGTGGGGGCTGATGCCCGCCTCCGCCAAGAGGAATACGCCGTCGCCATTGATGTCGATGCTGGAGTAGGAGGCGGCGATACACTTGAACAGGCCGAAGAGCAGGGAAGCACCGGCGATATTCAGAGGGTTCCAGTTGCCGAAGATCATGACCGCCAGGGCCAGGAAGCCGAAGCCGGCTACATCGCCGGTGGCGGCGCAGTTGGCGGTGGTCAGGGCATAGACGAAGCCGCCCATGCCCGCCAGAGCGCCGGAGATGGTCGTGCCGGCGTAGCGCATCTTATAGACGTTGATGCCCAGGGAGTCGGATGCCTGAGGATTTTCGCCGCAGGAGCGCAGGCGCAGGCCAAAGCGGGTCTTGTAGAGCAAAATGGAGAGGATCACGAAGAGCAGGATGCAGATATAGGTGGCCAGATAGGTCTTATCGATGAAGGTATCGCCGAAGAAGCCCATACTGTCGCTGCGTCCATAGCCAAAAAAGCTCTTCTTAATCATGAACCAGCTGGCCGCATCGCCCTCCGCCATCTGCAGGGCGTTCTGGTTGGCAATGATGCGGATGAGGAAGAGTACCAGAGCCGGGGCCAACAGGTTCAGCGCGGTGCCGCCAATGGTCTGGTCCGCCCGCAGATTTACCGCCGCGAAGGAGAGCAGCAGGGAGAACACTGCACCCATCAGAGCAGATACTGCCATAGCCAGGATCATGAAGCCCTGGAGGGCCACCCAGTCATTGGCATCCTTGGCCGCGCTGAAGACCCCGGCCTGCTGGACCAGATTAACAAAGAGTACGCCGATAAACGCGCCGAAGATCATAATACCTTCCAGCGCCAGGTTGATGATACCGCTCCGCTCAGCGAACACGCCGGCCAGGGCCACGATCATCAGGGGCACGGCATAGATCAGCGTCTGTTGGATCAGGAATGTCATACCCCATCGCCTCCTTTCCCTTCTGCCGCATCTGGCTTGGGCGCCTCTTCCGGGACCGCTTGGGCCCGGGCCGCCTGGGCCTTCCGCTTTTTACGCCCGCTGAGGAACGTCTTGATCACGAGTGTGAAGGCACTCAGATATACGATCGTGGCGATGATGACATCGGTAATATACTCGTTATAGGCCGTCAGGTTGGTCAATTGCAGGCCCACGATGTCCAGCATGGACATAAAGCAGCCCGTGAAGATCACGGCAATGGGGTTGCTGGCCGCCAGCAGGGCCACGGGGATGCCATTGAAGCCGGTGGCGGGGAGGGACTGGTAGGTAGACCAGAAGAATTCCGTATTGCCCGAGAGGTAGTACAGCGCGGCCGCCGCGCCCGACAGGGCCCCGGCGATGGCCATGGAGAGTACAATGTTCCGCTTGTCACGGATGCCCGCATAGCGAGCGGCATGGCGGTTGCTGCCGCAGGCCTTGAGCTCATAGCCCAGGGTCGTCTTGGTCATCAGAACGTACATCAGGATGGCGATGACGATGGCTACAAGAATGCCGCCGTTGACCTGGGAGTTTGGAAAAAGCTTGTCCAGGCCCAGCTTGGCGGTCTCCACACCGTTGAAGCTGGTCTTGTAGATGTAGCCGCTCTTGGTGTTCTCCACCAGATTGCGGTAATTGCTCCCGTCAAAGACCCAGGTCACCAGGTTGGCCGCGATCCAGTTGGTCATGATGCAGGCCAGCACCTCGTTGATGTTGAGGAATGCCTTCACCAGGCCCGGGATGCAGCCCCACAGAGCCCCGGCCAGCGCGCCGCCCAAAAAGGCCAGCCACCAGATCAGCCATGTGGGGACCACGTCGGAGGGAATGCTCAGAGCGATGATAAGCGTTGCGGCAGTACCCATCAGGTACTGGCCGGGGGCGCCAATGTTAAAGAGGCCCGTTTTAAAGGCCACGGCCACCGACAGGCCGGTCAGGATCAGCGGGGTGGCCCGGAAGAGCATGTTGCCCACACTGGTGGGGTTAAAGCCGAAGGTCAGGGCGCCCGCCGCGTCGCGGCCGGTACTCAGGATACCCACAAAAACCAGCCGGATGCCGTCCCACGCACCGGTCAGGCCCAGGGTCGGGTTGGCCACGCCCACCGCCAGGATGATGAGGCTGCCCACAGCCAGGCCGATAATGATGGAAATCAGGGCGGCCAGGACCGACTTGGTGCCGTCTTTCTGATACAGCCCGGAGATTTTTTGCTTCACGCCTGCTCACCCGCTTTCGTTGTTCTCTTTGCGCCGGCCATGTAAAGGCCCAGCTCCTGCACGGTGGTAGTGGCGGGGTCCAGTTCGCCCACGATCTCGCCCTCGTACATGACCAGAATGCGGTCGGAAAGGCTCATGACCTCGTCCAGCTCCAGGGACACCAGGAGTACCGCCCGTCCCTTATCCCGCTCGGCCACCAGCTGGCTGTGAATGTACTCAATGGCGCCCACGTCCAGGCCGCGGGTGGGCTGGACCGCCACAATGAGGGGCTTGTCCCGGTCCACTTCCCGGGCGATGATGGCCTTCTGCTGGTTGCCGCCTGACATGGAGCGGGCAATGGTCACCGGCCCCTGGCCGGAGCGCACATCGTACTGCTCAATGAGCCGTTCCGCATACTGGCGCACCGCGCCCTTTTTGATAAAGCCCAAATGCTGGAACTCAGGCTCCCGGTAGCGCTGGAGCACCAGGTTCTGCTCCAGGGTGAAGTCCAGCACCAGGCCGTGCTTATGCCGGTCCTCGGGAATATGGCTCATATTTTCTCCCCGCTGGTGGATGGAGGCGTGGGAGATGTCCTTCCCGCACAGGGTCACGGCCCCGCCGGAGCACTTCTCCAGTCCGGTGAGGCCATAGACCAGCTCGGTCTGGCCGTTTCCGTCAATGCCGGCGATGCAGACGATTTCCCCTTTCCGGACCTGGAAGCTTACGTCGTGGACGGCGTCCTTCTTGCGGGTCCTGGCGTGGACGCTCAGGCCCTTCACATCCAAGACCACATCTCCGGGTTTTGCAGGCGTCTTGTCCACCTTCAACTGCACTGGGCGGCCCACCATCATGTTGGACAGGGACTGCTGGTCGGTGTCCTTGGTGTTTACCGTACCTACATATTTGCCCTTGCGCAGAACGGTGACCCGGTCAGAGACCGCCATGATCTCGTTGAGCTTGTGGGAGATGAAGAGAATGGATTTCCCCTCCTTGGCAAACTCCCGCATCGTGTCCATGAGCTCGTCAATCTCCTGGGGGGTGAGGACGGCGGTAGGCTCGTCAAAAATCAAAATCTCATTGTCCCGGTAGAGCATCTTCAGGATCTCCACCCGCTGCTGCATGCCTACGGTGATATCCTCCACCTTGGCGTCCAGGTCCACCTTCAGTCCGTAGCGTTCCGAGAGGGCCTCCACCTTTTTCCGGGCTTCTTTTTTTTGCAGAAAGCCCAGCTTTGTAGTCTCCGCACCCAGGATGATGTTGTCCAGTACGGTGAACACATCGATCAGTTTGAAGTGCTGGTGTACCATGCCGATGCCCAGCGCGGTGGCATCGTTAGGGTTGTGGATCTTCACCACCTGGCCGTTTTTCCGGATCTCACCGGCCTCCGGCTGATAGAGCCCGAAGAGCACGCTCATCAGCGTCGACTTGCCCGCACCGTTCTCTCCCAAGAGGGCGTGGATCTCTCCCCGGCGCAGTTGGAGGGTAATGTCGTCATTGGCGATGATGCCCGGGAACTCCTTGGTAATATGGAGCATCTCAATGATGTTCTCAGTTTCCATATTCTCGTCCCGCCTCCTCTTCTGAATATAAAATTATTATATAATACCTTTCCACAAAAAACAAGAAATTTGTCCCCCGCCCTCTTGCGAAAAAAGGAGAGGGCGCGGCGTCTGCCGCGTCCTCTCCTGCATAACTGCGGGTGCGGAGCGCAACCGGAACTTAGATGATGTTCAGGTTGACGTTGGACCACTCGGTGGTCTCCAGCTTGGAGAAGTCGTTGTCCACCACCAGGGTGCCGTCCAGGACCTGCTGATAGAGCTCCTCATACTCCTCGACAGTGAAGGTCTCGAAACGCCAGGACTCGTCCGCAGTGGGCAGGCCCACGGCGTCATCCGCGACGCCCAGAGAGGTGCCCACGCCGCCGATCTCGTCGAAGGTATCGTCATACACATGGCCCACAGCCCACTGCACGGCGGAGGCAAGCTCCTTCATGGCGGAGGTGATGACCGAGTCGGACTCGCTGGACTGATCCACGTCCACGCCGATGACGTAACCGCTGTTGGCGGAGGCGGCGGCGGAGATGGACTGGAACATGGAGCCGCCGCAGGCAAAGACGATCTCGGTGCCATTGGCGTACCAGCCGCTGATCATGGTCTGCAGCTCGGCGGAGGCGGAGAAACTGGCGCCGTACTGCCAGGAGTAGTTCATATCCACAGTGGTGCCCAGCTCGGCGGCC
This sequence comes from uncultured Oscillospiraceae bacterium, assembly GCA_944386885.1. GTDB lineage: Bacteria > Bacillota > Clostridia > Oscillospirales > Oscillospiraceae > Pseudoflavonifractor_A. Next base: position 7,054 of record CALXCU010000109.1, on the reverse strand, counting down.
GCCGCGTTGGCGCCCTGCACATAGCCGTAGCCGAACCGGCAGCAGGCGTCATTGGTGCCGCCGCCGCCGCCGGAGAAGCCCAGCTTGGTGAAGCCGTCCTTCACGGCCGCATAGCCGGCGAAGTAACCGGCCTGCTCCTCCTTGAAGGAGATGCCGGCCACGTTGGTCAGCACATTGCCGGCATCGTCGCTGATGGGGTAGCCGTCGATGAAGATGAAGGGAATGTCGGGGAACTCGCTGGCGGCGCGCTTCAGAGCGGCCTCCTGGAGGTAGCCGGCGCACACCACGACCTCGGCGCCGCCGTCCACGGCGGCCTTCATGGCATCGTAGCGGTCATCGTCGGTAGCCTCGCTGCCATTGGCGGGCTGATAGTACTTATAGCTCAGGCCGTTGGCGTTGGCGTACAGCTTCACGCCGTCAAAGGTGCCCTGGTTAAAGGACTTATCCTTCAGCTGGCCCACGTCGGTAACGAACGCGACCTGATACTTTCCGTCGGAGGAGGTCATGCTGTCCGGGATATCGTCGGGATTGGTGGTCTCTGTGTTGGTCTCGGTGCCCTCGGTGCTCCCGGTGTCGCTGGGCGCGGCAGAGGCCTCGGTCCCTGCGTCCGGAGTGGGGGTGCTGGTCGTACTCCCGCCGCCGCTGCAGGCAGCCAGGCCCAGGCAGAGGGCCAGCGCCAACAGGAGGGCAGTGATCTTCTTGAACTTCTTCAATGTAATCGACCTTCCTTTCACATAGTTACAACGAAAGTCCCCGCTCTGGTCCGAATGGGCAGACACAGCCCGGGGGTCGGTTTCATTATACAACATCGCTCATAAAAGAGCAACTGCATTTTTACACAACCGCTATATTTTTTACAAAAATATTAAATAGGTCAAAAAAGGGCCCTCTGGCAGTGGCCAGAGAGCCCTCTTTTTATCAAAAACCTTCTGGTCTTTTTTCCCAAATACCCGGCTCAGCCCTTGGCCTGCTTGACCAGGGCGCTGGCGCCGATGCGGTCGGCCCCGGCCTCGATCATAGCCTGGGCCGCCTCCAGGGAACGCACGCCGCCGGACGCCTTCACCCGCACGCCGGGACCCACATGGGCCTTCAGAAGCGCCACGTCCTCCACGGTGGCGCCGCCGGTAGAGAAGCCGGTGGAGGTCTTGATATAGTCCGCGCCCGCGGCGGTGACCAGCTCGCAGAGCTTGATCTTCTCCTCCTGGGTGAGCAGGCAGGTCTCCACAATGACTTTCAGGATGCGCCCGGCACAGCTGGCCTTGACACTCTTCATCTCCTCCAGCAGATCGTCCCAGCGGCAGTCCTTCACCCAGCCCAGGTTGATGACCATGTCGATCTCGTCGGCACCGTTGCGCACGGCGTCCTCGGTCTCAAACACCTTGACTTCAGTGGTGGAATAACCGTTGGGGAAGCCGATGACGGTGCAGATCTTCAGGTCATTGCCCACATACTCGGCGGCCCGCTTTACATAGGCCGGGGGAATGCACACCGACGCGCAGTTGAAGGCCTTGCCCTCGTCGCAGATGTTCTTGATCTGCTCCCAAGTGGCGTCCTGCTTGAGCAGGGTATGGTCGCAGCGGCTGAGAATGTCCTTACTATCCATCTCTCTCATTCCTTTCTGTCGTGTTGGGCCGGCCTGGATAGGGCCGCCCCGCCGGGTGCGGAACAATGGGCTCTTTCAAAAGCTCGGTCTATTATACCGGCTCTCCCCCGCCGGGTCAAGAGCCCATTTTTATTTAACCTCGATCAGCGCATAGCTGCGGGAGCCCACGCCGATGGCCTCGGCATGGGCCAGGCAGGTCTTCCAGTCGGTCTCGGGGAAATTGTTGCAGAAGTGGTCGTGCAGGTCGTGGAAGCCGGGCGCGTGCATGTTCTCGTCCAGCCGGGAGCCGGGAATGGGCCGCTGCCGGAGGCAGGCGTCGGCGCAGGCCTGGTCCAGCGCCACCGGATCGAAAGAGGCGAACATCCCCACGTCGGGCAGGATGGGCAGGTCGTTCTCCCCGTGGCAGTCGCAGTAGGGGGAGACGTCCACCACCAGGCTGATGTGGAAACTGGGCCGTCCGGAGAGCACCGCCTTGCTGTACTCCGCGATCTTGGCGTTGAGCTCCTCGTTGGCGCAGCTGTTCTCATTGGAGATGGCGTCAAAATTGCACATGCCCAGGCACCGGCCGCAGCCCACGCATTTCGCATGGTCGATGGCCGCCTTCCGGTCCCCGCCGAAGGAGATGGCCCCCTGGGCGCACTGGCTGGCGCAGCGGCGGCAGCCCACGCACAGGCCCTGGTCCACCTGGGGCTTTCCGGCGTTGTGCTGCTCCATCTTGCCCGCCCGGCTGCCGCAGCCCATGCCGATGTTCTTCAGCGCCCCGCCAAAACCGGTGGCCTCGTGCCCCTTGAAATGGCTCAGGGAGATAAAGACGTCGGCGTCCATGATGGCCCGGCCGATCTTGGCGTTTTTCACATAGACGCCCCCCTCTACCGGCACCTCCACGTCGTCGGTCCCCTTCAGGCCGTCGCCAATGAGGATCTGACAGCCGGTGCTGAAGGGGGAAAAGCCATTCTCATAGGCCGCGTCCAGATGCTCCAGGGCGTTCTTCCGCCGGCCCACATACAGGGTGTTGCAGTCGGTGAGGAAGGGCAGGCCCCCCAGACTCTTGACCACGTCAGCCACCACCTTGGCGTAATTGGGCCGCAGGAAGGACAGGTTGCCCGGCTCGCCGAAGTGGACCTTAATGGCCGTCATCTTCTTTTCAAAATCGATCTCCCCGATGCCCGCAGTGCGGATGAGACGCTCCAGCTTCTGCAGGAGGTTGTCCCCCACTTTGGCCCGCAGGTCGGTAAAGTAAACCTTGGATTGATCCATCACTCACATCTCTCCTTATTGGCCGTCCTGTTTTCGGAAATCGGGCAGCAGATGGTTGACCGTCACCGCAGCCACGATCCCCACCACAGTCTCCACCACCCGGCTGAGAAAATAGAGGTAACGTTCGCTCCCGCCGTGGTTAATGAGCACCACGCTGAGCACCACGCAACCCAAAGAGCTGGAGCTGGCCCGGCCGATGAGATTGCACAGCCAGATCACCGCCACACACCCCAGCCCCAGCAGCAATCCCAGCAGGACCGCGCTGTTTGCCCAGTCGTCCAGAACGAGGATGACCAGCCCCACCGCGCCCCCGATCAGGGTCCCGATGGTCCGGGAGACCCCCTGGCGGAAGGATTTTTCCACCGAGTCCTGCATACAGATGGCCGCGGCAATGCAGGCGTAAAAGGGCCCCACCTCTCCCGCTGGGTTCCAAATGGGTAAAAAGATAAAGTAGCACAGAGTCACCGCTACAGCGGTCTTGATATTGCGCATGCCCGGCCTGTGCCAGTGGAGGTTCATAGCGTTCCCTCCCCGCGCCCGGCGCCCCAGACCGTATGGGGCATGTCCATCCCGTAGTAATGCTTGACCAGGCGGCCCACCGGCTCCATGCCATTGCGGCGGGCCACCGCCTGAGAGGGCGCATTGTTGTCCCGGATGATGGAGCACACCCAGTCCAGTCCCAGCGTCTGAAAGGCGTAATCCATACAGCCTCTGGCCCCCTCGGTGGCGTAGCCTCTCCCCCAGAAAGCCCGCTTGAGGAGATAGCCCACCTCGGGCACCTCCCGGCCGTCCCAGTCCTGGAGAGTCAGGCCGATCTGTCCCACCAGGATGCCGCTCTCCCGATCCACGGCGGCCCACAGGCCGAAGCCGTCCCGCCGGTAGCGTTCCAGCTGCCGCTCCAGCCACTGATCCACCTCCCCGTCGGAGAAGGCGTGCTCGTAGGCGTACATGGTCTCCCGGTCCTGGAGGATCTGGCAGAGATCTCCCCGGTCCTCCCAGGTCAGGGGCCGCAGGCGCAGGCGCTTGGTCTCTAATATGGTCATATGGCTCCTCCCGCCGGGAAAGGCGGGCCTCTGGCCCGCCTTTCCCGGCATACGCTTTAAAACGGAAGGCCCAGCCCGCCGGTGATCTGCTGCATGGAGCTCTGCGCGTCGCTCTCGGCGGCGCGGAGAGCCTCGTTCACCGCCGCCACGATCAGGTCCTGGAGCATCTCCACATCCTCCGGGTCCACCGCCTCCGGGTCGATGGTCAATTTCTGAAGCTCCCGCTTTCCGCTGACCACGGCCTCCACCGCGCCGCCGCCCGCCTGGGCGGAATACTCCTTCTCCAGCAGCTCGGCCTGCATCTTCTGCATATCCTGCTGCATCTTCTGGGCCTGCTTGATCATGTTCATATTGATCCCGCCCATACCGCCCATGCCGGGGCGGCCGCCAAAGCCTTTCGCCATCGGTTTCTTCCTCCTAAAAATGATAGATCTGGTGAACGAATTAACGAATCGTCACGTTGTCAAAGCCCCGTCCAGCCTCCACCAGGTCGTCCAGCGCGTCCGTTTCCGCCGCCGGGGCTGCGGCGGGTGCAGGCGCCCCAGGGGCATCTCCGCCGGGAGCCGGAGCGCTCCCCACTGCGGCGGTGCAGTGGACCGGATGACCCAGTATGCTCTCCGCCGCACGGGCCACCTGTGCAAGTACATTCGGGCGGCTGATGAGCATTCTGGTAAATTCGCTGTCCACCCAGAGGGTGAGTTTCTCCCCCGTCAAGCGGCCCTGTACCGCCTCTGGATTGCTCAGGTAGGGGTAGACGCCCGCGCCCACCTTCCCGTGAAGAGCCTGCCCCCCGCCGGACCAGACACCCGCCGGCGCGCCGCCCTGCTCCCCCGCCGGGGCGGAGGCCGCCGCCCCCGGGGTCGTTTTCGCCCGGGCCCTCTTGGCCGGCTGCGGCGGGTCTGGGACCGGTTCCTCCGGCAGGATGGGCTCCCCGGGCTCCTCCGGCAGAGGGGGCTGCTCCTCTTCCTCCCATGGAGGACGCTCCTCTGCCATAGGCGGCGGCGCTGGCTCAGGGGCTGTCTTTTTCCGCGCCGTCCGGCGGGGAGCCGGGGTGGAGAGCTCCGTCCGCCTTTCTTCGCGCTCCCGCTCCTTGGCCGGAACGGCAGGGGCGCCCCCCTCCAGCAGAGCCTCCAACCGGGCGATGCGGGCATTCAGCCCCGCGGGGCTGCCGTCCAGCCGGGGGTCGCACAGCCGCATGAGGCACAGCTCGGCAGCCGTGCGGCGGCTGCCGCTGCGGGCGAGCTCCGCCCCCGTCTGCTGGAGCTGCGTGAGCATCTGCATCAGCCGCCCGGGCTCCAGCATCCCGGAGAGGCGGCGCATGGTGGTCTCGTCATACCCGCCTGTCAAGAGGGCCGCCCCCCCCTTTGGGGCGGTCTTGCGCACCAGCAGGTCCCGGGCCAGGCCGGAGAGCTCCTCCAGCAGCACCCCCACGTCCTTGCCGTTCTGGTAGAGCCGCGAGAGGGTCTCCAGCGCAGCGGCGGTGTCCCCGGCGGCAATCTGTTCCATCAGGCGGGCGGTCTCCAAATTGCCCGCCAGCCCCAGGGCGGCGAGCACCTCCTCCTCTCCGATGGTTCCGCCCGGGTTGACACACTGGTCCAGCAGGGACAGCGCGTCCCGCAGGCCGCCGTCGGCCAGCCGGGAGAGCAGCTCAGCCCCGCCGGCCGTGAGGCCGATTCCCTCCTGCTCGGCCACATAGCTCAGCCGCCGGGAGATGTCCCCCGTAGAAATACGCTTGAAGGAGAACTGCTGGCAGCGGGACTTGATGGTGGCCGGGACCTTATGCAGCTCCGTGGTGGCCAGAATGAACATCAGGTGGGCGGGGGGTTCCTCCAAAATCTTCAGCAGGGCGTTGAAGGCCGGCGTGGAGAGCATGTGCACCTCGTCGATGATGTACACCCGTTTGCGCACCGCGGCGGGGGGGTAGACCGCCTCATCCCGGAGGGCCCGGACCTGGTCCACGCCGTTGTTGGAGGCGGCGTCCAGCTCCAGCACATCCAGAATGGAGCCGTTGTCGATGCCCGTACAGGCCGCGCAGTGGTTGCACGGATTTCCGTCCTGGGGATCCTGGCAGTTGACCGCCTTGGCTAAAATCTTCGCGCAGGAGGTCTTTCCGGTACCCCGGGTTCCGGTGAAGAGATAGGCGTGGGACAGCCTTCCCGCCGCCACCTGCCGTTTCAGGGTATCGGTGATATGGGCCTGCCCCACCACGTCGTCAAAGGTGCGGGGCCGCCATTTTCGATAGAGGGCCTGGTACAACGCTCTCACCTCAAAACCAATCGCAAACAAAAGGAGCGCGGGCCGCGGGTCCGCCCCGTCCCTCGCTCCTCGTTTCTCTTCTCCCGCCCGGCACAGGGCAAGACCGCACACCGGCCTTTGAAGCTTCCGTTATGCCCGTTACCCGGACAGCCGGCTCAGGAACGGTTCTCCCGCGGCACACGGGGCGGTCCGCTTAGTGCTGCTCGGTTCCCCGCCTGACACGGTTCACGGGACCCCGTTGCGCGGGGCCGGTCCATCATCACTGCTTATCAGGGTCAGACGGCACAACGAAATTCCGGGGGCCGGGATTCATCCCTGCTGTAGCGGATTGCAGGTTCAGGGCACCGCTATCTCCCCGACTAGTGCGGCCTTGCCTTGGGCCGGGCGGAGGTCCCCCAGCTTCGGAAAGCTCGTATTTGTAATCATACAACATTTCCCCTGGTTTAGCAAGACGCATTTAAAATTTTTTCAAATTGGGGCTTTACTTTTCGCCAGAGTATGCTATAATGTCATACGTTCCCAGCCGTTTGACTTATTTCATGCGGGTTCACAGCCCGGGTCAAGAGCGCAAGTCCTCCTTAATACCGGTTCAAAGTATAGATACCCTGCACAATCTGACAGCAAAAAGCTGTATAAATAAATATGGGCCTGTAGCTCAGTTGGGAGAGTAAGCGCGATATAATGCAGGCCCAGATGCTCCAACAGATTGCATAATCTAAATAGGCAAGATTTATTCAAACTAAACAAAGACGGGCTCGTAGCTCAGCTGGGAGAGCGCTGCGTTCGCATCGCAGAGGTCGAGGGTTCGATCCCCTTCGAGTCCACCATAAAAAGCCGTGAAATGGTACATTTCACGGCTTTTTTGCGACTTTTTTTAAGAAAATGGTGGGCCTGT
>CALXCU010000108.1 GCA_944386885.1 uncultured Oscillospiraceae bacterium | reverse complement strand
GGTGTGTGACAATGGGTTGAATGTTCATGGTCGCTCCTCCTTCCGCCGGCCCGGGTTATTCCGGCTTTTTCTTGAACCGGTCCGGCACCTGGTACAGCCCGCCGGAGATTTCAGCGATCTCCTCCAGGGACTTGGCGGCCAGCAGGTCCTTGTTGGCGGCGTCGGGGGAGATGGACAGGTCCTCGGGATAGGCCACCTTGCCGGCGGCCCGCAGCTGGGCGATCTGGGCCTGGCTCACCAGGTCCCCGATGGGGGTCCCCTGGGCCACGGCGCCCAGGAGGCGGGTGCGCTCCTCGGCGTTCTGGGCCTGGTAGAGGTAGGCGATGCCCTGCTCGGTGACCACATGGGTGACGTCCTCGCCGTACATCATCACCGGGGCGGCGGCCATGCCGGCCTTTTTGCCGATCTCCACCGCGTCCAGCACCGGCACGAAGCCGGGGCCGAATTTGCTGCGGCTCTTCATCATCTGCACCACCAGCTTGCGCCCGGAGGCCATGGAGCCCCCCAGAGGGGCCATATCCAGCCAGGCCTTGGTGGTGTGGCGGCGGCCGCCGGTGCTGTTGCCCATGTTGGGGGCGCCGCCGTAGCCGCTGAGGCGGCCGCTGGTGACGGTGGAGCTGTTGCCCACATAGTCCATCTGGAGGGTGCCCCCCAGGAAAAGGTCCATGCCGTAGAGGCCGGCCACCTGGGCCGCGGCCCGGTTGGAGCGCAGGGAGCCGTCGGGGCCGGTGAAGAAGATGTCGGGCCGGGCGGCGGTGTACCGGTCCATCCCCAGTTCGCCGCCGAAGGCGCACACCTGCTTCACCCAGCCGTCCTCGATGGCGGGGAGCAGGGTGGGGTGGGGGTTCAGCACCCAGTGGGTGCAGATTTTGCCCTTGAGGCCCAGGGAGTTGCCGAAGGTGGGCAGCAGCAGCTCAATGGCGGCGCCGTTGTAGCCGATGCCGTGGTTGAGGCTGGTGACGCAGTGCTTGGCGTAGATGCCCTTGATGACCATCATGCCCATGAGGATGTGGGCGTCCTGGATCTTGGCCGGGTCCCGGGTGAACAGGGGCTCCATGGGGTAGGGCTCGGAGGCCTTGACGATATAGTCCACCCAGCCGCCGGGGATATCCACCCGGGGCAGCTCGCTTTCCTCCACGATGCTGTTGACCTGGGCGATGACGATGCCGCTCTTGAAGGCGGCCGCCTCGGTGAGCATGGGGGTTTCCTCGGTGTTGTAGCCGGTGTAAAGGTTGCCGCTGCGGTCCGCCTTGTCGGCGGCGATGAGGCAGATGTTGGGGGTCAGGTCCACATACAGCCGGCCGTAAAGCTCCAGGTAGGTGTGGATGGCGCCGATGCGCAGCTTTTCCTCCGCCAGCATCTGGGCCAGCCGCAGGCTCTGTACCCCGGCGAAGGCGAAGTTGATCTCCTCGGCGATCCCCTTCTCAAACAGGTCCAGGTGCTCGTCCCGGGAGATGGAGGGGATGATCATATTGAGGCCGTGGACCTTGGCCGGGTCCAGCCGGGTCATGGCGTCGGCCAGGAAGGCGGCCTGCTTCTGATTGCAGCCCTCCAGCACCACCCGGTCGCCGGGGTGGATCACGCCCTCCAAAAAGGGCACGATGGATTCCGTTTCGATCACCTTGCCGCCGTCGGTGTACTGCTTCACCCCGGCCATCCGCTCCTGCTTCGAGCGCCGCTCCTTGTCCCAAATCATAAAGAATTCCCTTCCTTTCCCGCAGCCTGCTTGCGCCGCTGAGTATTAAGTCCATCATAGCATTGACTTTTGATAGCGTCCAATATATACTTTGTTACATATACATATCTTTTTTGTTATGAAAGGATGGGCGGAAATGGACATCCACACCCTGGCCTATTTCAAGAAAGCGGCGGAGCTGCAGCACATCACCCGGGCGGCGGAGGAGCTCCATGTGGCCCAGCCCTCCCTGAGCCGCACCATCGCCGGCCTGGAGGCGGAGCTGGGGGTGGAGCTGTTCCAGCGGTCCGGGAAGAACATCCGCCTCAATGAATACGGGGAGATGGTGCTGCGCCACGCCGGGCGGGTCCTTCAGGAGGTGGAGGACATCCGCCGGGAGCTGGACGACGCCCTGGAGCGGAACAGCAGCAGCGTCACCATCTCCCTTTACGCCGCCTCCAAGCTGCTGCCCCAGCTGGTGATGCGCTTCAAGCGGGAGCACCCCTCCATCCGCCTCCACATCGTCCAGGAGGACCTGGGCGCCCGGGGGCACAGCAGCTGCGACCTCTCCCTCTTTTCCTCCATCCAGCCCTGCACCGGGGAGAACGAGGCCACCCTCATCGAGGAGGAGATCCTCCTGGCGCTGCCCGAGGCCAACCCCCTGGCCCGGAAGGAGAGCATCGACCTGCGGGAGGTGGCGGGGGAGGAATTCATCTGCCTGCAGCGGGGGAAAAGCCTGCGCACCATCACCGACCTCTACTGCCAGATGGCGGGCTTCGAGCCCACGGTGATCCTGGAAAGCGACAGCCCGGAAACGGTGCGGGAGCTGATCCGGGCGGGCATCGGCATCTCCTTCATCCCCCGGGTCACCTGGAGCGGGATGAAAACCGGCAGCATCGCCCTGGTGCCCATTTCCTTCCCCCGCTGCCGGCGGTACATCAACCTTTCCTGGCGGGAGGGGTACCTTTCCCCGGCCGCCGCCCTGTTCCGGGATTTTGTCCAGGGGTATTTCCGGCAGCTCTGAGGGGAAGGCCCCGCCTGCAAAAAAGGACCGCCCGGCGATCTTTGCCCGAACTGGGCTCGGTGTCGCCAGGCGGCTTTTTCCTTATAATATGTATTGTATCAGATCAAGAGGGAAAGAGGGGGAAAAGGGGGCGGGCCCCCTACCGGCTGAGCCCCAGCCAGAGAAGAACCCCCGGCAGGAGCTGGAGCCAGGGGGCGTCCAGGAGGCGGACGGCCCAGGCCCCGGCAATGGGCAGGCCAAAGAGGCAGAGGGCCGCCCCAATCCCCGGCAGGAGGAGCAGCGCGCCTGCCAGAAGCAGGCACCGGCGGACCCGAAGGCTGCGGACCCGGATGTCCTTCCAGACGGCCAGCAGGGCGGGGGCAAAGGCCCCGGCCAGGAGGAAGCAGGCCATCCGCGCCGGGTAAAAGACCCGGAGGGGGGTGATGTCAAAGCGGTAGTAGGCGTCCCGGGCCGCTTCCTCCATCCCGAGGGCCAGGAGAAGGGCCAGGGCCAGGGCGCCCCCCAGCAGCAGGGCCGCCCGGATTCGGCGGTCCCGCCCCCGGGCGTATTCGCTTTCGTACTGCTCCCCGTAAATCAGCTGGGTGATTCCCACCCCCAGGGCCCCGGCGATCCGGGCCAGCATCTCCACATCGGGGAGGCTCTGGCCCCGCTCCCAGCTGGAAACGGTCTGGCGGGTCACCTGGAGCCGCGCTCCCAGGTCCTCCTGGGTCAGCCCTTCCCGGCTTCGGAAAAGGCGGATGTTTTTTGCGATGTCGTTCATCAATGGCGCCTCCCTTCCTCCCCAGG
>CALXCU010000107.1 GCA_944386885.1 uncultured Oscillospiraceae bacterium | reverse complement strand
CCATCATGACCACCGACACCGAGAAGAAGGAGACTGCGGTCACCTTCACCCTGGGGGGCAAGAGCGTCACCATCGGCGCCATCGCCAAGGGCTCGGGCATGATCCACCCCAACATGGGCACCATGCTGGCCTTCCTTACCACCGACTGCGCCATCACGGAGGAGATGCTCGCCGAGGCTCTCCACGAGACGGTGCCCCGCACCTTCAACCGCGTGACGGTGGACGGGGATACCTCCACCAACGACATGTGCGTGGTGCTGGCCAACGGCATGGCGGGAAATGAGCAGATCGAATGGAAGGACGACTCCTATACCGTCTTCCAGAAGGCGCTGCGCCAGGTGTGCGAGTACCTGGCCCGCTGCATCGCCGGGGACGGCGAGGGGGCCAGCCGCCTAGTGACCTGCACCGTGCGCGGCGCCCGCAGCGAGGAGAGCGCGGAGCGTCTGGCCAAGGCGGTGGTGGCCTCCCCCCTGGTGAAGGCCGCCATGTTCGGTGCCGACGCCAACTGGGGCCGGGTTTTGTGCGCCATGGGCTACTCCAAGGCCCCCTTCCGCCCGGAGTATGTGGACATGAAGTTCGCCTCCGCCGTGGGCGAGGTGGAGGTCTGCCGCCAGGGCATGGGCCTGGACTTTGACGAGGACGCCGCCAAGAGCATCCTCTCCCAGGACGAGGTCATCATCGACATCGACCTCCACGAGGGCAAGGAGGAGGCCACCTGCTGGGGCTGCGACCTGACCTATGACTATGTGCGCATCAACGGCGACTACCGGACCTAAGGGGGCGGGGGAGATGCAGGATCCCATTGTGAACCGGGCCCAGGTGCTCTCCGAGGCCCTGCCCTATATCCAGCAATTCTACGGCAAGACCGTGGTGGTCAAATACGGCGGAAACGCCATGATCTCTCAGGAGCTGCGGGAGGCGGTCATCAGCGACATTATCCTGCTCAACCTGGTGGGGATCCATGTGGTGGTGGTCCACGGCGGCGGGCCGGAGATCAGCGCCATGCTGAAGAAGATCGGCAAGGAGTCCCGCTTTGTGGACGGCCTGCGCTACACCGACGGGGAGACCATGGACATCGTGCAGCAGGTCCTCTGCGGCAAGGTGAACAAGGATCTGGTCGCCACCCTGAACCGCCGGGGCGGCCGGGCCCTGGGCCTGTGCGGAATGGACGCGGGGCTCTTCCAGGCCAAGGCGCTGGACGAAAAGTACGGCCTAGTGGGGGAGATCGTCAAGGTGGACCCCGCCCCGGTGGAGGACAGCCTGAAGGAGGGGTATATCCCTGTGGTCTCCACCGTGGCCCAGGGGGTGGACGGCCCCAACGCCTACAACATCAACGCCGACACGGCGGCGGCCAAGCTGGCCGTGGCCCTAAAGGCGGAGAAACTCCTTCTCCTCACCGATGTGCGGGGACTGCTGCGGGACCCCGAGGATGAGTCCACCCTCCTCTCGGAGGTGGCCCTCTCCGACGTGCCCCTGCTGGTGAAAGAGGGGGTGATCCAGGGGGGCATGATCCCCAAGGTGGGCTGCTGCGTGGAGGCCGTCCGCTCGGGCGTGAAGGACACGGTCATCCTGGACGGGCGTATTCCCCACTCGATTCTCATTGAGCTGCTCTCTGACGCGGGCATCGGCACGATGCTGCACTGACCGGGAGGCGAAATACATGGACCATGCGGAACTGGTGGCCTTGGACCACCGCTACACCCTTCAGACCTATGGGCGCTACGACGTGGATATCGACCGCGGGCAAAATGCCACCCTCTACAGCCTGGCGGGCAAGAAATATATCGACTTTGCCTCGGGCATCGGGGTGCTCTCGGTGGGCACGGCCAACCCCAAGTGGCTCGCCGCCATTACGGAGCAGGCCGGTAAGCTGGGGCATATTTCCAACCTCTACTACACTCAGCCCTATGCCAAGCTGGCCCAGCAGCTGTGCCAGCGCACGGGCATGGCGGGGGCCTTTTTCGGAAATTCCGGCGCGGAGGCCAACGAGGGCCTCATCAAGCTGGCCCGGAAGTACTCCTACGACCACTATGGCCAGGGCCGGGGGACGGTGCTCACCCTGATCAATTCCTTCCACGGCCGCACCAGCGCCACCCTCAAGGCCACCGGCCAGGAGGCGTTCCACAACTACTTCTTTCCCTTCCCCGAGGGCTTCCGCTATGCCCAGGCCAACGACCTGGCCAGCGTCCAGGCCCAGGCCGGGCACGACGTGTGCGCCGTGCTCCTGGAGCTGGTCCAGGGCGAGGGGGGCGTGCTGCCCCTGGAGAGGGACTTTGTCCAGGCCCTGGCGGAGCTGTGCGCCCAGCGGGACTGGCTCCTGCTGGTGGACGAGGTCCAGACCGGCGTGGGCCGCACGGGGACGCTCTTCGCCTTCCAGCAGTACGGCGTGACCCCGGACGCCCTCTCCTTTGCCAAGGGCATCGCCGGGGGCCTGCCCATGGGCGGCTTCCTGGTGGGGGAGAAGTGCCGGGACACCCTGGGCGCGGGGACCCACGGCTCCACATTTGGCGGAAACCCGGTGTGCGCCGCCGGTGCCCTGGCGGTGCTGGACATTTTGGATGATTCGCTCCTCCGGGAGGTGGGGGAGAAGGGCGCCTACCTGCGCCGCCGGGTGGAGGAGATGGCCCTGCCCTGCCTGGGAAAGACCCGGGGGCTGGGGCTGATGATCGGCGTGGAGGTAACCGATGGCTACTCCAACAAGGACTTGAGCGCCCGGCTCAATGAGGCGGGGCTGTTGAGCCTGACCGCCGGGCCCGGCCTTCGCTTCCTGCCTCCGCTGACCATCACCCGGGAGGAGCTGGACCAGGGCCTCACCGTCCTGGAGGAGACCCTGCGGGGGCTGTAATAACCAAACTGTAAGATGAGGTGACACCATGAAAGACCTGCTCAAGCTGCTGGACCTCTCCAAGGAGGAGATCCTCCAGATTTTAAACGTGGCCGACCAGATGAAGTACAATCAACAGCACGGTCTGACCCATAACTATCTCCAGGGGAAGACCCTGGCCATGATCTTTGAGAAAAACTCCACCCGGACCCGGGTCTCCTTTGAAACGGGTATGTTCCAGCTGGGGGGCCACGCCCTCTTCCTCTCCAACAAGGAGAGCCAGATGGGCCGGGGAGAGCCCATTGAGGACACCGCCCGGGTGCTCTCCCGGTACTGCGACGGCATCATGATCCGCACTTACTCCCAGGAGGAGGTGGAAAAGCTGGCCCAGTACGCCGACATCCCGGTGATCAACGGCCTCACCGACTTTGCCCACCCCTGCCAGGTGCTGGCCGACCTGATGACCGTCCGGGAGCACCAGAGCAAGCTGGAGGGCCTGAAGATGTGCTTCATTGGCGACGGCAACAACATGGTCAACTCCCTCATTGTCGGGGGGCTGAAAGTGGGCATGGAGGTCTCGGTGGCCTGCCCCGAGGGCTACGATCCCCACCCCGACGTGCTGGCCTTTGCCCAGAGCGCACCCTACGCCGGGAAGTTCCGCCTGGTGCGCACCCCGCTGGAGGCCGCCCAGGGGGCCGACGTGGTCTTTACCGACGTGTGGGCCTCTATGGGCCAGGAGGAGGAGGCCGCCCAGCGCCGTGCCGCCTTCGCCGGCTACCAGGTCAACGAAGAGCTGATGAAGGCCGCCAATCCCGGGTGCATGGTGCAGCACTGCCTGCCCGCCCACCGGGGAGAGGAGATCACCGCAGAGGTCTTCGAGGCCCACGCTGGGGAGATCTTTGACGAGGCGGAAAACCGCCTCCACGCCCAGAAGGCGGTGCTCTACCTGCTCATGGGCGGGGAACAGTAAAAGAGAAAATAGGCAGAGCGAAGGCCCTGTGGGAGAAATCCCGCAGGGCCTTTTGGAACATCTAGGATTTCGGGACCGCCGCCCGGACCAGGAGCATCATGGGCCGACGCAGTTCGTCGGCCATGCCGGGCAGGGAGAGCATCTCAGGGGAGGGCATGGCCTCTTCCACGGCGTCCAGGACAAAGCCCGTCCGCCGCAGGCCCATGAGGATCTGGGTCAGGGTGTGGTGCTGCTTGACCACGGGACAGCCTAGGAAGCGGGTCTCCCGTGGGCCGGGCTGGAAGTAGCGGTCCACCGGCCAGTAGAGGGGCCGGCCTTCTCCGTCGTAAACCCAGTCCTGTCCCACCCCGGCGGTAAAAACCGGGTGCTCTATGTTCAGGAGAAAAACGCCGCCGGGGACCAGGGTCCGGTATACCTTCCGGTAGACGGCCTCCAGGTCGGCGACATAGTGCAGCGCCAGGTTGGAGACCACCACGTCCCAGGCCCTGTCCGGGTACTCATATTCCTCCAGGGGACAGACCCGGTATTCAATGGCCGGCGCAACGTTGCCGGCCCGAGCCCGGGCGATCATTTTTTCACTGGCGTCCAGGCCCAGAACAGCGGAAGCCCCCTCGCCTGCGGCAAATTTGCAGTGCCAGCCGTACCCGCAGCCCAGATCCAGCACCCGCCGCCCGGCCAGAGGCGGGAAGAGGGGGCGAAGCTGATGCCACTCCCCGGCGGCAGAGAGGCCGCCCTGACTGCGGTCCATGCGGGCATAGGCGGCAAAAATGGCGGGATCATCGTAGACCGGCTTCAAATCGCTCACCTCAAATAAATTACTTGTGCCCGGCGCCAGCGGGCTCGTCCTCTTTTTTGGCTTCCTGGCCAGGGTGAGGGCCAAAGACAATGGAGGGGCGGTTATCCAGCTCGGGGACAAAAAGGTACTTGCGGATGAGGAAGAGCACGCCGATGGAGAGGATGGTGATGAGGTTTTGCATAGGGGTGGTGTGCTCAATGACCATCTGCCGGGCGACTGCGAACATAAGTACGTCGACCACCGTGCTCATGCTGTGGCGGCAGAGCATCTTCAGGAACTCAATGCCGATGACGACGGTGAAGGCATCGGGCAGGAATTCTTGGAAAAAGGAGAGATCGGTAGGTTCGGCGGCTACCTGAAACAGTGAGAAGAGTACCGCGCGCAGGGAGAGGGCGATGGCGGCCAGCACGAGAATGGAGACCAGGATCTCCATGAGCTGGCTCAAGCGGTAGATGGCGTTGGGGATGCGGAGCTTCAACAGGTCGAGACGGTTCATTCAGGGGACCTCCTTTAAGGGATTCTCCATCAGGGGGCGGGAAAAGCGGAGATAAGGCCGTCCACCTCCTCCGGCGCGGTGGCAAAGCAGGCCACCAGGCGCACAATGGTGTGTCCCGGCTCCTCCGCGGGGCCCCATACCTCCAGGGGGCACAGGGCCTGAAGGCCGGGCAGGTCCTCATCCCGGACAATGGGGAAGATCTGATTGGTGGGGGAGGGGAAGAGGAAGGGCACGCCTTTCCGGACGAGCCCCTCCTGGAGGCGTTGGGCCATCTCATTGGCGTGGCGGGCCAAATCGAAGTAGAGCCCGCCGGAGAGCAGGGCCTCGAACTGGGCGCCGATGAGCCAGCCCTTGGCCAGTACGCCGCCCCGCTGTTTTTGGATGCGGAAGAAATCTTCGTGAAGGGCGGGATTGGCCAGCACCAGAGCCTCCCCCATCAGGGCGCCGTTTTTGGTGCCGCCTACCGTAAAGGCGTCGCACAGCCGGGCCAGGTCGGGGAGAGTCACGTCGCTCCCCCGGGCGGTGAGGGCGCAGCCCAGCCGGGCCCCGTCTACAAAGAGGTACATCCGGTGTTCCCGGCACAGCCGGGCAATAGACTCCAGTTCGGCCAGGGTGTAGACGCCGCCGGTCTCGGTGGCATCGGAGAGGTAGACCATTCCGGGCCGGACCAGGTGGACGTCCCCATAGAGAGGCAGCGCCCGGGCGAGCTCTTCCAGGGAGAGCTTGCCGTCGGGCCCGGCAGGGAGGGCGAGAACTTTGTGGCCGGTGGCCTCCACGGCGCCGGCCTCATGGGTGTTAATGTGGCCGCAGCCGGCGCAGAATACCCCCTCCCAGGGGCGGAGGAGGGCGGCCACAGCGGTGAAGTTCACCGAGGTGCCCCCGATGAAGAAGGTGACGGCGGCGTCAGGAGCACGGCAGAGCTCTTTGAGCATTCCGGCGGCGGCGGCACAGTGGGAGTCGGCGCCGTAGCCCGGATTGCCCTCCAGGTTGGTCTGGCACAGGGCCTTAAGCACCTTGGGGTGGGCGCCGAAGGAGTAGTCGTTGCGGAAATGATAGGCCATGAAAGATCAAACTCCTTGCTTGGTATAAGGGACGGGCGGCCCCGGGGGGAACCGTGGTTTGATTAGAATTTGAAGCTGTCCTTCAGACTCACCGAGCGGTTGAAGACCAGGTGCTCCGGGGTGGAGTCCTTATTGTCCACGCAGAAGTAACCCTGGCGCAGGAACTGGAAGGAGGCAGGGGCCTCCACTCCGGCCAGACCGGCCTCCACCTTGGCGTGGGGGAGGACCTCCAGGGAGTTGGGGTTGAGGCAGTCCAGGAAGTTTTTGTCCCCGGCGTCGGGCTCCGGGTCGGAAAAGAGGTTGTCGTACAGGCGCACCTCCGCGTCCAGGGCGGTGGCGGCGTCCACCCAGTGGATGGTGGCGCCCTTGACCTTCCGGCCGTCGGCGGGGTCGCCGCCCCGGCTCTCGGGGTCATAGGTGGCCTGGATCTCCACCACGTTGCCCTGGGCATCCCTGGTGCAGCCGGTGCAGCGGATTACATAGGCCCCTTTTAGGCGGCACTCGGGGCCGCCGGGATAGAGGCGCGTATACTTGGGCCCCGGGGTCTACAGGAAATCCGCGGCCTCCACAT
>CALXCU010000106.1 GCA_944386885.1 uncultured Oscillospiraceae bacterium | reverse complement strand
CATACTGTTTACCTCCTTGAAATCAAGAAAAACAGGCGGCGGGGAGGCCCCGCCGCCTGTGGGCGGCCGCATTAGTCCAGCAGCTCACCGAGGACCCGAATGACGAGGGTGCGCGGAAGGATGACCGGAAGGCCGGTCTCCTGTACGACCGCCTGCTTCATGGCGGCCGTGTAGCCCATGCAGTCGGCGCAGAGGAACGCCAGGTCCTGCCCCCGGAACTGCTTCGCCGCCTGACGGACCCCCTCAAAGCCCAGATAGGGGGAGGCGTGGACCACCGTGACATCCACGCCGTGGTCCCCCCAGAAGCGGTAGGCCTGCTCCACCTGGTCGGGCATGGGGACCAGCAGGCCCACTTTCCGGCCGCCGGCGAGCTGCTCCACCACCATATGGAGCAGCCGCTGGGGCTCCAGCAGGACGGTCCGGTGGGCAAAGGCGGGGAAGGCGCCGGTACACAGCAGCAGCACCGCGTCGGCCCCCTCCTCCTCGGCCTGGCGGATCTTGGCCTGGAGCCGGGGAAGGACGAAGGCCTCCGTCATACGGACCTGCCGCCCGTCCCGCATCCGGGAGACCAGCACCTGCTCCCCGGGGGCGGGGTGGAAGGCGTCCATGACCGCTTCCAAGGTGAGTTCATCCAGGGCGCCATACTCCCGCAGAGTGACATGCCCGGGGAGCATGGGCAGGATGTCGGCGGTGACATCGGTGCGGGGGGCCTGCCCGATGGTAACTGCAGCGAGGGTCTTAGCCGCGCCCACGGCTCAGCCCTGCTTGCCGAAGGTCTGGAAGTGGTTCATGGGCCCGTAGAGCTCCAACAGATGGGCGAACTCCTTCTCGCTGTAGAAGGACACCTTGCCCTCGCCATAGCCCTTGGCCACCTCTACGGCAAAGCGGGCGGCACTCTCCACGTCCTGGGCGCGGCTGGCGCCGGTGGCGCAGCCGGCCACGGGCTCTTCGGTGGTGATAGCCACGCCCACCACGGGGGCGTTGGTGGCGGTGGCGGGCTGGAGGATGCTGTTGAGGTGGTGCAGGTCGTTGCCATAGGGGGTGATGTCCTGCTGGGCGCAGGGGAAGATGGCGGGCAGCTTCCCGGTAACGCGGGTCATCACGTCCATCAGGTCGTTGCTGACCTCCAGGATGTAGCCTTCTTTAATGGTGTTGGAGATGGCGATGCCGTGGAGGTTTATGACACGGTTGCCCTTGGTGGTGTCGATGGAGAGGAGGGCGTCCATCCGCTCGTCCACTTCCATGCGGTTGCACAGCTGCATGTCAATGGGGGAGTCCATGAAGGGCACGGGGAAGTGCTCCTGAGTGGGGGCGTGGGGGCAGATGTGGGTGGCCACCAGGACGTCGCCCTCCAACACGTCGCCATTTTTGTGCATCTGGGCCAGCTTCAGCCCGGCGGACAGGGCGGCCAGGGCGCCGTCGCCATCCGAGACGAAGCCGATGACCTCGGGCCGGGCGCCCAACCCGCCCAGGCGGCCGATGATGCCCAGGGTGGGCGCGCTGCCGCCGCTGGACTTGCCGTTGCGCCCTTTGATAAGGATTTTAATGGAATCGGTGGAGCCCTTCTCGCCGGTGGCAGTCTGGACATTCACTTCATCCGCGCCGCTGGCGAGCATCAATTCCTTGATGGTCTCGCCGCAGGCGCGGGGGGTGTCCAAAAGCTCGAAGAGATCCAAAACCTGTTTTAACAACATAACGACGTCCTCCTTGTGATGCAGGCTCTCCCTGCTTTTACGCCATAAGTTTAGACGAAACCTATCCTTTCGTCAATAGCATGTAAAAAATTTCATAGCCGTCCAGCCGGGATGGAGTGACAGACCCGACCCTTTTCTCTTGCTTCTCCTTATAAAATCAGTACAATAGGACGAAATTAGCATGGATTCAAAGGCATGGGCAGAAAGGCGGTGGAGAATGTGCAACTTTCCGATGGCAATCAAGCAGATCACCTCACTGGAGCCCATATTTGATTCTTGAACCGGGGAATGCTGTCATAAAAAGCATATGCTGCATCATGTTTCGAGGCTTTATAGTAAGACCCGAATTTTTGATGTAAAGCGGCGTTTTTTCACGGTCCGGTTTTGGAGAGCGGAGCCCGCCGCTGGGGAACATGTCTGGTGGTCAAGGAGGACGGCGCTACCAATCAGCGGGTGGTGATCCACTACAACTGTATTGGAGCCTTTGAGGTGCCGGAGCGCCGGAAGATCCCCGAGCGGGACATCTTAATGGAAACGAGAAAAGGCGTAGCATTAAGCTACGCCCCGGCGGTGTAAAATGTGTTCAGAAAAGAAAAATGCGGAGTGTCCTTGGTAGGATACTCAAATCCTATAAGGACACTCCGCATGGTCCGAGTGACTGCCTTCGAACCAGCGGCCTCTTGAACCCCATTCAAGCGCGATACCAAACTTCGCCACACCCGGATATCTTATTCCTGCTGTCTCAGACAGCTTTTATACTATAGCACATGCCGGAAGAGTTTGCAAGCCTTTTTTGAAAAAATTTGCCGAAAGGTGATAAGGGGCAGCGCAGCCGCATAAGCTGGGCTGAAAGGAGGGATGTAGTTTGGCCTCATCCGGCACGATCCTTGTGCGTGTCTACACATCCAATGCCCGGCTTCCAGTGCCGGGGGCTATGGTGGCCATTCTCCGGCCGCGGGCGGGGGGGAAGCTTGAGCTGGTTGCCCTGCGCGTGACCGACGAGAGCGGAAAAACTGCCCCGGTGCGCCTGGCGACCCCCGATCTGGACCAGGGGACCAGCCCGGGCGGGATGCCCTACTCCCTGGTAACGCTGTGGGCGGAGGCACCGGGCTATGGCTATCAAGTGGTGGAGGGGGTTGAGATTTACCCCGGGGTGGAGACGGTCCAGGAGCTGGAGCTGGTGCCGTTGTCCCGGCCGGAAACTATTGGCTCGGCCAACGGGGAGACCACCTACCTTACGCCCCCCAATCTCTGAGCCAGGAGGTGTCCTATGCCCCCCATTGTCACGCCCTATATCCCCCAGACCATTACTGTTCACCTGGGCCCGCCGGGCAGCAGCGCCGAGAATGTGACGGTCTCCTTTCCGGACTATGTCAAAAATGTGGCCTCCAGCGAGATCTATCCGACCTGGGGGCCCGCCGCCCTGGAGGCCAATATCCTGGCCATCATCTCCTTTGCCCTCAACCGGGTGTACACCGAGTTTTATCCCAGCCGGGGCTACCCCTTTCAGATCACGTCGGAGACAGCCTACGATCAGAAATTCATTAAGGGCCGCAGCACTTACGAGAACATCGACCGCCTGGTGGATGAGCTGTTTACCACCTATATCCGCCGGAAGGGGTATGTGGAGCCCCTCTCGGCCAAATTCTGCAACGGCACGACCACCACCTGTGACGGCCTGTCCCAGTGGGGGAGCCAGGCGCTGGCCCAGGAGGGGTACTCGGCCATGGATATCCTGCACTATTACTATGGCGACGACATCGAATTGGTGACCGACGCACCGGTGATGGGCCTGCAGCAGTCCTACCCGGGTACGCCCCTGCGGCGGGGGGACCGGGGGGCGGCGGTGGTCCAGCTCCAGACCATGCTCAACCAGGTTTCTAGGGATTTTCCGGCCATTCCCCGCATCCCGGAGATCGACGGGGTGTTCGACGCGCGCACCGAAGAGGCGGTACGTACCTTCCAGGAGGTCTTTGGCCTTGCGGCCGACGGGGTGGTGGGGAGAGCTACCTGGTATAAGCTGGTCTATCTCTATGTGGGCATCCGGGACCTTGCCGAGCTGGTGGGAGAAGGCCAAGATCTGTACGGCGATGCGCTGGAGCGCCTGGACGACGGCCGCTTGGCCCCGGGCAGCCGGGGGCGGTGGGTGCAGGTCCTGCAATACATGCTGGATGTCCTGTCTGCCTTTTACAGCGACATCCCCGCCCCTGCTCAGGACGGGATCTACGGCGAGGATACCCGACAGGCCGTGCTGGCCTTCCAGCGCAATAAATCCCTGCCCCAGACCGGCATAGTGGATGAGGCGGTGTGGGAGGCACTCTACCAGGCCTACACCGGCATCCGGGACACTGTGGTAGTGGATGGCGAGACCTTCCCGGCCGCCATCCTGGATATCTCCTGAGAGGAGGGTGAGCGATGTTTCAATTCCCCATCCGGCCGGGGGAGCGCAGCCGGGACCTGCTGCCCGCCCAGGCCATGTTCCTGGAGCTCTCTCAGGTCTTCCTGGGCCTGGAGCCCGGCCAGGTGGACGGCATGCACACCGGCGCGTCAGTGCGCAATGTGCTCTGGCTCCAGCGCTCGCTGGGCCAGGCGCAGACCGGCGTGATGGACGGCCCGCTCTTCTTCCGCCTGAGCCATCTGCACCGCATGACCCGCCGCTGCCGTTCTTAGCGCATCCGGGGCCGCCCTCCTACCGCCGGGAGGCGGTCCCGCCGCTTTTTGCGGGGAGAGGGGGAGCCGCCTCCCAACAAGGACAAGCGACGGGCGGTTGCATCCGAAGGGAAAATCGTGTAAACTGAAGAGGCCCGCAAAAGCGGGCGAAGACTTTAGAGATATTGGAGCGTGATTTCCCATGTCGATGGAACTGGGCCGCACGGGCCGCGCAGCGGCTGCCGTGACGGAACAAAATACCGCCGCCGCCATGGGCAGCGGCTCGCTGCCCGTGTTCGCCACCCCGGCGATGGTGGCCCTGATGGAGGCCGCCGCCGTGGACGCCTGCCGGGGCGCCCTGGAGGAGGACGAGACCACCGTGGGCACCCGGATGGAGGTGACCCACGATGCGGCCAGCCCCTTGGGCATGGCGGTGCGGGCCGAGGCGGAGCTCACCGCGGTGGAGGGCCGGAAGCTGACTTTTGCGGTGCGGGCCTACGACGGGGCCGGACCGATTGGTGCGGGCGTCCATCAGCGCTTTGTGGTTAAGAGCGGGCGGTTTTTGGACAAGGCCGCCAAGCGGGGGGAGGCGTGAGGAATGTCCATTGAAAAATGCCGCGCCTACTTCCGCGCCCTGGGCCGGGAGGGAGATATCCTGGAGTTCGACGTGTCCAGCGCCACGGTGGAGCTGGCCGCCCAGGCGGTAGGGGTGGAGCCCGCCCGGATTGCCAAGACCCTGTCCTTCCAGGTGGGGGAGGGCTGCGTGCTGGTGGTGGCCGCCGGGGACGCCAAGGTGGACAACAGCAAATTCAAGGCCCAGTTCCACACCAAGGCCAAGATGCTCACCCCCGAGCAGGTGGTGGAATTTACCGGACACGCGGTGGGGGGCGTATGCCCGTTCGCTATCGAAGATCCCCGGACGGTGACCTATTTGGACGTGTCCCTCAAGCGGTTTGAGACGGTCTACCCCGCCGCGGGGAGCTCCAATTCGGCCATCAAGCTCACCTGTGAGGAGCTGGAGGCCTACTCCCACAGCGCGGGATGGGTGGACGTGTGCAAAAACTGGGCCTGAATGGGCTGGATTAAGGAGGCGTTTATATGGGCGGCTTTCTGCGCGGGCGGCTGATAGATTTCCGGCTGGCGTCGGCGCTGTATTTGGTGCTGGGCGCGGTCCTGGCCCTCTGGCCGGGGACGGTGGGGATCCTCCTGTGCCGGGTTTTGGGGGGTGTGCTGCTCCTGTGCGGCGTGGTGCTGGCGGGCGGCTGCCTGCTGCGGGACCGGGGGCTCAACGGCCTCCGGCTGGAACTCGTTTTTGGAGTGATTGCCGGGGGGATCGGGCTCTTCTTTCTCCTGCGGCCCTGGTCGGTGCTCTCCCTGCTGCCCACTCTGCTGGGGCTTTATGTGGTGGTGGACAGCATAGCCGCTCTGGTCCGGTCGGCCCGGCTCTACCGGCTGGAGTACCGCCGGTGGTGGGTCTCGATGCTCCTGGCGGCTCTGGGGGTGCTGATGGGGGGCGCGCTGATGCTGCGGCCCTTTGGCGCAGTGCGGATGCTCATCCGCTTTATGGGGCTGGTGTTCCTGTACCTGGGCGTCTCGGACCTGTGGTCCCTGTATAAGCTGGAGACCCTCACCCAGGAGGCCCGCCGCAATTCCCCCATGGACGAGGACCCATGGGGCTAACGGATCAGAATGCAAACGGCAAGGGCCCGCGGCCGGACAGATGTCCAGCCGCGGGCCCATTTGTACGGGAAAACGGGATAGGCGCCGCAGAGAGCCGGCCTCAGCACTCAGGCAGAGAGGCGGCAGCCACGCTCTGGCCCACCCGGCGGGCCTTCTCGTCGGGGAGGGTGGGGTTGACCTTGGCGGCCACGTCGGGATACTCGTCGGCGAGGACCTTCTTGGCCTCCGCCAGGACAATGTCGCCGCCCTTGCCGGACATGACCCGGCCCAGCAGCAGGATGTGCTTAAAGCCGTAGAAGTGGTAGTACAGCCGCAGGGCGTGGCCCAGGTACACGCCGATGGAGCGGTAGATGGCCGCGGCCCGGTCGTCGTCCTGCTCCATGAGGCCCTGGACCACCTTGAGCTTCTCCGCGGGGGAGAGGGACTCGTCCAGCTCGATGCCGGCGGCGGGGGCCAGCTTGATGACCGAATCCTGGGAGAAATACTTCACGCCGCAGCCGATGTCCCCCGACCACTCGTCCACCATGGCGGTGGGGGCGGCGTCCACAGGGACGAAGGCCAGCTCATTGAGCCAGCCGGTGATGTTGCCGTGCTCGTCCACGAAGCCCACGGCCTCGCTGGTGCCCATAGCGATACCCAGCACGTTGTTCTCCTCCAGGCTCATGGCCCCGGCCAGGGCGGAGACGTCGCCGTCGTTGGCGACCACGATGGGCACGTCGCCGATCTCCTTGGCGGCCCGGATGTAGATGTCCTTCACCTTGGCGTCAAACTGGTCCTTGGGGACCTTCAGGAAGAGGGAGGCCACCATGGTGCGGTTGTCGATGTAAATGCCGGCGGAGGACACGCCGATGGCGTCTACCCGGGGCATATGGGCCGCGGCAGACCGAAAGGCGTCTACGATGCCCTGGAAGTGATAGTCGGGGTCGGAGTTGGTCTTGGGGAACCAGACGACCTCCTCGGAGAAGACGGGCTCGCCGTCGATGACGGCGGAGACCTTCCGGTCGCTTCCGCCGGCGTCGAAGCCGATGCGGCAGCCGTTCATGTGACGGCCCACAGCCTCAGACTTGCTGTACTCGGCGGGGACGGCCTCGCAGGAGACCACCTCGAAGGGGCGCTCATACACGCCGGCCATGAAGTCCTCGTCAAACGCCCGGGAACCGTCCTTGGAGTAGGCGGCCTTGATGGCCTCATAGATGGCCTGGTCTCCGGCGATGTAGACCTTAAAGCCGCCCTTGAGCCACAGCAGGGTCTTGATGATGCGGTCCACGTAGTACAGGTCGGCCTGGGCCATCTCAGGGGTGCCGTGGATAAAGGTCTTATATACGGCCACCTGGCCGCCGGAGCGCTCTACCGCGATATCCAGCGGCTTTTTGGCGTCCTTCAGGAAGGACTCATAGAAGGGAAAGAGAGGGATATAGTTGGGATCCAGCTCGGGGAGATGCTTGACGTTCACGTCGATGCCAAGATGTTTCATTGGTATCCTCCTCCTTATAAACAGACAGAGATTTTGATCGTGCGGGAGAGAAAATCCTCTCTCCCTTATAGGCTAACAGTTTTTTTCCGTCTGTCAAGGGCAAGATGAAAAAATGAAAAAGTTTTTCATGAATTTCCTTGACGGAAAGTGGTTTTCAAAGTATGATGTAGATGGTACAAAGCCGGGCTGGGAATCCACCGGCTTATTTTGACAGTTCGAACAAAAAGGAAGGCGGAAATGAATATGGATCAGGACATGAGAGCGCGCCTGAAGGCGCATCAGGACTGGATCGAAGAGGAACTGGATATCTGCGTCAACTTCTGGCTCAAGCACGGTATGGACCCGGTGAACGGAGGCGTGTATACCTGTCTGGACCGGAAAGGTGAGATTTACTCCACCGACAAGAGTGTGTGGATGCAGGGGCGCTGTGCCTGGATGTTCGCCTATCTGTGCCAGGCCTACGGCGTGAAGGACGAGTGGCTCGCCGCCAGCAAGAGCTGCCTGGACTTTATGGAGGCCCACTGCATCAACCGCGCGGCGGGGGACCGGATGTACTTTACTGTCACCGCCGAGGGCAAGCCCCTGCGCCAGCGCCGCTACTGCTTCTCCGAGGGGTTTTACGCCATCGCCAACGCCGAGTACTACGGCGTCACCGGGGAGGAGGCCTGCCTGGAGCGGGCCCGAAAGGCCTATGAGCTCATCTACAAGCTCAACAACGGCCTCATCAAGGACCCCACCGGCCTGGGCCCCAAGACCATTCCGGAGACCCGCACCGGCCGCGCCCTGGCCGACCCCATGATCTATCTGAACATCACCTCGGTCATGCGCCGGGTGGACCAGGACCCCGCCTGGCAGAAGCTCTATGCCGACCGGGCCCTGGAGTGTGTGGAGACCATTTTCAAATACCACTATAAGCCGGAGCTCCACTGCACCCTGGAGTCGGTGGCCCCCGACGGGACCCCCCGCCTGGAGGTGACCGAGGGCCGGGTCGTCAACCCCGGCCATGATATCGAGTGCTCCTGGTTCCTGATGGAGGCATCCCGGTACGCGGGCGACCCCGCCATCCACAAGACCGCCGAGCAGATTTTCAACCAGGCCTTTGATGCCGGCTGGGATCAGGAGTATGGCGGCCTGCTCTACTTCATCGACTGCCTGGGTAAGCCCACCGAGGCCTATGAGCACGACATGAAGCTCTGGTGGCCCCATGACGAGGCCCTCATCGCCTCTATGATGCTCTTCCGGGATACCGGCAACGTGAAGTATCTGGAGAAGTTCGAGCAGACCCTGGACTACTGCAAGGCCCACTTCTCCGACCGCGCGTACGGCGAGTGGTACGGCTATCTGCGCCGGGACGGCCTGCCCACCATGCCGTCCACCAAGGGCTCTACGTTCAAGGGCCCCTTCCACCTGCCCCGGATGCTCTCCATGGTGGACGGAATGCTCAAGGAGCTCCTGGAGGAGTGAGCGTTTGATCGGGAGAAGGAAAAGGTAAATCGATTTGAACAGAAAGGAGCGGGGGGAACGGTGCCGTTCAGCAACGTCTTTGCCCAGTTGGACAATGAGTATTACCAACTGACCAGTGCGGAGAAGCGGGTGGCCGACTATGTGGTAGCTCACCAGAAGCAAACCCAGTACATGTCTATCTCAGAGCTGGCGGAGAAGTGCAATGTGGCTGAGGCCACCATCTCCCGCTTCTGCCGCCGCATGGGCTATAAGGGGTACAGCGCGTTTAAACTGGCGGTGGCCAACTCGGTGACGGGGCAGGCTGCCGCCGGCAGCGGGGAAGAAGGGGTCCAGGGTGCCTCTCTCTATGCGGGACCCTATGGAGAGATCCTGCAGACGGATATCGACGCCATGGTCCAAACTGCCCGGCTGGCCAGGCCGGAGCAGATACGCCGGGCGGCCAAAATGCTCTTGGAGGCCGACAAAGTCCTGTGCATGGGGCAGGGCGGGTCCATGATTATGGCGAAGGAGGCGGCGCATCTCTTTTCCACCGTGCGCCCGGGCTTTTTTCCGGTGAATGATTCCCACCTCCAGGCCATCAGTTGCGCCCAGCTCACCCGGCGGGACGTGGTGTTTTACTTCTCCTATTCGGGCTCTACCCGGGACCTGTCGGATGCGCTGCGCCTGGCCCGAGAGCGGCAGGCGGGGGTCATCCTGATCACCCGTTTTCCCAAATCCCCGGGCGCGGTTTACGCCGACGTGGTGCTCCAGTGCGGCTCCAATGAGAGTCCGACCCAGCTGGGGACCGTGGCCGCCCGGGTGGCCCAGCTTTTTTTACTGGATGCGCTCTATTATGAACTGTGCCAGCTGGACCAGGAGGGCACCGCCGCTGCCCGCAGCCGGGTGGCCCGGGCAATCTCAGAGAAGCATCTGTAATGAACGCAGAGAAATAGTTGAATTATCCAGAAAAATGAAAAAATGGTTTGAAAAAAACTTGCATGAAGATTTTGAAAAGAAATTTTTTTCAAAAACGCTATTGACAAAATCTTTCCTAGATTGTACAATCTACACAACAGGCCGGGAAAGTAGACCGGCGCGTTTTAGAAAAAATGAGGAGGAATCAATGAGATGAAAAACTGGAAAAAAGCCTTGTCTCTTGTGCTTGCCACCGGAATGACCCTCAGTCTGGCCGCCTGCGGCGGCGGCACCAGCACGCCCAGCACGGCGCCCAGCACGGCGCCCAGCGCCGGCGGCGGCGGTGAGGGCGGCAGCACCAGCGGCGACACGGTGTCCATCGAGCTGTGGACCTATCCCATCGGCAGCTTCGGCGACCAGGCCACTCTGGACAGCATCATCGCCGCGTTCAATGAGGTGCATCCTGAGATCGAAGTGAGCATCCAGCTGCTGGACTACACCAACGGCGATACGCAGGTTACTTCCGCCATCACCGCCGGAACTACCCCCGACATCATCATGGAGGGCCCCGAGCGCCTGGTCTCCAACTACGGCGCCAACGGCCTGATGGTAGATCTGTCCGACCTGTGGACTGAGGAAGCCACTGCCGACATCTCCGCCGTAAGCGAGGCCGTGGTCAACGCCTGTAAGGGCAGCGACGGCGTCTACTATGAGTACCCCCTGTGCATGACCACCCACTGTATGGCCATTAATTACGAGGTGTTCGAGGCGGCCGGCGCCCTGCAGTACATCGACGAGGAGACCCGCACCTGGACTACCGACGACTTTGTGGCCGCTATGGAGGCTGTCCGTGACGCCGCCGCTGCCGGCACTGTGAACGTCATGTTCCCCGGTATTCTCTATTGCGGCGGCCAGGGCGGCGACCAGGGCACCCGCGCCCTCGTCAACAACCTGTACTCCGGTACCTACACCAACGCTGACCACACCGAGTATACCGCCAACTCCGCGGAGAAGGTGGAGGCCCTGACCCTCCTGAAGAGCATGGTGGACAACGGCTCTCCGACGGGTGACTCCAGCTTCCAGGCCGCCGACGAGCTGCAGCAGTTCGCCAACGGAACCTGTGCCGTGACCTTCTGCTGGAACGCCTCCAACCAGGCCAACTACGCCGAGCAGGTCCAGTTCACCCCCTTCGCCATGGCCTTCCCCTCCGATGACGGCGTGCCCGAGCTGTGCGGCGGCATCTACGGCTTCGGCATCTTTGCCCACGGCGACGAGGCCAAGATCGAGGCCGCCAAGGAGTTCATCCGCTTCGTGTGCGACGACGCGGAGCAGGGCCCCGAGCGCCTGGTCTCCAACTACGGCGCCAACGGCCAGATGGCAGATCTGTCCGACCTGTGGACTGAGGAAGCCACTGCCGACATCTCCGCCGTAAGCGAGGCCGTGGTCAACGCCTGTAAGGGCAGCGACGGCGTCTAC
>CALXCU010000105.1 GCA_944386885.1 uncultured Oscillospiraceae bacterium | reverse complement strand
TCTCCCCAAAGACCGCCTTGGTATTGGGCTGGAAGGCGGCCTCCAGCTCTTCCTCCGTACAGTCGGGGGAGACAAAGGTGAAGTCGATGCCCATGCGCTTCATGGTCACGGCAAAGAGGTTATAGGTGCCCCCATAAATGGCCGAGGAGGAGACCACATGGTCCCCGCAGGAGCAGATATTGAAGACCGAATAGAAGGAGGCCGCCTGTCCCGAGGCGGTGAGCATGGCCGCACTGCCCCCCTCCAGGGCGCAGATCTTGGCAGCGACATGGTCGCTGGTGGGATTCTGGAGGCGGGTGTAGAAGTAACCCTCTGCCTCCAGGTCAAAGAGATGTCCCATGGCCTCGCTGGAGGTATAGCGGAAGGTAGTGGATTGGATGATAGGGATGTTGCGGGGCTCGCCGTTGGCGGGGCGGTAGCCGGCGTGGAGGCACTGGGTGCCGGGACGCTGCTGTGGCATGGAGGTCAGTCCTTTCTGGTGTAATCTGAGCACTACTTTACTCTCTGGCATGGGGGGTTGTCAACCATTTTCCAGGCTGGTGTCGGGTTCCAGGGGGCCGTCCAGGGCCAGGCCGTCCAGAGCGGGCAGGGGCTCGCCCTCCACCAGCAGCTGCACCGAGGACACCGCGTCCAGGTTGCCCGCCATGGTGTTCACCACTGCGTATGCCAGCAGGCGCAGCGCCTCCCCGCTCTCGGGCATGCCGGTGCGGAATTCCTGGGAGAAATTCACATAACACACCCCGCCCTCAATGGTGGCCCCCAGAGGCGTGGAACCCTCGGGCAGCACAGGGGAGAGCCCCTCCTGGGTGGGGCCGGCAGAGAGGGCCTCCAGCAGTGCCTGGCTCAGGGAGGCCTCGGCCGTGAGGGCCAAAGTGCGGTACTCCACCTCCAACCCGCTCCCGTCGCTGCGGGGGAACCAGAGGGCCGCTGTGCGCTGGGTCACGTCCTCTTCTGCCCCGGAGAGGATCGCCTGGCCGGCCGTGAGGGGCCCGCTCTGAAACGCGGGATTGGCCATGCCCTCCACCGTGATGGAGAGGGCCTCCACCCCTTCCACCTGGGTGAGAGTAAGGGTCAGGCAGTAATTGGCCAGCGTGAGCTGGATCCCGGTGAGGGCGTCATACTGCTCGGAAAAGTCCAGATAGAGCACCCCGTCTTCCCCGAGAGAGACCTGGCGCAGCTCTACCCCGGCGGGGAAGGGACTGGTGAGGCCGTGCCCGGCGGGGCCGGCCAGCAGGGCCTCCAACAGGGCCTCCACCACGTCGGCGCCCTCCTGTGGGGCAAACGGCTCGGCGCCCAGCGCGGCGCCGTCCCGGCTCTCCTCAGCCACAAAGTAGAGGAGGTAGGATCCCGCGGCCGGGGTGGCATCCACACCGGACTCCTCTCCACAGGCGCACAGGAGGGAAAAAACCAGGAGAAAGGGGATCAGACGTGTTCTCATGGCTTATCCTCCTTCCAGCGGGGAAATGTGACCTCAAAACAGGTGCCCTCCGGCGCGCGGCGGCGGACTTGGATCTGGCCGCCATTCTGGAGGACGGCGTCCCGCACAATGGACAGGCCCAGACCGGTACCGCCGGCCTCCCGGGAGCGGGCCTTGTCCACCCGGTAGAAGCGGTCGAAGATTTTGGATAAGTCATCCTCAGGGATGCCCACGCCGGTATCCTCCACCCGGAGGATCACCAAGTCCCCCTCGGCGGCCGTGCGGCCCCGGCGGGGAAAGAGGCTCACCATCACCTTGCCCCCGGGCAGGTTGTACTTGACGGCGTTTTCCATCAGATTGAAGGCGATCTGGTAGAGATCATCCTCGGTGGAGGATACCCGGCACCCGCCGGAGAGGTCCAGCTGGAAGGTGATGTGGGCCTGCTGTGCCAGGGGAGTGAGCATATGCTCGACGCGGAGGATCACCTGCCGCAGGTCCACAGGGGTGAGCTCCCGGGGGGGCGCGGTGTCCATACGGGTGAGGGTGAGGAGCTTTTCTGTGATGCGGGTCAGGCGTTCGGCCTCGCTGCCGATATCGGAGACAAAATCCCGCACCGTCTCCTGGTCCATAGCGCCGTTCTGGAGGATGGAATCGGTGAGCAGGCGAATGGAGGCCAGGGGGGTCTTGAGCTCGTGGGAGGCGTCGGAGACAAAGCGGCGGCGGACCTCCTCGGTGGTCTGGAGCCGGCCGGTGAGCTCGTTGAACTCATCCGCCAGGCGGGAGAGCTCATCAGAACCGGACAGGGTCACCCGGTAGCTGTACTCCCCCTCCCGCACGCTGCGGATGCCCTGCAGAAGCACGGCTACCCGGCGGGTGATGGCCTTGGAGAGGACTACGCTAAAGAGCAGGGCGGCCACACACACCACCACTGAGATGCGCAGCAGGTTGGTCTGAAGATCCAGGAGCAGCTGGGCCTGCTCCTGGTCGTACTCGTAGAGATAGACCGCCCCCTGGGTCATCCCCCGGTAGCGGATGGGGGCGGCGGAACGGCTGCGGAAGGCCCCGTCCCGGTATTCGGACTGGAACACATCGTCCCCGCCCAGGGCGGTGACCACCTCCCAGAGCAGGGCGTACTTGCCCTGGGCGTTGTCCACCTCGCTGGTGTCGTAGAGGACCAGGCCGTCGGGCCGGGTGACCATCAGCCGGTCCACACCGGTGACGCCCAGCATGGACAGCGTGGCGGCCACGCCCTCGGCGGTGAGGGCCTCCCGCCCGGCCAGCGCGGAGGTGATGATGTCGGCCTGCCGCCAGAGGGCATCCCGCTTGGATTGGAAGACCATATTCTGAGAGATCAGGATGGGATAGGTGTTGAGGAAAATGACCAGCGCCAGGATAATCGCCCCGTAGCTGAGCATAAATTTGGTCTGTAGAGAGTGCACGAAGGGCACCCGCGGTCCGGTCCGCGGCCGCTGCGCCATGGGCGGCTGCCTCCTTCCTGGAAGTCTAGGGGGGAACTTAGGCGTTCTTCAAATAGTAGCCCACCCCCCACTTGGTGAGGATGTACATGGGGTGGGCGGGGTCCAGCTCCAATTTTTCCCGCAGGCGGCGCACATGGACGTCCACCGTCCGGTAATCTCCGGCGTATTCATATCCCCACACCACGTTGAGCAGGTTCTCCCGGCTGTAGACCCGCCCGGGATTGCGCATGAGCAGCTCCATCAGGTCAAACTCTTTGGCGGTCAAGTCCACCGGCGCGCCGTCCTTCCAGGCCGAGCGCTGGTCTGGGTCCAGTACAATGTGTCCGATGGTCAGCTGGCGGCCCTTTTCCTTCTGGGCAGCCATGCCGGAGCGGCGCAGGAGGGCCCGCACCCGGGCCTTGAGCTCCAGAATATTGAAGGGCTTGGTGATGTAGTCGTCGGCGCCGCACTCAAAGCCGATGATCTTGTCCGTATCTTCACTGCGGGCGGTGAGCATAATGATGGGCACATTGGAGAACTCCCGAATGCGCATGCAGGCCTGGAGCCCGTCGATCTTGGGCATCATCAGGTCCAGGATAATCAGGTCGAAGGACTCCGTCCGGGCCAGCTCCACGGCGGCCTCCCCGTCGTAGGCGGCCTCTACCTGATAACCCTCGCTCTCCAGGTTGAATTTGATGCCCTTGACCAGCACCTTCTCGTCGTCTACCACCAAAATCTTCAAAGCAAATTCCTCCTGTGGTCATTCCACGGTCACATAGTCCAGAAGCCCCTGCAGGATGCCCTCGCCGATCCCCGCCACCCGGGTCAGATCCTCCGGGATACGGAAGGGGCCGTTCTCCTCCCGGTCAGCCACGATGGCCTGGGCACGGCTCTCGCCGATGCCGGGCAGGCGCTGCAATTCTTCTGCGGTAGCGGTGTTGAGGTTGATCTTCTCCCCCTCTGCCACCTTTTCTGGCAGAGATGCCTGGACCGATTCGGCGGGGGCGGATGGAGCGGGCGTGGGGGCGGCGAGGACAGCCTCACCGGGCGCAGGGGCGGACTGGGTCTCCACCCGAATGGGCGGCGCGTCTCCGCTTCCCCGGAGGAGCCACCCGGCCGTAAAGGCCAGAAATAGGGCGGTCACAAGAAGTGCAGTCCGCTCCAGGCGGGAAATCTTCATCTTTTTCCCCCTTTTCCGTTGCGCCCAACCGTGGGCTCTGCTATAATATGTCTACATAATACTGCGTCGGCCCGGTGAGGCCGGAACTAAACTTTATTATATCACACCTGTGAGGAGTTTCCTATGAAAAAAACGCTGCTGTCCGCGCTGTTGCTCGTCTGTCTGCTGGCCACCCAGCTCCTGACCCCGGCGGCCCTGGCCGCCGAGGGGGAGACCACGGAGAGCGGAAGCTCTATATTGGACTCCATGTACGTCCAAGCCAAGGCCGCTATCCTGGTAGACGACGACTATGGAGAGGTCCTCTATGAGCAGAACGCCCACGAGCGCAATTATCCGGCCTCCATTACCAAGGTCATGACCACCCTCCTGGTTTTGGAGGCGGTGGACCGGGGGGAAGCGGCCCTCACCGATATTGTGACGGTGGGGGATGAAGTCTACCTGGGGATTGGCGAGGCCGGCTCCACCGTGGGGCTCAAGGAGGGGGAGCAGCTGAGCCTGGAGGATCTGCTCTACTGCGCCCTGACTGCCTCGGCCAACGAGGCGTGCAACGCTCTGGCGCAATATCTGTGCGGGGATGTGGCCAGTTTTGTCGAGCTGATGAACCAAAGGGCTGCCGAGCTCGGGATGGAGAACACGCATTTCACCAATACCCATGGCTACCATGACGACAACCACTATACCACCGCCTATGACATCTACCTCATGTGCCACCAGGCCATGCAGAACCCCACCTTTCGCACCATCGTGTCCTCTGTGGGGCACGAGGTTCCCGCCACCAACATGAGCGAGGCCCGCTCCCTCCACGAGACCAACGCCCTGGTCTCCACCTGGCGCATCACGCGCTATTGGTACCAGTATGCCACCGGCATCAAGACCGGCTCCACCCCGGAGGCGGGTTACTGCCTAGCCTCTGCGGCCACGAAGGGGGACCGGAACCTGATCGCCGTGGTGCTGGGGGCGGAGAACCCCACCAACGCGGACGGCTCGGTGAGCCGCCTCCAGTTTTCAGAGAGCACCCGCCTGCTGGAGATGGGGTTCAACGACTTTTCCCGGCAGACCATCATTGACGAGACCGTCCGGGACTTCCCCGAGGTGGCGGTCACCCTCTCGGATGGGGCGGACTATGTGACGGTACAGCCCTCCGGCTCTCTGGAGGCCACCCTCCCCAACGATATGATTTTGGAGAACTTTAAGCGGGAGGTGGATCTGGTCAGCGAAGTGGAGGCGCCGGTGGAGGCGGGGCAGAAGCTTGGCACCGTTACGCTTACATACGACGGCCAGACGTACGGAACGCTGGATCTGGTGGCCACCGCCAGTGTGGAGCGCTCGGAGCTCCTCTACCGCCTGGACCGCATCCAGAGGTTCTTCAACCAGCTGTGGGTGAAGATCGTACTGGTCGTGCTGGCCGTGCTCATCGTATTCCTCATCCTCCGGCGCCTCATCCTGGGCCGGGGCCGCAGCCGCTACGGCTCCAGTAGCCGCGGGGGCTACCGGGGCGGACGGCGCTACTCCGGCCGCCGCCGCAGATAAAAAGACATGCCGCCAGGCAGATAGATCATGAAAGAGGCCCCGCGTCCACTCGGACGCGGGGCCTCGAATGTTAGGGTTCCGCCGCCTCAGGAGAGAACGGAGGTGGTGAGAGCTGAGAGAAATAGGACTCGATACACTTGATAACCACCCTCTCCATATAGTGCAGCTGCCAATTGTCGTGGTGGATGAGGCACAGGTCAATGTCATTCTGTCCACGGGTGGCCACCAGGCGGATGGCCTTGAGCCGGCTGGGGTCCACACTCTGGTCATAATGGATGGCGTAACCGGTGAGGATGCCGAGCATATTCAGCTCTACAATGGCCTTCTTGACCTGAGGAATGCTGGAAAAAGTGGTGCACCGGTTATTGCTCTGAAAGGTCCTGGAGAAGACGATCGAGGTCTCGTCATTGAGGAAATGGGAGAGCAGGGCCAGATCCACGCCTTTGAGCTCCTCCAGGGAGAGGCTCTCATGGGCGGCGAGGGGGTGGCCGGCAGCGGCCACCAGATAGAGGTGGTCATGGAAGAGGGGCTTAACCTCAATCTGGTATTTGGCGGCGCTGGCGGCATACTCCGCTCGGATGGAGGGCATAAAGTAGGTCAGGCCGATGTTGCTCTCATTCTGAATGAGGCAGTTGCCCACCTGGCTGCCGGTGATTTCGTGAAAGACGAGATTGCCGTTGGCGCCCGACTCCAGAAAGCGCCTGCTCAGAGGCACAGCCAGGGCGCAGTTGATGGTGGGAGA
This sequence comes from uncultured Oscillospiraceae bacterium, assembly GCA_944386885.1. Lineage (GTDB taxonomy): Bacteria > Bacillota > Clostridia > Oscillospirales > Oscillospiraceae > Pseudoflavonifractor_A. The sequence continues at coordinate 6,949 of CALXCU010000105.1, read as the reverse complement.
GCTGATGACGTGAACCGTCTGGGCCAGGGAAGAGCTGGAACCGCTCAGCCGCTGGATGTCCTCATAACGGGAGAGGATCCCGCCGATCAGGGAGAGGGCCTCCTCCCCCTCGGCGGTGGGGACCACACCATTGTGGACCCGGTCAAAGATGGGGAAGCCCAGCTCCTGCTCCAGATTCTTCAAGATGGCGCTCAGGGTGGTCTGGCCAATATATAGGTTTTGGGCCGCCCTGGAAATGGAACGGCAGCGGTCGATTTCCATCAGATATTGCAGGTATTCCAGCCTCATACCGTCTCCCCTCTCTCATAGGAGGGCGGCCGTCAGCCGGCGCTCTCCTCCCCTTCCGAGCGAAAATAGTCCAAGATACAGCTGACCAGAATGCGCTCCTGATAGCGGAGATACCGCTCTTCCCGGCACAGGAGGCAGGCCCGGACGGCCAGGGGCGCACCATCCCGGCAGAGCGGAATCAGCCGGTGTTGTTTCCGGCGGAGGAAATCGGAGTGGCGGAAGGCGTAGCTCGTCACCACTCCGGCCAATCCCTGCGCCGCCATGGCCTGGTGCATCAAATCAATGTTGGGCAGAAAAACCGCCTGTCTGCCGTCAAAGAGGCTGTGGTCCCGCCGGCCCTGCTCGCCGTCGGCCTGGAAACTGGTGACTGTGGCCAGGCGCTCCTGGCGGAAATCCTCCCGGGACACCTGCTCTCGCCCGGCGAGAGGATGACCGGCGGGTACGCAGAGATAAAACTGGTCCTCCAGAAGCACGCTCAGGCGCAGGCTGCTGTGGGAGAGGTCGCGCATGGTCTGCTGGATCTCCTCAGGCGTCAGGTAGGTGACGCCCAGGTTGACCTGACTCTGGAGAATGCTGGGCAGCACCTGCCGCCGGGGCGTCTCAGACAAGACCAGGTCCCCCCGCAGGTCGAAGCGGTAAAAATTCCGGCACAGAGGGATGGCAAGACCCAGATTGATACTGGGACACAGGGCCACTGGAATGGATTTGCTCCGGCGGCCGTCGTTCTTTTTCAGGCTCAGCAGTTCCTCAAAGCGCACGTCCATCTCCCAAGCCAGGGAGATCAGCTGTTCCCCCTCCGGCGTGGTCACCACGCCGGAGGGAGTCCGGCGGAAAATAGAGAAGCCAAGTTCGTCTTCCAGTGCTTTCACGATCGCGCTCAGGGTAGTCTGCCGCACATGGAGGGTCCGGGCGGCAGAGGAAATTGAGTGCAGGCGGTCGATCTCCAGCAGGTAGTGCAGGTGCTCCGAGCGCACGGGCCCCATCTCCCCATAAAAATAAGATAATAAAGATTATAGCATATCTCCTCTGATTTTACCAGAGGCCGGGGTGGGGCCGGGGCGGGGAAGGACCGCTCAGATCTTCTGGTAGATCTCTTCCAGGGTCATTCCGGCGGGGAAGCCCAGGTTCTCCAGGGTGCGCCCGCCGTGGATGTAGTCCCGGTCATTGATGGCGCCAGCCACCCCCAGGAAGGATTCCAGCACGGGCATCTCCAGGCCCAGGCGCTTGGCCACGGAGAGGGCAAAGGCGCCGCCACAGCCGCAGTCCTCGTGGAGATAGCGGTGATTCAGGGCGTAGGGGCCGTCCATGTACTCATAGAAGGTGTGGACCTCGGGGTGTTCCTCCAGGTGGAGGACCTTGTTGATCATGCCGGTGGGCTGGCCGTGGACTTCCATGCCCATGGCCTCGATGACCGCCTTACGCTCGGCGGCGATCTTCTCAATGCAGTGGACCACCGAGGGGGTGAAGGCGTACTTGAAGAGGGAGTACTTGTCCCCCTTGTGCTCGATCTCGGCGGCAGAGAGAATGGTGCTGGCGATATGGTTGATGACGTTGCCGGCGTTGATGACGCCCTCAAAGACGTTGCGGTTGGCGGTGTACTCCACCACGCCCTCCAGATCCTTGAGCACCCGCTCGGTGTCGGAGGCGGGGAGGGAGGCCACCTTGCCCTTCAGGTTCAGGGGCAGGCCCACAGTGACCTCGGCGGGGGCGGACAGGCGGCAGGGGCAGAAGTTGCCCTCTTTTTCGGTGAGCGTGACCTTGGCGGTGACGCCCAGCTCATCAAAGACCTTGCGGAAAATGAAAGCGCCCAGGTTGCCGGGGATGATGAGGATATGCTGGCCGTCCTCCAGGTAGGGAGCGATGCGCCGGGCGATTTCCTCATGCCGGTCGGAGGGCACATGGACGAAGATCGCCTGGGCGCCCCGGACGGCCTCGGCGGGGTCAGTGGTGACCTTAGCGGGGGTGCCTACGCCCCGGATCTTCCCCCGGAGCTGAATGAAGCCCAGCTCCCGCACGGCATCCAGCTCCTTCTGGAAGCGCTCGTCGTCATGGAGGGTCACCTGGAAGCCGCGCATGGACATGACGCCGGCCACTGCATGGCCGGTGGAACCTGCGCCAATGACGGTAATCTTTTCGATCATAAGGGATCACATCTCCTTGTTTCATGATAGAGCCCCGCCTGTTTCCCGGAGCGGGGACGGATGGACCGCCGTCGGGCCCTTGTCCTCACTTTTATTATAAGAAAGGGGCGGAGGAGAGGCAAACTTCATTTTCTGGTATCCGATACCAAAAATCAGACAGGGGAGAAAAAGGAGCCGGGGCGGCGCACATCGGGCGCCGCCCCGGCCTGGAATGAAAGGGGTCTTCAAAAAAACTTGGGCTTATGCCGTGAGCAGATATGCAATGGAGAAGATCACAATGGACACCACCAGCAGCAGCCCCGCGGAGAAGAGCACAATTTTGGTGCGCAGCCCCGCGTCGGGGATCTCGCTGCGGCCGTGGAAGATGGAGGCGGGAGCCGAAGCGCCGGGCAGGATCAGGCCCATGTTGGCGGTCCAGATCAGGGCCGCGCCGGCCACCACCGGGTTCATGCCGGAGGCCAGCACGAAGGGGCTGACCACGGGGATCATAGCGCCGCCAAAGGCGATGTTGGAGCCCACGTTGGTGAGGATGAGCATGACAACGATGGTGAAGATGAGGATGAAGATGGGGCTGCGGCCCTCAAACACAGGGGTAAAGATGCCGGTGAGCCAGGGCAGCACGCCAGTGCCTTCGCTGGTGAGGGCAGTAGCCAGAGGGATGGTGACGGCGCACATGAGGATAACAGTCCAGCTCACCGCGCTGTCGGAGTGCTTGATGTCGTCAAAGTTGATGGCAGCCTGGCCGTCACCTTCGCCGCTGGGGATGCACATCAGCAGGGCCGAGCACACGCAGTACAGGCCACCGGTGGTCAGAGTGTTGTTCAGGAAGTCGGACAGGGGATTGTTTAGGAAGGTTCCGGCGAAGATGGCCAGGACCATAGTGATAAGGTAAACAACGAGGATGCGCTTGGTGCGGGGGCGCAGGTGCTTGCTCTCCTCACCTAGCTTTTCCACGTCAAAGGCCTCCATGGTGGAAAAGTCGACCTTAAACAGCTTGGCGCCCAGGAAGACGTAGAGGGTGATGATGATGATGCCGCAGACGCCGGTGATGAGGAACATGAAGCCCAGGTTGATGCTCCCGCCGGTGACATTGGCCCAGGTGTTGGCCAGGCCCAGCATCCAGCTCTTGTAGGGAATCATAGCCCCGCCCATCATCAGCGAGAGGAGGATGCCGCCGAAACCATAGTAGCGGAAGGTGCTCTTCTTATCGTAGCCGCAGGAGTCGGCGATGTCGTTCCAGATGGCATAGAGGAGCAGGGCCATGGGGATCTGGCTGATGACGATGCTGGTCCACATAAAGATGAACATGAAGCACCAGGTGTAGAAGAGGGGCTTGCCCTGGAAGATCTTCTTGGTCAGGGACCAGCGGACGAACCACTTGCCAAAGCCGTAGATGACGATGGCGCCGGCCGTGAAATACTGGGTGATGATCTGGAACACGGTGGAACCGCCCAGCATAGAGGAAATGGCGCCGTTCATGTCGGTGTAGCCGCTCAGGCCGAAGGCGATAAAGGCAAACAGGGAGGGCCAGATGGCGTTGCAGGTGGAGTAGCCGTAGATCACGCCCAGGAACAGGCCCAGTAGCTTCATGCCCACGGGGGTCAGGGTGGAGAAGGTCGGCAGATAGCCAAAGCCGAACATCAGCAGCAGGGTAATGATGATATGGACGTACTGCATGGGGGAGTACCCCTTGCGGGGCTGCAATGCTTTCTCGTTAGACATACCAACAGTTCCTTTCTTTGTTTCTTCGTGCGTGGTGGGATAGGGAGCGGCCCTGTTGGTAGAAGCGGTTAAACCGCTAGGTTTTGTTTGGCATGGCCATCTTACCATCGGCGGGGCAAAAAGGGAAGGCTGTTTTGGAAAATTTGCCAGCTGTTTCTTTGGTATAGGATAACGAAAAACACAAATTGCCCTTGGATGGAATCTGTTGTATTGTAAAAATGGAGCGGTTCTGTTTTGGCAAATGATCCTCAGAGAAAGGAATGTGTGCATATGTACGGCTGGAGAGCAAAAATCGGCCTCATAACCCCTATGAGCGAAAACGCGGAACATGCCTTCCATATTTATGCGCCCGAAGGCGTGTCGTTCGCCTCCATGAAGATTGCCTTCCCCGGCCCCACGCCCGAGGGGCTGATGATCCTCACCGATCAGCTGGAAAAGACCGCCGCGATTTACAAGGACTATGACGCGGACCTGGTGGTCTTTGGCTGCACCTCGGGCAGCTGTATTAAGGGCTTCGGCTGGGATCAGGAGTGCATCCGCCAGATCGAGCGGGCCAGCGGCAAACCGGGCCTGACCACCAGCACCGCCGTGCTGGAGGCTCTTGCGGCCTTAGAGAGCAAAAAAGTGGCCGTTCTCACGCCCTACCCCGAGGCCACCAACGAAGCAGAGAAGAAGTTCTTGGAAGATAACGGCTTTGCCGTTACCAATATTGTGGGTATGGATGTGAGCTATATCCGCTGCGAGGGCCGCAAGATGGAGGCCTGCGACGAGTACTTCCTCTACCGCAATGCTATGGAGATGGATCTCAAGGGGGCGGACACCTTCTTCTTGAGCTGTATGGGCCTGAGCACCATGGAGATCGTGGACGAGCTGGAGACCGCCCTGGGCGTGCCCGTGGTCACCAGCCACCAGGCTACCCTCTGGAGCGCCCTGCGCCACTGCCGTGTGGGGGCCAAGCTCCCCAAGCTGGGTAAGCTCTTTACGCTCTAAGCATCGGAAGGAAGGGATGATATCATGTATTACAGAGACGGCATGTACAGTATGCGGGCCCGCATCGGCGTCATCGCCCCCCTGGATGACCAGGTGGAGTACGCCTTCAATAAATACGCCCCCGCAGGGGTATCTTTTGATTCCACCCGGCTCTCCTTCCCCGGCCCTACCCCGGAGGGGCTCATCTACCTCTCCGACCAGCTGGAGGAGGCCGCCAAGATGTACCGCAAGAAGCGCCACGATGTGATCCTTTTCGGCTGCACCTCGGGCAGCTGTATCAAGGGGTTCGGCTTTGATAAGGAGTGCATCCAGCGCATTGAGCGGGCCAGCGGCTGGCCGGGCCTGACCACCAGCACCGCCGTGCTGGAGGCTTTCCAGGCCCTGGGCCTCAATAAGACCGTGGTCATGACCCCCTATCCGGAGGAGACCAACCAGGCAGAGAAGAAGTTCCTGGAGGATAATGGAATTCAGGTCACCTCCATCACCGGCGTGGGCTTCAACCGGGTGGGCGAGTTCAGCCATCCCAGCAAGTATTTCCTCTACCGCCAGGCCAAGAAGCTCAAGACCGAGGGCGCCGAGGTCTTTTTCCTCAGCTGCATGGGTCTGGCCACCATGGAGCTGGTGGAGATCCTGGAGGAGGACCTGGGAATGCCGGTCATCACCAGCCACCAGGCCAGCCTCTGGGCCTGCCTGCGCCACTGCCGGGTCAACGATAAGCTCCCCGGGCTGGGCAAGCTCTTCACCATCTAACCGGGATCGTTCGTAAGGAGGAAGCAATATGGGCTTTAATACACATGGACCGCTGGCCACTGATTGGACCAAGCAGCTGTGCCATTTTATCAAGACCCTCAAATATGAAGATATCCCCCCCATGGTCATCGAGCAGGCCAAGATGATGGTCATGCAGACGGTGGGCGTGAGCCTGTGCAGCGCCGGGCTCAAGCAGGTCCAGGACGCCATCGCCATCTCCAAGGAGATGTCCCCCGGCGAGGAGGGGGAGGCCACCCTCTGGGCGGACGGCAGCAAGGTCAGCTGGGAGGCCGCCGCCTTCACTGCCGGAACCATGGGCGACACCTTGGACTGGGAGGACTGCTCGGTCACCGGGCACCCCTCCGCCGGCGTCATCCCCACCGCCGTCATCGCCACTGAGGTCCTCCACAAGAGCGGCAAGGACATGCTCACCGCCATTGTGGCCGGCTATGAGGTCTACCAGCGGGTGGCCCTGGCTGGGCGGAGCAATATCGTCAGTTACAATATCTTCGGCAACCTGACAGTGCTGATGAAGCTGCTGGACCTGTCCGAAGAGCAGATGAACCAGGCCTTCGGTATCGGCACCGCCTGCGCCATCATTCCCGCCAACGTCCACGAGATCACCATGTCCGACTCCCTCAACTATCTCTACGGCTTCCGTGCCGAGAGCACCATCAGTATGATCAAGACCGCCCTCTACGGCATCGAGAACATGGAGGACGCCTTTGACGACCCCACCGCCTACCTGGCCCACTGCGGCTATCAGGAGCCCGAGTGGCTGACCAAGGAGCTGGGCGAGCACTGGATGATGATGGACATGCTGCTGGTGACGCTCTGGCCGGCCAACGTCTTTGTCCAGACCTTCGCCGAGCTGGCCGCCCGGCTGGTCCCCAAGTACAAGTTCAACCCTGTCGAGGTGGAGGAGATCATTATCCGGCCCTCGGTGGCCTTCCGCCACTGGTACTCCGAGACGGGCTATGAGTCCATCACCCAGGCCCAGTTCTCCATCCCCTACTGCACCGCCTGCGCCATGTACCACCCGGAGCCCGGCGCCGTCT
>CALXCU010000104.1 GCA_944386885.1 uncultured Oscillospiraceae bacterium | reverse complement strand
CCCCGATCCAGGGCGGCATGACCGACCTGGCCCGCCTGGGTGAGCTGGGCAAAAAGGGCGAGCTGGCCCTGCTGTGCGACTCCACCAATGTGGAGCGCCCCGGCTTCACGAAAAGCGAGCGCAGCGTGGGCGCCTCCTTTGACGCCCTCTTCCGGGGGTGCGAGAGCCGTATCATCGTCACCACTTTTGCCTCCAACGTAGACCGTATCCAGCAGGTCATCTCGGTGGCCGCCAAGTACTGACGCAAGGTGGCCGTCACCGGCCGGAGCATGGAGAACGCTATGAAGGTCTCGGTGGAGCTGGGCTATATGAATATCCCGGACGGGGTGCTGGTGGACGTAAACCACATCAAGGGCCTGCCCGACAACAAGGTGTGCATCATCACCACCGGCAGCCAGGGTGAGACCATGTCCGCCCTGACCCGTATGGCCTTCAACACCCACCGGCAGGTGGAGATCCGTGCCGGCGACCGGGTAATCATCTCGGCCTCGGCCATCCCGGGCAACGAGCACTCCATCGGCAGCGTCATCAACGAGCTCTACCGCAAGGATGCGGAGGTCATTAACGAGCGCAGCGGCCCCCTCCACGTCTCGGGCCACGCCTGCCAGGAGGAGCTGAAAATCATCCATGCCCTGGTCAAGCCCAAGTTCTTCATCCCCGTCCACGGGGAGCAGCGCCATCTGAAGACCCACGCCAAGCTGGCCCAGGAGATGGGGATGGACCCCCGCCGCATCCTCATCAGCGACATCGGCAAGGTCATGGAGCTCACCCAGAACTCCGCCAAAATCAACGGCACCGTCCCCGCAGGCAAGGTGTTTGTGGACGGCTATGGTGTGGGCGACGTCGGCAGCGTGGTCCTGCGGGACCGCAAGCATCTGGCCGAGGACGGTATGATTGTGGCGGTCGTCTCCATGTCCGGGGAGGACGGCAGCGTGGTCTCCGGCCCCGATATCATCACCCGTGGCTTTGTATATGTGAAGGAGTCCGAGGGCCTTATGGAGGAGCTGCGCCGGGTGGCGGTGAACGCCCTGGAGAACTGCCAGCGGGACCACTGTACGGACTGGTCTGCCATTAAGGCTGAGATGAAGAACGACCTGTCCAATTTCCTCTACAAAAAGACCAAACGCAACCCCATGATCCTGCCTGTTATCATGGAGGTCTGATGTGAAAACACGGCGCCGGAGTCCATGCTCCGGCGCCGTTTCTGCTATTTATGCTGCTTGTCTTTGACAAAGATGTGCTTAATATGGGGCAGGTTGGTGGGGCGCACGTCAATCTCAAAGCGATCCAGAGACTTGACCAGCTGAGTGAGCTTGGAATAGCCGAAGTTCCGGGGGTCGAAGTCCGGCTGCTTCTTCACCAACAGGTTTCCCAGATCCCCCATGAAAGCGTACCCGTCCTCGTCGGCCACCCCCTCTACCGAGTCGGCCAGCAGCTCGATGATCTCCGGGGGGACGCCGTCTTCCAGCTCGGGCTCGGCGGGCTTGGCCTCCAGCTCGGGCTCCGGCGCCGGCTGAGCGGCCTTTTTGCGTTTTTTCCGGCTGGTGCGCGGGACCTCCGCCTGCTGTTTTTCGGCCTCTGCCCGGGCAGCCGCCTCGGCCTGCTCCTTCTTCTCCCGCTCCTGGCGGGCCTTCTCCGCCCGCTCGGCCTCCTGCTGCCGCTTGGCGGCGGCCTGCGCAGCAGCCCGGGCTTTTTCCCCGGCGGCCCGGATGACCTCAATGTAGATAAACTTGTCGCAGGCCACGATGAAGGGCCCGGGGGTCTTCCGCTCCCCCATACCGTAGACCTTCATCCCCGCCTCCCGCAGCCGGGTGGCCAGGCGGGTGAAGTCGCTGTCGCTGGAGACCAGTACAAAGCCGTCCACCTTCCCCGAATAGAGGATATCCATGGCGTCGATGATCATAGCCGAGTCGGTGGAGTTCTTTCCGGTGGTATAGGCATACTGCTGCACGGGGCTGATGGCGTTCTCCAGCAGCAGAGGCTTCCACGTGCTCATATTGGGGCTGGTCCAGTCCCCATAGATGCGCTTGATAGTGGGGGTACCGTGGACCGCCACCTCGGCCATCACGTCCTTGATGGCGCTGCGGGGGGCATTGTCCGCGTCAATGAGCACCGCCAGGCGCAGCTCGCCGCTGCCGTCCATCAGCGCCTCCCTCCTCGGGTGATTGCACGCAAGTTTTGGGACATATTTGATTCCTCCTTGTAATTTTTCCATCTAAAATTTCAAACTGTTCTCGATTATCCCCGTAAAAACAGGGCATAACACTGGTAGAGCAGGGCCATAGGCAGCCAGGCACTGCGCCAAAAGAGCCGCCAGTTTTCCCGCCGGCCAGACGGGAAGGCCTTCGCCGTCTCCCGGGCCAGAGACACTCCGGCCAGGCAGCCCGCCGCGGCCACAAGAGCCAGCACAGGTCCGCTCCGCTCCCCCAGCCAATCCAGCCACAGGGGGGAGAGCAGGGCGAGCAGGTTGTTTCCCATATGCAGGACCACGCAGGGCCACAGCCGCCCGGTCTCCAGGGCCACGGCCCCCAGCACCAACCCGGCAACCAGCGCGTAGAGCCATTGTCCGGCACTGCCGTGGAAAAAGGCGAAGCACACCGCCGCAGCCGCCAGGGCAAACCGCGCTCCCAGCGGCCGCAGCCGCTCCAGCAGCAGGCGGCGGAAGAAATACTCCTCGGCCAGGGGGGCAAGCAGGCAGGTGCGCACGGCCAGCAGCGCCACCGGCTCCCCGCTCTCAGCGGCCTCTCCTCCCCCGCCCAGAAGGGCCAAGGTCAAAAGATTGGCGGCGTAGCACATTCCCACTAGGGCCAGGGCGTCCCGGGCCAGCCGCCCGGGCGGCCGCTCCCGCCGCTCCGGCGGCGAGTCAGGGCGGCGCAGCAGCCACCACACCGCCAGAGGGAGCCCCACGCCATACCCCGCCAAGACTTGGGCCCACCAGAGGAAGGCCGGCGCAGCCGCCTGCGCCGGGGCCAGAAGCCCCGCCCCCAGGCGCAGCAGGGAAAAAGCCCCATCCCGCCCCAACAGCCAGAGGAGCAGTCCAGCCCCCGCCTCCCGCAGGCGCAGCAGGGCCTCCCCCTCCGCCGACCCGGGCGGGGACAAAATCTTTTTTTCTTCCAAGACGGCTCCCCCCATCCCCTTGCGGCGCAACGCTCCTGCATTTATTATAGCAGATTTTCGGCGCGGCGTATACCATGTCAATATCTTGCATGTTTTTTTTCTTGTGCTACAATATATAGCGATTGAGCTTTGCGCTAGAAGGGGAGAATGGAACATGCACATCAGCGACAACGCCCGCGCCGTGCTGGAGCGGCGCTATTTGATACGGGACGCCCAGGGCTGCCCCACGGAGACGGTAGAGGAGCTCTTCTGGCGGGTCGCCCGGGCAATTGCCCAGGGAGACGCGGTCTTTGACCCCGCCGCCGACGTGGAGGGGACGGCCCAGATCTTTTATGATCTCATGACCCGCTTGGACTTCCTGCCCAACTCCCCCACCCTCATGAATGCCGGCCGGCCCCTGGGGCAGCTCTCGGCCTGCTTCGTCCTGCCGGTGGGGGATTCCATGGAGGAGATCTTCGACGCCATCAAGTACGCCGCCCTCATCCACAAGAGCGGCGGCGGAACCGGCTTCTCCTTTTCCCGCCTGCGGCCCAGCGGCTCGGCGGTCAATTCCACCGGCGGCGTGGCCAGCGGCCCCATTACCTTTATGAAGGTCTTCAACGCCGCTACGGAGGCCGTCAAGCAGGGCGGCACCCGCCGGGGCGCCAACATGGGCATTCTCCGGGTGGACCACCCGGACATCATGGACTTCATCACCTGCAAAAACGACCTGCAGGAGATCACCAATTTCAACATCTCGGTGGGCATCACGGAGGATTTCATGCGCGCCGCCGCCGAGGGGGCCGAGTATGACCTGGTGGACCCCTCCACCGGGAAGGTCACCGGCCGGCGCAACGCCCGGGCGGTATTTGAGGCCATTGTGGACTCTGCCTGGCGGACCGGCGAGCCGGGCATCGTCTTCCTGGACCGGCTCAACCGGGATAACCCGGTGCCCTCCATGGGAGAGATCGAGTCCACCAACCCCTGCGGAGAACAGCCCCTGCTGCCCTACGAGGCCTGCAACCTGGGCTCCATCAACCTGGTCAACCACCTCAAACCCCAGGGGGACGGGTTTGTCTTGGACGAGGACAAGCTCCGCGCCACCGTCCACACCGCCGTCCATTTCCTGGACAACGTCATTGAGGTCAACCGCTACCCCCTGCCCGAGATCGACCGGGTGACCCGCCTGACCCGGAAGATTGGCCTGGGGGTCATGGGCTTTGCCGACATGCTCTTGAAGCTGGGCATTCCCTATAACTCGGAGGAGGGCATCGCCGCCGCCCGGCGGGTCATGTCCCTCATCCAGGCCGAGGGGCACGCCGCCAGCCAGGAACTGGCCAAGACCCGGGGGCCCTTCCCGCTCTTTGGGGAGAGCGTCTACCGGGATGGTCCGCCCCTGCGCAACGCCACCGTCACCACCATCGCCCCCACCGGCACCCTGTCCATCCTGGCCGGGGTGAGCAGCGGTGTGGAGCCGGTGTTTGCCTTCGCCTATGTGCGTAATATCATGGACGGCACCCGTCTGGTGGAGACCAGCCCGATTCTCAAGGATGCCCTGGAGCGCGGGGGCCTGCTCACCGGCGAGCTGGTGGACCAAATCGCCCATCAGGGCACCCTGGCCCACCTGGAACAGCTCCCCGCCAGCCTGCGCCGGGTATTTGTCTGCGCCCACGACGTCTCCCCGGAGTGGCATGTGCGGATGCAGGCCGCCTTCCAGGAGTTTACCGACAATGCCGTGAGCAAGACGGTCAACTTCCCCCACTCGGCCACCCGGGAGGAGGTGGCGCAGGTCTATGAGCTGGCCTGGAAACTGGGGTGCAAAGGCACCACCATCTACCGGGACGGCTCCCGGAACGATCAGGTCCTCAACCTGGGCGCCAAACCCTCCGCCCCTTCAGAACCTCCTGTCCAGCCCTACGGCTCCATCCTCCCCCGGCCCCGCCCGGCGGTCACCCGGGGCTTTACCGAAAAGGTGCGCATCGGCTGCGGCAACCTGTATATCACCGTCAACTGTGATGAGAGCGGCATCTGCGAAGTCTTCACCAACACCGGCCGGGCCGGCGGCTGTCCCAGCCAGAGCGAGGCCACTGCCCGCCTGGTCTCCGTGGGCATCCGCAGCGGCATCGACCCCCGGGAGATCATTCAGCAGCTGCGGGGCATCCGCTGCCCCTCCTGCCTGCGGCAGAGCGACGTGCATGTGACCTCCTGCCCCGACGCCATCGCCCGCAGCCTGGAGAAGGTCCTCCAGACCCCGGCGGCCGACCTGCCCGCTCCCACACCATCGGCCCCTGTCCGCCCCGCGGACATGACCCCCGCCCAGGCCAAGCTCTCCAAATTCTGCCCCGAGTGCGGCAGCCGCCTGGAGCACGAGGGGGGCTGTGTCACCTGCCGGGAGTGCGGCTACTCCAAGTGCAACTGAGCTCCGTTTCTTCTCACGCCCCCGCCCATGCGGGGGCGTTTTTTCGCTCTGCGAAAAAAATGCTTGACCTTCCCCCCGGCGGCGGGTGTATCCTGTCCTCAGAACGGGGCGGGCATCCGCGCCCACTCTTAAGGAGGTGAAGAAGATGCTGCTGCTCACAATTGAAACCCTGCCCGGCCAGTCCATTGAGGCCCTGGGGCTGGTCAAGGGCACCGTGGTGCAGTCCACCCACTTCGGGCGGGACTTTATGGCCGCCATGAAGACCCTGGTGGGCGGTGAAATCCAGGGGTATACGGAGCTTCTGGATCAGGCCCGCCAGATCGCCACCCAGCGCATGGCGGACGAGGCCGAGGCCCTGGGGGCCGACGCGGTTATCGGCGTGCGCTACGCCTCGGCCTCCCTGATGCAGACCGCGGCGGAGCTCACCGTCTATGGCACGGCCGTGCGCATCCGCTCCGAATGACCATATAGGCGCCAAAGCAGGCGGCGGGAAGCAGATGCTTCCCGCCGCCTGCTTGCTGCACCGGGTGGAAGGGCCCGCTTTACAGCTCTTCGCCGTTGGTGGCGATGACCTTCTGATACCAGTAGAAGGAGTCTTTGCGCTCCCGGGAGAGGTCGCCGGTGCCGTCGTCAAACTTGTTGACGTAGATGAAGCCATAGCGCTTGGCCATCTCGCCGGTGGAGGCGCTGACCAAGTCGATGCAGCCCCAGGGGGTGTAGCCCATCAGGTCCACCCCGTCCTCCTCCACGGCCAACTTCATCTGCTCAATGTGCTTGCGCAGGTAGTCGATGCGGTAGCTGTCGTGGATCTTGCCGTCGCTTCCCTTCTCGTCCCGGGCGCCCAGGCCGTTCTCCACCACCATCATGGGGATGCGGTAGCGGTCGTAGATCTCGTTGAGGGTATAGCGCAGGCCAACGGGGTCGATCTGCCAGCCCCACTCGGAGGCCTCCAGGTAGGGGTTCTTCAGGCCGGAGACAATGTTTCCATCGGTCTCAGCAGCGCCGGTGTCCACCCCGACGCAGTTGGACATGTAATAGGAGAAGGTATAGAAATCCACCGTGCCCTCCTTCAGCTCGGCCAGGTCGCCCTCCTCCATCTGGATATGGATGTTGTTCTGCTCCCAGAACTTCTTGGCATAGTAGGGGTACTCGCCCCGGACCTGCACGTCGGAGCAGTACCAGTTCATGTTGCGCATCTGGTGCTGGGCCTCCAGAATGTCTTCGGGCTTGCAGGTATAGGGGTAGGACGTGATAAAGCAGATCATGTTGCCCAGCTTGAAATTGGGATAGTGCTCATGGGCGTACTTGACCACCCGGGCGGAGGCCACAAACTGGTGATGCAGGGCCTGGTAGCGGGCCTGGGGGGAGTCGGGCACCTCGGTAATGGGGCCGGTATAGCCCTTGACCGTGCTGGTGGAGAGGACGTTGCCCAGCTTGGTGGTGCCGGAGTTGACCTCATTGAAAGTGAGCCAGTACTTGACCTTGTCCTTGTAGCGCTCAAAGATCACATGGCAGTACTTTTCAAAATAGGCAATACACGCCCGGCCCTCCCAGCCGTTGTACTTCTCCACCAGGGCATAGGGCATCTCGTAGTGGGAGATGGTGACCAGGGGCTCGATGTTGTGGGCCTTGCAGCAGTCAAAGACCTTGTCATAGAAGGCCAGGCCCGCCTCGTTGGGCTCCTCCTCCATGCCGGTGGGGAAGATCCGGGTCCAGTTGATGGACAGCCGGAAGCACTTGAAGCCCATCTCGGCGAAGAGGGCGATGTCCTCCTCATAGTGGTGGTAGAAGTCGATGGCCTCGTGGCTGGGGTAGAGGGTGCCCGGCTCCAGCTGGGCGGTGATGCGCTTGGGGGTGGTGTGGGTGCCGTTGGTGCACATGTCGGAGACCGACGGGCCCTTGCCATCCACATCCCAGGCGCCCTCAAACTGGTTGGCGGCGGTAGCGCCGCCCCACAGGAAATCTTTGGGGAAAGGCATACAAAACTCCTCCTTTTTATTGGGGCCGCCGGCCGGAAAAGCCGGCGGCTTTTGGCGAATCATCAGTAGTTGCTGGCCATGACGCCCACCAGAGCGTGGGGCACATAGGGCTCCTCCAGCCAGGCGATCTCTTCCGGGGTGAGGGCGGTCTCCACCGCTTCCACCGCCCCGTCGATGTGGCGCTGCTTGGTACAGCCCACCACAGGGGCGGCCACCTTGGTGAGCAGCCAGGCCAGGGAGATCGCCGTCATAGACACCCCCCGGCGCTCGGCCAGCTGGGCCACCCGGCGGATGATGAGGGCATCCTGGTCCTTGGTGGCGTCGTACTTGCCCTTGGCATAGGCGTCCCGCTCCATGCGCACCGAGACCTCCCCCGGATGCTTGGCCAGGCGGCCGGAGGCCAGGGCGCTGTAAGGGGTCATGGCAATCTTTTCTTCCTTGCAGAAGGGGACCATCTCCCGCTCCTCCTCCCGGAAGATCAGGTTATAGTGCCCCTGCACCGAGATGAAGGGCTCCCAGCCGTTTTGCCGGGCGATGGCGTTGGCCTTGCACAGCTGCCAGGCGTAACAGTTGGAGATCCCTGCGTAGCGGACCTTCCCCGCCTGGATGGCCCGGTGGAGGCCCTCCAGGATCTCCTCAATGGGGGTGTGGTAGTCCCACATATGGCAGATATACAGGTCCACGTAGTCGGTGCCCAGGCGCCGGAGGCTCCTCTCCAGCATCCGCTCCACATGCTCCTGGCCGGAGATGCCCGCGGCAATCTCCTCCGGCGTGCGGGGGGTGAACTTGGTGGCCAGCACCACGTCCTCCCGCCGGGCGAAGTCCCGGACGGCCCGGCCCAGGAACTCCTCGCTGGTGCCGCCCTGGTAGCCCATGGCGGTGTCAAAAAAGTTTATCCCAGCCTCCAGCCCGGCGCGGATGACGGCCCGGGACTCCTCCTCCGGGAGGGTCCAGGCGTGCATGCCCGCGGCGGCCACGCCAAAGCCCATGCACCCCATACAGATGCGGGAGACATTCAGGTTCGAGTTGCCCAGTGTAATATACTGCATAATTCCTCCCGTTCGCTGCGGCACAGGGGCCGCAGTTCTCTCAGGCCAGGGTGATGAGCTTGTCGCCGGCCGAGACGGAGCCGGAGGCGGCTGCCTGCACGCTCACATAGTCGTCGCTGTTGGTGACGATGACGGGGGTGACCAGAGGATAACCGGCGGCCTTGATCCCCTCCATGTCGAAGGTGAGGAGCACATCCCCGGCCTTGCACTTGTCGCCCTCTTTCACCTTGCATTCGAAGTATTTGCCGTTGAGCTCCACGGTATTCAGGCCCACATGGACCAGCATCTCCACGCCGGTGCTGGTGGTAAAGCCTACGGCGTGCTTGCTGTCCATGGTGGCGGTGATCTCACAGTCGGCGGGGGCCACGACCTGGCCCACTGTGGGCTCCACGGCCACGCCGTCGCCCAGGGTGCCGGTGGAGAAAACCTGATCGGGCACGTCCTTCAGGGCTACCACAGACCCGGTGACGGGGCTGGCGATCTCCACCACGGAGACGTTGGGCTTGTGCCCGGCGGAGACGGCGGGGGTCTCCTGGGCAGGCGCGGGAGTAGCCTCCTGGGCGGGCTTCTCATCTTTATAGAGGATAAAGCAGACCACAAAGGTCACGGCCACGGCGATGACGCCGGAAAGGATGCCAAAGAGCAGATTGCTGAAGCCCTCGCCGCCGATCATGGTGATCAGAGTCAGCCAAGAGGGGGAACCGCCCGCGGAGTAGCCCACCACGCCGGTGATACCGGCAAAGAGGCCGGCGGCCGCGCCGCCGATGACCACCGCGATCATGGGGGTCTTGTAGCGCAGGGAAATGCCGTACAGGGTGGGCTCGGTGACGCCGGCCAGCATGGCGGAGATGCTGGAGGCCACCGCCTCGGAGCGCAGGTCCTTGTCCTTGGTCTTGCAGGCCACGGCCAGAGCCGTACCGCCCTGGGCCAGGTTGGAGCAGAACATGGTGGTGATGACGATGGCGTCATAGCCGTAAGAGGCCAGGGACATGGTCATCAGCGGCACCAGGGCGTAGTGCATGCCGGTCATGACGATGAAGGGCATGAAGGCGGACAGGAGCATAATGGTCAGCCAGCCCACATGGGTGTACAGGTAGTTGACGCCCATGGACAGGTAGTTGCCGGCCACGCCGCCGATGGGGCCGATGACCACATAGCCGATGATGTCGCACACCAGGATGGTGATCAGGGGCCGCAGGAAGCTCTTGACCACGTTGGGGGAGACCCGGTCGGCAAAGTCGTCCACTACCTTGATGATGGGGGCCATCAGCAGGATGGGCAGCACCGAGGAGGAGTAGGTCGTGGCGATGACCGGGAGGCCAAAGAAATAGGAACAGGGCATCCCCAGGAAGGTGCCGGTGGTGCCGCTGCCCAGCAGATTTACGATGTTGGGGTAGAGCCAGGCCGCCGCGATGACCATGGAGACCACGGGGCTGGTACCCAGCTTCTTGGCGGTGGTGTAGGCCAGCAGAATGGGCAGGAAGTAGAAGAACGCGTCGCCCATGCCGTTGAGGAAGATATAGGAGGTACTATCCGTGCTGATGGCGCCCAGGGTGGTCAGGAGAGACATGACCACCTTCACCATGCCGCAGCCCAGCATGGCCGGCAGCAGCGGGGTCATGCTGCCCGAGACATAGCCCAGCAGCCGGTTCACCAGGTTGCCCTTCTCCTTGGGGGCGGGGGCCCCGCCGTCGCCGGTGAAGTTGCCCCGGGTCTGGAACTCCTTGAAGAGATTGGAGACCTCGTTGCCGATGACGATTTGATACTGGCCGCCCTGGCGCATAACGCCCTTGACGCCCTTGACGCCCTGCACCGCCTGATCGTCGGCCTTGCTCTCGTCCTTGAGGACCAGACGC
Source organism: uncultured Oscillospiraceae bacterium (assembly GCA_944386885.1). Classification (GTDB taxonomy): domain Bacteria; phylum Bacillota; class Clostridia; order Oscillospirales; family Oscillospiraceae; genus Pseudoflavonifractor_A. The sequence continues at coordinate 9,180 of CALXCU010000104.1, read as the reverse complement.
AGCCGGGTCATGCAGTGGCTGGCGCTGGCAATGTTGTCCGCGCCCCCGATGCCCTTGAGAATGGCGTCTGTTGTTTTGACATAATCCAATGCCATGCTGTTTTCCTCGCTTTCCATGTTCTTCTATCTTCCGCAGGCGACTGGCCTGATTCGGAACGAAAAAAGGGCAAGACCGCAGACGCAGCCCATCCCCCTGTGGGGATAGGCGTACCTCATGCCGGTCTTGCCCAAGAAGCCGGGCCTGCGCCCGCTCGGTCACAATCCGAAAAAGAGAAGCTTGTTTAATTTTTTCGGTGGTTCACTCGGGTTACCTGAGCAATGTGAATGAGGAGATAAAACTGCTCATCCCGGTCCAGGCAGTAATGATAATAGTCCTCCAGGTGCTGCGCAATGCGCAGCACACACCGGTGGGAGCGGGGATATTTGGCGGCGAACTGGTCGTACCAGTCCTCCTCCACCTCGGGCTGCCGCTGCTGAAAGCCCAGGATCCGCTGCACCAAAAAGCGCACGTGGATGAACAGCCGCTGGGTGTTATAATCCCCCGGGTCCAGGGTGAGCTGGAAGGACTGCTGAATGATGTCCACTACCTCGCTCAGGAGGGTGGTCATCAGGGAGAGGTCCTGCTTCTGCTCCTGACCGCCCAGCTGGTCGTTGACGAAGTGATAGGCCAAAAAACCGGCCTCGTTTTCGTCCATCTCCACGCCGAAGTGCTCCTTTACCAGTTCCAACGCCTGGAGCCCGGTGCAGTATTCCCGGTGGTAGAGCCGCTGGATATCCCAGAGCATGGGGTTTTTCAGGTATACGCCGCTGCGGTAGCGCTCTACCGCGCCGGCCAGATGGTCGCACAGGGGCAGGATCACCTTTTGAGAGAGCTTCAGGCCCTGCTTTTCCCGCGCCCAGGCCAGCAGTTCCTCAGCGATGGTCCAATAGTCGTCTGGAATACTGGAAAAGAGCTGGAGAAAACGGCTGCTCTCGTTCTCGTTTTCGGGGCGGTAGGTGGCCTCCACCAAATCCTCGTCCACCTGGTCGCCCCGCCGCTTGTGGAAGCCGATCCCCCTGCCTTTCAGGATCACTTCGCTCCCCGCGTCATCAACGGCCAGTATGAGATTGTTGTTAAAGGATTTTTGCACCTTTAGCATAGCGATTCTCCCTCGCGGATTCGGCGGCAAAAGAAAAAGCAAAACCTTCTCCGTCCCGAACGGAAGGCCTGCGCCTCCCCTTTTCCACGAAGTAGATCTTGCCTGCATGACCAGTCACAAACTACCGTCTCACCCTGTTCGATTCTGTAAAAAAGCATACCCGAAATCCGTCCGTTTGTCAAGCGCGCTGCCGTGTCCATTTTTTACACTGTAAAAATCAGAAGTACGGTGTATTTAAAGCCAAAATAAACATATTTTTCATAGATAATATTTCAAATTTACCTTTTGTTCGTTCACAGAAGGTTCTATTTTTGGCATATAACAAAGGAGTTTTCCCCTTTTTTCGCCCTTTAGATGCAGAATGGGCGCCCTCCGCAGAAACGGAGGACGCCCGGGTTTGGCGCAAGGCCAATCAGAACACGGCCACCACGGCGCCGTCGTAGGTTTCGTCGATAAAAGCCTTGACCTCGTCGCTGCAAAGGGCCTGAGCCAGAGCCTGGATGGCGGGGGAATTCTCATTGCCCTCCTTGACGGCAAGCACGTTTACATAGGCCTCGGCGGCGGCAGAGTCAGCCGCCTCGATGGCCAGAGCATCGGAGACGCTCAGGCCGGCGTCAATGGCGTAGTTGCCGTTGATGACGGCGATGTCCACATCCTGGAGGGTGGTGGGCAGAAGCTTGGCCTCCAGCTCCACGATGTCATAGTTGTGGGGGTTGTCCACAATGTCGTCCTTGGTGGCCTCCAGGCCGCAGTCCTCCGAGAGGGTGATGAGGCCCTGATCCTGGAGGAGCAGCAGGGCGCGGCCCTCGTTGGTGGTGTCGTTGGGCACGGCAATCTGGGCCCCGTCCTGGAGGGCGTCCAGGCTGGCGGTCTTGCCGGCGTAGATGCCGAAGGGCTCATAGTGCACCTCGGCGGCGCTGACCAAGTTGGTGCCGTACTCCACGTTGAAGTTATTCAGATAAGTGATGTGCTGGAAGTAGTTGGCGTCCAGGGAGCCGTCCTCCACGGCCTGATTGGGGAGGATATAGTCGTCGAATTCGGTGATCTCCAGGGTGATGCCCTGCTCTGCCAGGAGATCCTTCACCACCTCCAGGATCTCGGCATGGGGGGCGGGAGAGGCGCCCACCCGGATGGTGGTCCCCTCCTGGGAGGCAGAAGTCTCCGTCTGGGCGTCGCCCGCATCGGAGGGGGCGGCGGAGGGCTGGGAGGCGGTGCCGCCGCCGCAGCCGGAGAGCAGGCCCACGGCCAGAACGCCGCTGAGGAGCAGAGAGAGAGTCTTTTTCATGGTTTCATTTCTCCTTTTTCCGTGTTTCCCAAAACAGGGTACAAAAAAACGCCCTTGAATCCAATTCAAGGACGAGAGCATTCCGCTTCGTGGTACCACCTTGCTTCACCCCCGCCTCACGGCAAAGGGCCTTATGGAGTACAAACATACTCCTGCGCGCTGACGGGCGCTCCCGTCGCAGCCTATGCCGGGTGGCCGGCAGTCGGTGCGCCGCTCCGAGACCATGTTCAACAGGACCTTCCGTGCCCGCTTGCACCTGACCGGGCTCTCTGTGCCGTATCTTCCTGCCTACTCTTCTCTTCCTTGCGTTTGAGGGGCGTAATTCAGTTCCGTTTGGGTTACATTTAGTTTACAACCGAAACCCACCCGCTGTCAACCGGGCATTCTGCACAAAAATCAGGCGGGCAAACCGTCCGGTTCACCCGCCTGCCTCTAATTACATTGCACCGGGGGGGACGCGCTTGTCCCGGTCGATTTTCCCCTTCGCCTGCTGGCGGCCCTTCCGGCGGCTCTGCTTGTTGATGCGCCGGTCCATGCGCACCGAGGTGCGGGTGCCGATGGTCTGGAAGATCTGCACCAGGATGACCAGCAGGATCACCGCCCCCCAGAGGACGATGTTCTGGTGGCGGGTGTAGCCCCGGTTCAGGGCCATGGCGCCCAAACCGCCGCCGCCGATGGCGCCCGACATGGCGCCGTAGCTGAGGATGGTGACGAAGGCGGTGGCAAAGCCCGTCAGCAGGGAGGGCACGCACTCGGGCAGGATGACCTTGGTAATGATCTGGAGCGGAGAGCAGCCCATGGACTCAGCGGCCTCGATGACCCCCCGGTCCATCTCCCGGATAGAGGCCTCCACCAGGCGGGCCACGAAGGGGAAGGCCGCGATGAACAGGGGCACAACGGTGGCCTTGGTTCCAATCGAAGTGCCCAGAAGCAGGCGGGAGAGCGGGAAGACCACCACCATCAGGATGAGGAAGGGCACCGAGCGCAGGAGGTTGACCACCACATTCAGCACGGTCATCACCGGCCGGGGCAGCGGGAGCACGCCCCCCTCCTCCCCCACCACCAGCAGCACGCCCAAGGGCAGGCCGATGAGGTAGGCCAGCAGGGTGGCCAGTACAGTGGAGTACAGCGTCTCCCAGATGGCGAAGGGGACGTTATCCAGAAGATACGTCACCTCCTCGGCGGCATCGGGGCCCAGAGCGGCCAAAAACTCAGCCATGGTAATCGTGCACCTCCTCCATGGTCACATTGGGTTGGCTCTTGATGTAGGCCACCGCTTTGGCGGCCTCGGCGTCGTTTTCCGGCAGGCCGATGAGCATGGTGCCAAACGCCTGGCCGTTGATGTTCTTGGTGTCCGCCCCCAGGATGTTCACCTTCACGCCGCAGTCGATGGCCAGAGAGGCGATGAGGGGATGGTAGGCGGTGCCGCCGTTGAAGGCGATGCGCACCACCCGGGCAGTCTGGAGCTGCTCCGGGATAACGCCGTCCGGGTAGACCAGCCGCCGCCCCGCTTCGGTCTTGGGGTTCGAAAAGACCTCCTCCACGCTGCCCGTCTCCATCACTTTGCCGTGATCCAGAATGGCCACATGGGAGCAGATCTCCTCCACCACCGCCATCTCATGGGTAATGATGATAACGGTGATGCCCAGGCGCTGGTTGATGTCCCGGATCAGGCGCAGGATGCTCCGGGTGGTGGTGGGATCCAGGGCGGAGGTGGCCTCGTCGCACAGGAGGACCTTGGGGTCGCTGGCCAGGGCCCGGGCAATGGCGATGCGCTGTTTCTGCCCGCCGGAGAGCTGGGCGGGGTAGGCGTCGGCTTTGTCGGGCAGGCCCACCAGCTCCAGCAGCTCCAGGGCCCGTTTTTTTGCCTTCTCCCGGGGCACGCCGGCAATTTCCATGGGAAAGCAGATGTTTTTCAGGCAAGTCCGCTGCATAAGCAGGTTAAACTGCTGGAAGATCATGCTGATGGAGCGGCGCTTCTCCCGCAGCTCCTTGGGGGAGAGAGCGGTCATGTCGGCCCCGTCGATGAGCACCTTTCCTTCGCTGGGCCTCTCCAGCAGGTTGATGCACCGTACCAGGGTGGACTTGCCCGCGCCGCTCATACCGATGACGCCGTAGATGTCCCCGTCGTTCACCGTGATATCGACGTGGTCCAGGGCGATAAACGGCCCGCGCTCGCCGGGAAACGTTTTACAGAGCCCGCGCAGTTCGATCACGCCGGTCCCTCCTTTTCTCGGGCCGCAGCCCGGTCTGATTTGATACGGGGTACATTTTATGTCAGAACCGCGGGGATGTCAAGGCCCGCTCACCGACTGACGTCCTCTTTCCCAGGCAAACGGGGCAGATCAGGCGCCAACTGCGCGTTGACGGCAGGCGGGGCGGATGGTATGATAGAGATAGCTTGACCGGCGGGAGCGCCTTCCCCGCCGCCGCCGTGAGAAAGGAGGGTCCTATGGACCGAAAGCTCTTCCGGAGCATCCTGCTGATCATCACCTACGCCGTTTTGCTGGTGCTCTGCCTGGTGCAGTTTGACGCCCTCCTGGGCCTGCTGGGCCAGCTGCTGGGACTGCTCCAGCCCTTGTTTATCGGCTTTGCCCTGGCTTTCATTCTCAACCGCCCCTGCCAGTTTTTTTACCGCCTCTACGAGCGGCCCTTCGCCCGGATAAGCGCCGGGAAGCTGGCCCGGCCTCTGGCCGTGGTGTCGGCCTATGCCGCGCTGCTGGTGGTCCTCGCTGTTATCGTCTCCTTCATCATTCCCCAGGTTGCCGAAAGCGTCCAGCTTTTCGCTGCCCAGCTGAGCGGATACCTCTATAATCTCCAGCGCATGCTCAACGAGCTGCTGGCCTATCTCCATGTGGACGAGAGCATCTTTGACCTCCTGCCCGGCATCCCGGAGCTGACCTCCTACCTGCGCACCGCTCTGGAGGGGCTGGCTCAGGGCCTGACCAACACGGTCATGGGGGTGGTTTCCATCACCAGCACCCTGATCTCCATGCTGGTCACCGGAGTTTTGTCCCTGATCTTCTCCATCTATATGCTGGGCGGGCGGGAGACGCTTCTCCCCCAGTGCCGCAATCTGCTGCGGGCCTATGTGAAGCCCCCCGTCGCCAACACGGTGTTGGACGTGGTCCGGCTGACTGCCGACACGTTCACCAATTTTGTCACCGGGCAGGTCATCGAGGCCTGCATCCTGGGGGCCCTGTGCGCCGGCGGGATGCTCTTTATCCAGGCCGACTACGCCCCTCTGGTGGGGGTCATCATCGGCGTATCCGCCCTGATCCCGGTGGCGGGCGCCTATATTGGGGCCATCCTGGCCGCCTTCCTGCTGCTGATGGTCTCTCCCTTGAAGGCACTGATCTTCCTGGTTTTCTTGGCCATCCTCCAGCAGATCGAGGGCAATGTCATCTATCCCCGGGTCGTTGGCACCTCCATCGGCCTGCCCGGCATCTGGGTTCTCACTGCCGTGACGGTGGGCGGCGGTCTCTTCGGCCTGCCCGGCGTGCTGCTCAGCGTGCCGGTGGCCTCCGTGCTCTACAGCCTGCTGCGCCGGGATGTGCGCCGGCGGCTGAAGCGCCTGCACTGGGAGGAGCGGAGAAATCCGCCCCGCGGGGAGGAGCCTGTCCCGCCCCGGGAAGAGGAACCGTAACGGATACAGACGCCCGCCGGGCCTCGCATGAGGTCCGGCGGGCGTTTCTTTTTCCACCGCTCCCGGCCGTCTTGTGGAAAAGCCCAGGACAAGCTGGCTTTAGAGGCCCATGTCCAGCTTCACCTCGCCGAAGCACTGCACCGCGAAGTCCAGGTCCTCCTTAGTGTGACCGGCGGGGTTCTGGAGGCGCACCCGGTCCCTCCCCCGGGGGACCACCGGGTAGCAGAAGCCCACCACATAGACTCCCTTCTCCAGCATCCGGGCGGCGAACTCGTTGGCCACCTTGGGGTCATAGAGCATAACGGGCACAATGGGGTGCTCGCCGGGCAGCAGGTCGAAGCCCAGCTTCTCCATCTCGGCGCGGAAATAGCGGGCATTGGCGTGGACCTTGTCCCGCAGCTGGGTGGAGGCGGTGAGCAGCTCCAGAGTCTTGAGGGTGGCCGCGCAGATGGCGGGGGCCACCGTATTGGAGAAGAGGTAGGGGCGGCTGCGCTGGCGCAGCAGGTCCACAATCTCCTGCCGGGCGGCGGTGTAGCCGCCGGAGGCCCCGCCCAGCGCTTTGCCAAAGGTGCCGGTGAGGATGTCCACCCGGCCCATAACCCCGCAGTGCTCGGGGGTGCCCCGACCGTGGGCGCCCATAAAGCCCACGGCGTGGCTGTCGTCCACCATCACCAGGGCGTCGAACTCGTCGGCCAGGTCGCAGATGCCCTTCAGGTTGGCGATATAGCCGTCCATGGAGAACACGCCGTCGGTGGCGATGAGCTTTACCTTGCACCCGGAGTCCCGGGCGTCCTGAAGCTGGCGGCGCAGGTCCCCCATGTCGTTATTCTTGTAGCGGTAGCGCTTGGCCTTGCACAGGCGCACGCCGTCGATGATGGAGGCGTGGTTGAGCTCATCGGAGATGACCGCGTCCTCACTGCCCAAAAGCGTCTCAAAGAGGCCGCCGTTGGCGTCGAAGCAGGAGGAGTAGAGAATGGCGTCGTCCATCCCCAGGAACTCCGCCAGCTTGCCCTCCAGCTCCTTGTGGATGGACTGAGTGCCGCAGATGAAGCGCACCGAGGAGAGGCCGAAGCCCCATTTGTCATAGCTCTCCTTGGCCGCCTGGATGAGCTCCGGGCTGTCCGAGAGGCCCAAGTAGTTGTTGGCGCACAGGTTTACCACCCGCTTGGCGGCGGTGGTGTCGATGCGGGAGCGCTGGGGGGTGGTGATGATCCGCTCATCTTTGTAGGTGCCCTCCCGGCGGATCTGGTCCAGGGTCTCCTGGTACTGTTTCAGCGCGGATTTCACAGAAAATTCCTCCTTTTCCGTCCCTTACTTGCTCCAGTCCAGGATGACCTTGCCCGAGCGGCCGCTCTTCATGGCCTGGAAGCCCTCCTGGAACTGGGTGTAGTGGTAGCGGTGGGTAATCACCGGCGTCAGATCCAGGCCCCCCTGGACCATGTAGGACATCTGGTGCCAATTGTCCATCTTGCGCCCGTAAATGCCCTGGAGGGTGAGGCCCTTGCCGATAACGTTGTTCATATCCACGGTGATGGGGGCGTCGGCCAGGCCCAGCAGGGAGATCTTGCCGCCGTTGCGCATGACGCCGATCATCTGGGAGAAGGCCGCGCCGCTGCCGCTCATCTCCAGGCCCACGTCGAAGCCCTCGGTGAGGCCCTGCTTGTGCATGATCTCGTGCAGGTCCTCCCGGCCCACGTTCACCGCCGCGTCGGCCCCCATGCTCCGGGCCAGCTCCAGGCGGTAGTCGTTCAGGTCGGTGATGACCACCCGGCGGGCCCCGGCGTATTTGCAGATGCCCACGGCAATGATGCCGATGGGTCCCGCGCCGGTAATGAGCACATCCTCTCCCACCAGATTCCACATCAGGGCGGTGTGGGTGGCGTTGCCCACCGCGTCAAAGAAGGCCACCACGTCCTCCGGGATGTTCTGTGGGATGAGGATCACGTTCCGGGCGGGGATACAGACATACTCGGCAAAGGCGCCGTCCCGGTCTACGCCCACGCTCTTGGTATTTTTGCACCACTGAATGTTGCCGTTGTGGCAGTTCCGGCAGTGTCCGCAGGTGATGTGCCCCTCGCCGCTGACCTTCTGGCCCACATGGAACCCCTCCACGCCGGCACCCAGGGCGGCGATCTCGCCCACATACTCGTGGCCGATGACCATAGGGGGCTTCACATGCTCCTGTGCCCAGGTGTTCCAGTCGTAGATGTGTACATCTGTGCCGCAGATCGCGGTCTTGTGCACTTTGATGAGCACCTCGCCCGGCCCGGGCTCAGGCACAGGTACCTGCCGCAGCTCCAGGCCCACGGCGGGGGCGGTCTTGACCAGCGCGTCCATCATACGCATGTAGTTGTCCTCCTTTCAAATACACCACGGTTTATTTCGTCCTTTCACTATGGACAATATACAGGCTCCCTCCAGAGATGTCAAGCCATTTAATTTATTTTACCATATTTTTGTGCATTCTGTCCACTCTCATTCCCTCCTCCCTCCGGGCCGGTGCTATCTCCCCTCCGGCATCTCATATAAATAGAGGAGTACTTTTGTCAAAAGGAGGAGTCTGTGATGAAATGTATCGTCCTGCGCCGCTCGGTCCTCACCGCTGTGCTCTGCGTGCTGGCCGCCTGCGCCATGTTTGCGGTGGTCAATCACCCGGCCATCGTGGGAGCCTCCGCCTCTGCCCGGCAGCTGCCCATCTACTGTGTGGAACGGGATCAGAAGATGGTCTCCATCTCGTTCGATGCGGCCTGGGGTGATGGTAAATAGCGGTCCCTGGGGCGCAGGGGCTCCGGGGACCGCTGTTTATTCAGATACAGAAGCAGACATAGAGAGGCACCGATTTCTGGTCGTTTTCCAAACCGAAATTTCTGGTGGAACGCTTGATGGAATACGCCGGATGGAAGGACTTTTGATACGCCTCCAGGCGTTTGGCCCTGGTATGCGCCCCGCCTTTTACCTCGATGGGAAGAATGCTGCCCTCTCGTTGGATCAGGAAGTCCACCTCATATCCCCCGCGCTCCGCCGTCCAGATACGCTGGTAGTTTCATAGTCCGGTCAATGGGCTGGCTCTAGGGCAGCCGTTACGTTCAAGTTCTTCCACCGTTTATTTAA
>CALXCU010000103.1 GCA_944386885.1 uncultured Oscillospiraceae bacterium | reverse complement strand
AGCTGGAAGGGCTCCGTGGTGACCAGCTGGGCGATCTGATACTCCGCCTCCAGCTCCAGCCAGGGCAGGTCCTCCGCCGTCAGGGGGCACTCCCGGAACGACGTGACCCAGACCTCTGTCCCGTCGGGCAGATAGGCTGTGGTGCTGCTGATTGCCTCATAGCGCTCTCCCGTTCGGGTGTCGATCAGAGCGCCGGCTTCCACGCCGATGCAGTCGGTCAGGTCCCGCACCCCATGGACGCTCTCCACCGCGATGGACAGGCCGTCTTCGGTCATCAGCGCGCCACGCACGGCCGCGCCGGAAAAGCCCTCCACTTGGGGGATGGGCAGGTCGCAGTCCTGCTCGGCCAGGATGCGGCCCATCTGGGTGGGGGGATCTGCCTCCGGCTCACGGGCGTAGGTGGGGATCTCCCGCTCCGCCAACGTCTCCAGAGACAGGGTGGCCGTCTTTACCTCATACCACTTGCCCAGCGCGGGCACCTCATAGGTGAGGGTCCGCCCCGCCAGGGCCTCCTCACCGATGATGGACAGATTTTCCACAAAATACAGGGTCTTGCCGTCGCCGGAGCGGATCCGGCCGTCCATGCCGTAGCTGCCGCTGGAGGTGAGGACCTTTTTTCCGTCCAGGCTCAGGGTACCCTCCAGGCTCATGTCGCCGAAATACATGCGCAGGTCCGGGTCAATCTCCGCCCCGTCGGTCCGGGTGAGGGACAGGAGGAGCAGCATGCCGGTATCGTCCGCCACCGCGTCCTCCACGGTGAGGGTATAGCCCCTATTGGTCTGGGAGATGTTCACCTCGGTGACGGCATGTTCCGGCACGCCGGGGAAGAAATACCGCCAGGCTTCGCGGAATCCGGCGGCTCCCACTGCGGCGCCCAGCAGGACCACCAGGCAGGCCGCCACCGCAGCCATGCGGAAATAGGGCCGGTTCTGCCGCTCCCGGCGCTCCAGCCGGGAGCGCACCCCTTCCTCCAGGGAGGCTTCCGGGGTCTCAATGGCGGAGAGCGCCTGACAGATGCGCTCCTCCTCGGGGGTTCGCTTCATAAAGATCCCTCCTGTTCGGTGAGCAAGCGGGCCAGTTTGCCCCGGGCCCGCTCGTAGCGTTTGCGTAAGGTGGCCGCGCTCTTGCCCAGCATCTGGGAGAGCTCCTCATAGCTGCGCTCCTCCATCACCCGGCCAAAGACCAGCGCACGCTCCTCCGCCGACAGGGTCAAAAGCGCCCTGCGCAGCTCCGGGCCGATGTAGTCCGGGTCTTCCGCCGGGACCGGAGGCGGGATAAAGAGCTCTCGCCTGCGCCGCCGCAGCAGATCCACACAGGTGGTATAGGCCAGGCGGTAGAGCCAGGCCGACAGATTACTGCCCGGCTGGAAGCGCCGGCGGTGGGTGTAGGCCTTGCAGAAGGTGATCTGCACCGCGTCCTGGGCCTCGTGGTAATCGCACAGGATATGGTGGCAGTAGCGCAGCAGAGGCTGACCGTAGCGCTCGATCATCTGGGCGAGAGTCTCCTCCTCCCCCGCCGCGAAGGAGGAAGAGAGCGCCTGCGCATCCATAAAGCCACTTCCTTTCTCCATGGTTTGAAACCCGGTTTCACCCTCTATAACGCACCTCAGGGCCAATTTGTGACACAAAAACGCCCCGGCAGAAAAATTCTGCCGGGGCGCGTCCTATTCTCCCGTCTGGGCCCTGTCCCGGTCCGCCACGGCGGCCTGCCAGGCGGCGGCGTGTTCCGCCGTCTGTTCCATGGGTGCGAGGCCCACATCTTCCGTCAGGAGCGCCGCCACGCTTCCAGCATAGACGGCCGCCCCTGCCCGGTTCAAATGCCCCCCGTCGTAGAGGTGCTCCGCCGGGATGAGGCCCAAGGCCTCAAAGCCGTCCGCCCAGTTGTAAAAGCGGGCCTCCGGCGCGGCCTGGGCCACATCGCCCTCCAGCTGCCGGTACTGCTCGGGGGAGCACTGGCTGTAGGTGGGATTCACCAGCAGCACCGCCTTTATGCCCCGCTCTTCACACAGCGCCAGAGCGCGCAGAAGCCATTGGAGGTTCTCCTCATACTGCGCTTCACTCACCGGACGGGGGTTTCGGGTCAGGGTCAGCTCGGCAGCCGTCCCCACCACGCCGGTGAAGCCCTTGCGCGTGTCGGGCTCAGCGGGGGCCAGGGCCTCCTGCACCGCCTCCCAGGTCAATTCTTTCCAGCGGTTGTGGTAGAACCACAGGTCGCACAGCAGCCCCAGGCGCAGCTCCGGCTCAGCTGCCGTGAAAACGGCCCCCAGCTTGTTGAGCGAAACGGGCATGTAGACCAGGTTGGTCTGGGTGTACTGCTGGTATTTTTCGAAGAACACGCCGGTGGGCTCAATGACCACCGCCTGGGGGCTCTGGGTCTCCAGAGCTTCCCGCAGATACCAGTAGGTGATGGCCATGGTCTGCTCGCTGCCCCCCATCACATAGCCCGTCAGGCCGCTGTGCCGGTAGATCTCCACCGGGTCAAAGTCACAATAGGCGTAGGAAGAGCCGAAGTAGAGCACGTCTATAGTGTCCTCCGGCTCAGCCCGGTAGGCCCGCCAGGTAGAGCCATAGCTCACTTGGGGCGGGCGCAGGACCTGCCCGGCCAGGGCCAGCAGCGCTGCGGCCAGGGCCAGGAACAGCACAGCGGCACATACCCGCCGCAGCATCCGGTGTTTTGCCACGGGAACACCCCCTTAGTATTGGAAATAGATGAAGGACTGGGCGTCATAGCCCGGCCCATAGCAGCCAAAGACGGCCGCCGCCAGCAGCAGCGCCAGGGCCGCCGCCCACCGGGCGGGGAGGGGCAGGGCCCGCCACCGCTCCGGGAGGGGTTTCTTCTCCTCCAGCAGGTCCACCCAGAACAGCAGCAGAAGTCCCGCCGCCGCCACAAGAAGGTCCCACCGGTCCAGGCCCATGGAGGTAAAGACCCACGCCGGCCCTGCAAAGAGGCCCGCGTACATCTGCCCGGCCAGATCCAGGGAGGAGGCCTGGAAGAACACCCAGGCCCCGGTGGCCAGCACAAAGGTAATGCCCCGCTGAAGCCAGACCGTGAGGAAGCTATCCTCCTTCAGGCCCACCGCCCCCCGCAGACGCTTTCGGACAGGGGCCGTAATGGAGCCCGCCACCTGGTAGGCGCCGTTGAGCAGCCCCCACGCCAAGTAGGTCAGCCCAGCCCCGTGCCACAGGCCGCTGATTGCAAAGACAATGAGGACATTGACCCAGGTGCGGACTTTCCCCCGGCGGGAGCCCCCCAGGGGAAAATAGAGATAGTCCCGGAACCAGGTGGACAGGGAGATATGCCACCGCCGCCAGAACTCCTGGATGGTCCGGGCCAGATAAGGGGCCCGGAAATTTTCCGTGAGGGTGAAGCCCATCGCTCTGGCCGCGCCAATGGCCATATCCGAGTAGGCCGAAAAATCACAGTAAATCTGCAGGGAGAAGGCCACCGCCGCCAGCGCCACCTGGAGCCGGCCGAAGTCTCCCGGCGCAGCAAAGACGGTCTGCACCAGGATGGCCAGCCGGTCGGCCAGCACCATTTTTTTAAAGGCCCCCCACAAAAAGCGGAAGAGTCCCTCCCGCAGGCCGTCCCAGGTGACCGGCGGCAGCTTCTCCAGCTGGGGTATGAGCTGGGGAGCACGGGCAATGGGCCCTGAGAGGAGCTGGGGGAAAAAGGAGAGGAAGAGGGCGTGGCGCAGGAGGCTGCGTTGGGCGGGGACCTTGCCCCGGTAGACGTCGATGACATAACCCATGGCCTCAAAGAGATAGAAGGAGATTCCCGCCGGGAGAAGCAGGTGAAATACTGGCGCGGACACCGAGAGTCCCAGCGCCGCCAGGGCTCCCGCGGCCAGAGAGCAGGCAAAGTTCAAATATTTGAACACAAAGAGCAGTCCGGCGCACAGGACAATCGTCCCCGCCACCGCCCAGCGGCGCCTCCCGCCCTCTAAAAGCCGTCCTGCCCCATAGGAGAGCAGAATGGCGAAAAGCAGAAAGGGGGCGTACTCCGGCCCCGCACAGAGATAGAAAAACCAGCTCGCCAGCAGCAGCCAAGGGGCCTTGTAGCCCCGAGGGAGCAGATGGTAACCGAGCACGACTACCGGGAAAAAGAGGAAAAAAGGCGCGGAGAGAAAAGTCACGGTCCCTCTTCCTTTCCATCGTATTTGAACCTTAATGTTCCCATTGTACCCTCTTACAGCAGAAAAGTCAAACTAAGGCCCTCTCTGCCGGTTGACAGGGTGGAAAAACGTGATAAAATGCTCTGTTAGGGCCTGCCGGCCCATACTTCACAAGGAGGACATACTGTGAAAGAGAGAGAAACTTTTGCCTCCCGGCTGGGCTTTGTGCTCATCTCCGCCGGGTGCGCCATCGGCTTAGGCAACGTCTGGCGCTTCCCCTATATCGTGGGGCAGTATGGCGGCGCGGCCTTTGTGCTGATCTATCTGGCCTTTCTAATCATCATGGGCCTGCCCATCATGTCTATGGAATTTGCCGTGGGCCGGGCCAGCCGGAAGAGCATCACCATGTCTTTTCAACAGCTGGAGCCCAAGGGGACCAAATGGCATTGGTACGGTTGGTTTGGCATGGCGGGCAATTACCTGCTGATGATGTTTTACACCACCATCGCCGGCTGGCTGCTGCTCTATTTCTTTAAGATGGCCACTGGCGCCTTCGATGGCATGGACACCGCCCAGGTCAGCGAGGCCTTTTCCACCATGCAGACCCAGGATGTGGGCATCCAGCTGCTGTTCATGGTCATCGTAGTGGTGCTGGGCATGGTGGTATGCAGTAAGGGGCTGAAAAACGGCGTGGAAAAGGCGAATAAGGCCATGATGCTCTGCCTGCTGGCCCTGTTAGTGGTATTGGCCGTCCGCTCCCTGACCCTGCCCGGCGCCATAGAGGGCTTGAAGTTCTATCTGGTGCCCAATTTCCACAATCTGATGTACGACGCCCAGGGGCGTTTCCGCCTGTTTGAGGCCGTCTACGCCGCCATGGGCCAGTCCTTCTTTACGCTGAGCCTGGGCATCGGCGCCATGGCCATTTTCGGCAGCTATATCGGCAAAGAGCGCCGCCTCTTCGGCGAGGCAATCAACGTGGGCATTCTGGACACCTTTGTGGCCTTCACCTCGGGCCTGATCATCTTCCCCTCCGCCTTCGCCTTCGGGGTGAACCCCGACCAGGGGCCCAATCTGATTTTTGTGACCCTGCCCAATGTCTTTAACGCCATGCCCGGCGGGCGGCTGTGGGGGGCCCTCTTCTTTGTGTTCCTGTTTTTCGCCGCCCTGTCCACCGTCACCGCCGTGTTTGAGAATATTCTGGCCTGCTGGATGGACAAGTGGGGCATCTCCCGGGGCAAGGCTGTGGCGGCCAATCTGATCCTGATTCTCCTGCTGAGCCTGCCCTGCCTGCTGGGCAACAACCTGTGGAGCGGCGTGCAGCTCCTGGGCATGAGCATTATGGACTTTGAGGACTTCCTGGTCAGCAACAACCTGCTGCCCATCGGCTCGGTGATCTACCTGCTCTTCTGCTGCACCCGGAAGGGCTGGGGCTTCCAGAATTTTCTTGCCGAGGTGGACGAGGGGCAGGGCATCCGCTTCCCCGCCCGGTTCCGGGTCTATTTCACCTATATCCTGCCCCTGATCGTGCTGGTCATCCTGGTGATGGGGTATCTGGACAAATTCGCCTCCTAAGGGCCCTTCTCCCACAGGGGTTGACTTTTAAAATATATTGTTTTATACTTTGTGCAGAAAGATTTGAAAATGTGACCGGATATGTGACCACCCAGGTGTATGACAGCGCCAGGGGGACGCCTGTGCCTGCTTTTTGAGAAATGAATGCCGGCCACACAGCTCTTTTCTTTCTTCCCCTGAGGGACCCTTCCTCTTACGATTTCCCCTTGTTCATAAAAACGCGCGCCGTTCCCCATCCGGGGAGCGGCGCGCGTCTGCGTCCTGCCGTTTATTCGAAGCGTGCCCCCCCGAATTCCGCCAGGCGGATGCCGGGGTTGCGCTCCGTGGTCCACTGAATGGCCCATTGGGAGCCAAAGAGCAGAAGCTGGTTGCCCTTATAGTCCTCCACCAACTTGGTGTCAGTACCCAGGATCAGGTCCTCTTCCTTCAAGGGCTCCGCGTCCTCGTCCTCCCGGACGATCCAGCGGATGTACTCGTAGGGCAGGCCCTCCATGTACAAGTCCACGTTGTACTCGTTTTTCAGCCGGTACTCCAGCACATCGAACTGAAGGGTGCCCACCACGCCCACGATAACCTCCTCCATGCCAGAGTAGGGCGTCTTAAAGATCTGGATAGCGCCCTCCTGGGCGATCTGCTCCATGCCCTTGAGGAACTGCTTGCGCTTCATGGTGTCCAGGCTGCGCACCCGCTTAAAGTGTTCGGGGGCAAAGGTGGGGATGGGGTCAAATTTGAACTTCTTCCCCGGCGCGCACAGGGTATCGCCGATGGAGAAAATGCCCGGGTCGAACACGCCGATGATATCCCCCGCATAGGCCTCCTCAATGATCTCCCGCTCGGCGGCCATGAGCTGCTGGGGCCGGGAGAGCTTGATCTTCTTGCCCCCCTGGACGTGGTAAACCTCCCTGTCCGCGTCAAAGCGGCCGGAGACGATGCGCAGGAAGGCAATGCGGTCCCGGTGAGCCTTGTTCATGTTGGCCTGGATCTTAAAGACGACGGCGGAGAAGTCGTCGTCCATGGAGTCCACGAGCTCGTCCCCCGCCTTCCGGGGCAGGGGTGGAGTGGTCATGC
>CALXCU010000102.1 GCA_944386885.1 uncultured Oscillospiraceae bacterium | reverse complement strand
TGGCGGACTATCAGCTGATTTTTTCCACCTCCGGGGGGCCGGAGGTGGACGTGACGGAGCGGGTGAGCATGCTCTCCTGGTCGGGGAGCATCCGGCAGGTGTCCCGGGAGCTCTCCGTATCCCTGGTGACGCCGCGGGACGGCTCCCTGGGGGAGCTGCCCTGCGCCCTGGGGACCCGGGCCGTGCTGCGGGTGGACGGGGCGCCGGTCTTCCTGGGGGAGATCGCCGCCCGGGAGCGGGGCACCGACGCCTCCCTCACGGAGGTCACCGCCCTGGACCGGGGGCGGTTCCTCTCGGGCAACGAGGGCTGGTACCAGTTCCGCACCGCCGCCCCGGAGGCGGCGGTGCGGGCGGTGTGCGCGGACTTCGGCGTGCCCGTGGGGCGCCTGGCCTCCACCGGGGTGACGGTCTCCCGCAAATTCCCCGGCACCGCCCTGAGCCAGATCGTGGACACCCTCTACACCCTGGCCGGGGAGCAGAACGGGCGGCGGTACCTGGCCCGCATGGACGGGCAGGGCCGCCTGGAGGTGGTGGAGAAGCCCACGGCGGCCAGCCTGGAGATCGCCCCGGGGGCCAACCTCCAGACCCTGCGCATCCGGGAGGACATCACCGGCCTCCAGAACGCGGTGGCCGTTTACTCCCAGGAGGGGCAGCTCATCCGCACGGTGGAGGACGCGGAGAGCATCGCCCTCTACGGCCGGCTCCAGCATGTGCTAGAGCAGCGGGACGGGGAGGACGCCGGGGCGGAGGCCCGGGCCTGGCTGGAGGACCACGGCCTGGAGCAGACCCTCACCGCCGAGTGCCTGGGCAGCCCCGCCCTCCTCTCGGGGGGCGCGGTCCTGCTGCGGGACAACGCCGCCGGGGCGGCGGGGCTGTGCTGGATCGACAGCGACACCCACACCTGGAAGAACCGGCAGTATTTCTGCCGCCTCTCCCTGAACTTCCGCAACCTCATGAACGAGGCCGGCGCGGGGCAGGAGGTGAAGGCATGAGCGACGTGTACGCCCGCCTGGCCGGGGCGCTGGGGGGCGGGCGGACCGGGGGCGTCCGGATGGGCGGATGGCTCTTCGGGACCGTGCTGGCCGCGGGGGGCGGCTCCCTGCGGGTCTCCTGCGCGGGGCTGGTGCTGGAGGCGGGGGACCTCCACGTCCCCCCGGAGCTCTCCTACGCCTGGAGCCAGGACACCGGCGGGGAGGACCTCCTGCGCGCCGGGGACAAGCTCCTCCTGCTGGTCACGGCGGACGGGCAGGACTACTACATCCTACAGAAAGCGAGGTGGCCGTGATGGCGCGGCAGCTGCTCCCCTTTTTCGCGGCGGGCGCCCCCGCCGCTTCGGCCTCCCCGGAGGACCTGCCCCTCTACCGGGACGTGGCCATGGACTACGCCCGGGGCCTGCCCCGGTTCGACGGGGGCGGGCCGGTGCTGGTGAGCGGCCTGGAGGCGGTGAAGGGCTGGGCCTGGCGCGCGGTGATGACCGAGCGCTACCGCTGGAGTCCCTTCACCTGGGACTACGGCTGTGAGCTCATGCGCCTGGTGGGCCAGCCCTACAACAGCGACACCCGCCTGAGCGAGGCCAGGCGCTATGTGGAGGAGGCCCTCACCGTGAGCCCCTACATCACCGGGGCTGCCGCCGCGGTGGAGGGTCTGGAGGGCTCCGAGCTCCATATCTCGGTGACGGTGCAGACGGTATACGGGGAGGCGCGTTTGGATGTTCGAGGATAAGACGCCCGAGGCCCTCAAGCAGGCCATGCTGGAGGCCATCCAGCCCGGGCAGGGGCTCTCCCCCCTGGCGGGGGGCTTTGCCGACGGCGTGGTGGGGCCCGCCGCGGTGGAGATGAGCAAGCTGTACATGGCCCTCGCGGCGGTGCCCTCCATGCTCTTCGTGGACGAGAGCAGCGGGGGCTACATCGACCTGGTGGGGCGGCAGTACTACGACATCACCCGCCGGGCGGGGACCACCGCCTCCTGCGCCATCTCCTTTGCGGGGACGCCGGGGCTGGTGATCCCCCAGGGGACGGCCTTCCTCACCGGGGGCGGGCTCTCCTTCTCCCTGGCCGCGGCGGTGACCCTGGGCGCGGAGGGGACCGGCTCCGGCCGGCTGGAGGCCGATGCCGTGGGCAGCGCCTACAACGTGGAGGCGGGGGCCATCGACCGGATGTACGTGAACCTGGCGGGCCTGACGTCCTACGCCAACGGGGAGGCCTCCGGCGGCACCGACCCGGAGAGCGACGCCGCCCTCCTCGCCCGCATCCGAGAGCGGGTGCAGCAGCCCCCCACCAGCGGCAACGGCTACCAGTACCGGCAGTGGGCCCTGGCGGTGCCCGGGGTGGGCAACGCCAAGGTCACCGAGCTCCCGGACGGGCCGGGCACGGTGGGGGTGGTGCTGGTGGACGCCAACCGGGAGGCCCCGGGGGAGGACATCGTGGAGGCGGTGGAGGCGGCCATCGAGGCCCAGCGGCCCATCGGGGCCAGCGTGGCCGTCTCGGCGGCCAGCGAGCGCTCCATCAGCGTCTCCGCCGCCGTGACACTCACCCAGGGGGGCAGCACCGGGGCGGTGGAGGAGGCCCTCGCCGGGCAGGTGACGGCCTACTTCCACACCCTGGTGGACGAGCACTTCACCCCCGTCTACTACAACAGCGCGGACGACACCTCCTACCCCGTGCTCTACAACCGGGTGCTGGGGCTGCTGCTGGGCATCCCCGGCGTGGAGGACTTCTCCGCCCTCACCCTGGGCGGCGGGACGGGCAATATCACCCTCACCAAGGACCAGGTCCCCGTCCTGGGCAGCGTGAGCGTCACCGAGACGGCATAAGGAGGGCCGCAGGGACCCTGCGGGGGCGTGCTTGCCGCACGGGCGTCCTGCGCGGACGGCGTGTCCTGCGCGGACGGCGCACCCCTTTCTTCCCGAAGAAAGGGGTGGGAAAGAAGGGCCAGAGAGGGCTCCGCCCCCTCTGGGCTCCCCCAAAAGGCGCTCGTTCGCGTGCCCTCAGCCCTCACGCGGTTGCACGGCTTTCCGCCAGAAGCTGGGGGTTTGTGCCTGTCAGGAGGGCCTGGGGACTGCGGTGCAGCACCCGGCCCACCAGGTAGTTGACAGGCAGAGGGCGGCAGCTGCCTCCCGCCAAGCCTGTGCAACCGCAGAAAGGGCGGCCGGGGCGTGGGAGCGTACCCTTTGGGGAGATTCCAAAGAGGGGCGCAGCCCTTCTTTGGCCCTTTGGTCCAGGCCCTTTCGGGAAAGGGCCTGGCGCCCGCCGCGCAGGCGTGCCGTCCGCGCAGGACGCCCGCCCGGCGAGGGCGATAGAACCGGGCTTCCGGGCCCGAAAGGAGGAAACGCGATGCAGCTGATTGAGATGCTGCCCCGGTACTACCAGCTCAGCCCGCCGGTGGCGGAGCTGGAGCGGGTGCTGGGGCTCCAGGTGGAGGCCCTGGGCGTGTCCGAGTCGGACACCCTGGACCAGCTCTGGGTGGACACGGCCACCTGGGGCCTCTCCCTGTGGGAGGCCTGGGTGGGCCTGCCCGTGGACGGGACGGGCCCCAACTCCGCCCGGCGGAGCAAGATCCTCTCCCGCCTGCGGGGCCAGGGCACCACCACCGCCGCCAAGATCGCCGCCGTGGTGGCCGCCTTCGGCTTCGACGCGGGGCAGGTGCGCGTGGAGGAGGCCCCGGAGGACTACGCCTTCCAGGTGGTGCTCTCGGGCCTGGCCGCACCCCTGGAGGCCGCGGACGCGGCGGAGATCCAGGCCGCGGTGGACGAGATCAAGCCCGCCCACCTGAGCTGGTCCCTGGCCTACGAGATGGCGGAGCTCTCCGCCGCCGTCCGCCTGGGCGGCACATTCTGGACCATCCGGGAGACGGCGCTCCCGGCCATGCAGGAGGGATGATATGTACGGATTTGTTGTGACCACCGCCGGGGAGGGCCTGCTGGCCCGGGCGGCGGCGGGTGATACCCTGACCATTACCGCGGTCCGGGTGGGCTCGGGCGCGGTGGGGAGCGCGAGCGCGGCCAAGGCCCTCACCGCCCTCATCCAGGACCGGGCGGCGGGGACCTACTCCACCCCCCAGGTGAGCGGCGGGCAGCTCTCCCTGGTGGCCGAGTACCGGAACAACCTGAACGGCGGGCTCCAGACGGGCTTCACCCTGCGCGAGTTCGGCGTCTTCGCCCGGGCGGGGGACGACGCCCCCACCCTGATGTACTACGCCGCCCTGGGGGACCGCGCCCCACAGGTGCCCCCCATCACCGAGGGGCTGGACGTGCACCGCTACCCGGTGGCGGTGGCGGTCTCCGGCGAGCTGAGCGTCACCGTGGAGGACCCCGCCGGGGCCTTTGTCACCGACGCGGAGCTGGCCGATTACGTCCCCCTGAGCCAGAAGGGCCAGGCGGGCGGCGTGGCCAGCCTGGGCAGCGACGGCAAGGTCCCCGAGGCCCAGCTTCCCGAGATGGACTACCTGCCCCTCTCGGGCGGGACCATGCAGGGCAACCTCAACATGGGCGCCCACCGCCTCACGGGCCTCCCCGCCCCCCAGGCGGACAGCGACGCCGCCCGGAAGAGCGATGTGGACACCATGGCGGCGCTCATGAGCCAGGGGGCGAAAATCGCCACGGGGAACTATAGAGGGACGGGGACGTGTGGATCAGGAAGTCCGAATAGTCTGATGTTTCCGTTTGAACCAAAGATCGTCTTTATTGCCAACTCACAGTCAGTGTCTGATATTGGTATTTTCCCATGCGAGGCTATGTCTACTAGCTTTGATTCCTATAAATATAAGCTGATATACGGAAGTGAAGTAGATATCTCTAGTTTGTCTTGTGCAAGGACACATATTTACAGTGATTATACGGAACTAGAGTGGTATGCCAATGACAGGACTGGAGATCCGATGGCCCCGAGATTACAACTTAATTCCGCAAATAAAACATATTATTACGTTGCCATCGGCTAAGAAAGGAGGCCGCACATGAACATCATCCGAGTGGAAGCAAACGAAAACGGGGCCAGGCCTCCTATCCAGTCGTGGGACCGGCCCGAGCTGCCCAACGGCTACATCGCCGTCCCTGATGGGGTGGACGCCAGCGCCATGCAGACCCACGGCGGGTTTGTGGACCTCACCATGGACGAGGGCGGGGCGCTGACGGCCATCACCGGGAACGACGAGAAATACCAGGTGTACCTGGATAACCTCCCGCCGGAGCCGGAGGAGCCGGAGGACACGGCGGGCCTGTCCCCCGGCTGCTACTGCTACGACGTGCGCCTGGTGGGCCCGGGCGGGGAGACGGTGGACACCATCGTGCCCCGGAGCGAGTTTCGCGTGGAGGAGGCGGTGGGGGATGTGTGAGCTGCGGGGGAGCGTCTCCGCCGGGGCGGCCCTGGCCGGCCGGGTGGCCAGCGGCGCGGGCATGAGCTACCAGATCGGAGCGGGCCTGAAGGTGGAGGACGGGGTGCTCTCGGTGGAC
>CALXCU010000101.1 GCA_944386885.1 uncultured Oscillospiraceae bacterium | reverse complement strand
ATCCCCGTCGGGGAGGCCATCGGCTGCCGGGACGACATCATGCTCTTCCTCATCGCCTGCGGCATGCCGGAGAAGCGCTCCTTCAAGATCATGGAGTCGGTGCGCAAGGGCCGGGGGCTCCCTGAGGGGGCCGAGGAGGAGATGAAGGCGGCCAAGGTCCCCGAGTGGTACATCAACTCCTGCAAGAAGATCAAGTACCTCTTCCCCAAGGCCCACGCGGTGGCCTATGTGATGATGGCCTTCCGCATCGCCTGGTTCAAGGTCCACAAGCCCCTGGCCTTCTATGCGGCCTACTTCTCCATCCGGGCCAAGGCCTTTGACGAGACCTGCATGTGCCGGGGGCAGGAGACCGCCCTGGCCAAGATGCGGGAGATCCAGGCCAAGGAGAAGGGGGCCACCGCCGTGGAGCAGGATATGCTCACCACCCTGGAGGTGGTCTACGAGTTCTACCTGCGGGGCTTTGCCTTTGAGCCGGTGGACCTCTACCGCTCCCACGCCACCCACTTCCTGATGGACGAGGGGAAGGGGACCCTGCTGCCTCCGTTCTCGTCCATCCCGGGCCTGGGGGAGACGGCGGCCTGGTCCATTGTGGAGCAGCGGGAGGGCAAGCGGTTCATCTCGGTGGAGGAATTTTCCGCCGCCTGTCCCAAGGTCTCCAAGACCCACATTGAGCAGCTCCGGGCGGCGGGGGCGCTGGACGGCATGCCCGACACCAGCCAGATGACCCTCTTCGACGGCTTTTAAGTCCGCACCCGTCCAACCAAAACCACCAGCTGGAGGCGCAGTATGAACAAACTCATGGTCATCGACGGAAATTCCATTATCAACCGGGCCTTTTACGGCATTCGGATGCTCACCACCCGGGACGGCACCCCCACCAACGCGGTGTACGGCTTTCTGAATATCCTGCTCAAGCTGCTGGAGGAGGAGAAGCCGGAGGGATTGTGCGTGACCTTTGACCGGAAGGCCCCCACCTTCCGCCACCTGGCCTACGAGGGCTACAAGGCCCAGCGGAAGGGGATGCCCGACGAGCTGGCGGCCCAGCTGCCCATCCTCAAGGACGTGCTCGCGGCCATGAACATCCCCCGCTATGAGCTGGACGGGTGGGAGGCCGACGACCTCATCGGCACCATCGCCGCCAAGGACACCGCCGCCGGGTGGGACACGGTCATCGTCACCGGCGACAAGGACTCCCTCCAGCTGGTGACGGACACCGCCACCGTGAAGCTGGTGACCACCCGCATGGGCCAGACCGCCGCCCGGGACATGACCCCGGAGGCCTTCCGGGCAGAGTACGGCTTTGACCCCGTCCACATTGTGGATCTGAAGGCCCTCATGGGGGACAGCAGCGACAACATCCCCGGCGTGAAGGGCATCGGGGAGAAGACGGCCCTGGACCTGATCCGCCGCTACCAGAGCGTGGAGGCCATCTATCAGCATTTGGACGGGGTGGAGGCCAAGCCCGCGGTGCTCAAAAAGCTGCGGGAGGGGGAGGCGCAGGCCCGCATGTCCTATGACCTGGCCACCATCCACACCGACGCCCCCATCGACTTTACCCCCGAGGACGCCCGGCGGCGGGAGCCCGCCGCCGCCGCCCTCTACCAGCTGTTCCTGAAGCTGGAATTTGCCAAGCTCATCGACAAGCTGGGGCTGAAGGCCCCCCAGGGGGACGCCCCGGCGGCGGAGGGGGACGCGCCTGCCTCCGGGCCGTGGGAGAGCGTCGCCAGCCCCGCCCGGGGGGCGGAGCTGCTGGGGATTTGGCGCAGGGCGGAGGAGGTGAGCGTGCTGGCTGCGCCCGGTCTGGAGGCGGTGTGCGTCTCCTGGCGGGAGGGAGAGGGCGTCCGCTCTGCCGTCCTCCGCGCCAGTATGCTGGAGAACTACCCGGCGCTCCTGCGCGCCCTCTTTGCCGGGGATATCCGAAAGAACACCCACGATCTAACGAGCCCCCTCTCCCATCTGCGAGCTCAGGATATCGAGGGGGAGGGCTTCTGTTTCGACACCGCCCTGGCGGCCTATCTCCTGGCCCCCACCGACGGCAGCTACGAGCTGGAGAAGCTGGGCCTGACCTACTTCAACCGGGAATACCCCAAGGCAAAGGAGACGTACTTGGCGGAAGACGCCTTCGCCCCCCTGGCCGGCGGGGAGGCAGAGGAGGCCCTGGCCAGCCACACCGCCCTCACCGGCGCGCTCAAGGAGGTCCTGGCCCCCCGGCTGGAGGAGCTGGGCATGCACCAGCTCTACTACGAGGTGGAGCTGCCCCTCTGCCCGGTGCTGGCGGAGATCGAGCACACCGGCATGCTGGTGGACCGGGAGGCCCTGGCCGCCTTTGGCCGGATGCTCAACGACCGCATCGCCCAGGTGCAGGAGCGCATCTATGAGGAGGCGGGGGAGAAGTTCAACATCCTCTCCCCCAAACAGCTGGGGCATATCCTCTTCGACAAGATGGGCCTGCCCCCGGTGAAAAAGACCAAGACGGGCTACTCCACCAGCGCCGAGGTGCTGGAGAAGCTGCGCTGGCAGGCTCCCATCGTGGCGGACGTGCTGGAGTACCGGCAGTACACCAAGCTCTCCTCCACCTATGTGGAGGGGCTGACCAAGGTCATTGCCGCCGACGGGCGCATCCACACTTCCTTCCAGAACACGGTGACGGCCACGGGGCGGCTCTCCTCGGCGGAGCCCAATTTGCAGAACATCCCCGTGCGCACAGAGCTGGGGGCCGAGCTGCGCAAGATGTTCGTCCCCGGCCCCGGGAATGTGCTGGTGGACGCCGACTACTCCCAGATCGAGCTGCGCCTGCTGGCCCACATCGCCGGGGATGCGCACATGATCGCCGCCTTCCGCTCGGGGGAGGATATCCACACCATCACCGCCTCCCAGGTCTTCGGCGTGCCGCCGGAGCGGGTGACCAAGCGCATGCGCTCGGCGGCCAAGGCGGTGAACTTCGGCATCGTCTACGGGATCTCGGCCTTCTCCCTGGCCCAGGATATCGGGGTCACCCCTGCCGAGGCCAAGGCGTATATGGAGAAGTATTTTGAGAAGTACGCGGGGGTGCGGGCCTATATGACCGGCGTGGTGGAGCGGGCCAAGCAGGACGGCTATGTCTCCACCCTCATGGGGCGGCGGCGCTGGCTGCCCGAGCTCAAGTCCTCCAACTTCAATACCCGCTCCTTCGGGGAGCGGGTGGCCCTGAACATGCCCATCCAGGGCACTGCCGCCGACATCATCAAGCTGGCCATGGTCCGGGTCCACCGCCGGCTGAAGGCGGAGGGCCTCGCGGCCCGGCTGGTCCTCCAGGTTCACGACGAGCTCATCGTGGAGTGCCCGCAGGCCGAGGCGGAGCAGGTGGCCGCCCTCCTCACCCAGGAGATGGAGGGGGTGGCGGAGCTCTCGGTGCCCCTCACCGCCGAGGCCCACGCCGGCCAGAGCTGGGCCGAGGCCCATTAAACCCATGAACAAGGAGTATGGTTATGAACTATGAACTGGTCCCCATGGACCGGGGGCATATTCCCGCCATTGCGGCGCTGGAGCGGACGTGCTTTTCCCACCCCTGGAGCGAGGCCATGCTGGCCGAGGCGCTCTACAACGACGCGGCCTGTTTCATCGTGGCCCAGGGGGAGGACGGCACGGTGCTGGGCTATGCGGGGCTCCATGTGATCCTGGACGAGGGGTATATCGACAACGTGGCGGTGGACCCGGCCTACCGCCGCCAGGGGGTGGCCGACGCCCTCATCGGGGCCTTCACCCGCTTTGGGGCGGCCAAGCTGGCCTCCCTGACCCCGGAGGTGCGGGCCAGCAACGCCCCGGCCATCGCTCTGTATGAGAAGCACGGCTTCTACGAGGTGGGCCGCCGGAAGAACTACTATGACGACCCCCGGGAGGATGCGGTGCTCATGACCCGGGAGTGGGACCGGCCGTGAGCGGCCCGGAGCTGCGGCCCCTGTGCCGGCGGGAGGTGCGCTGGCTCTACCGCTGGGAGATGAAGGCCGCCTTTCCCCGGGCGGAGCGGCGTTCCCTGGGGCTCATCCTCTCCATGATGGCCCGGGGAAATTACCAGGGCTGGGGCCTCTTCCGGGGCGGGGAGGTGCTGGGCTACGCCTTCGTGCGCCTGGGGCCCTCCTATGTGCTGCTGGACTACCTGGGGGTGTGCCAGGGCAAGCGGGACCAGGGCCTGGGCAGCGCCCTGCTCCGGGCGCTCCAGGAGCGGTATGCCGGTTCGGCGGGGATGCTGGCCGAGGTGGAGGCCCCCGAAGAGGCCCGCACCCCGGAGGAGGCCGGGCGCCGGGCGCGGCGGGTGGCCTTCTACCACCGCAATGGCTTTACTCCCCTGGACTACGAGGCCGACCTCTTCACCGTGCGCTACGCCATGCTCAGCTGGTCTCCGTCGGGCAGGCTGGAGCGGGAGGAGGCCATGGCCGCCCACGCCGCCTTCTACCGGGGGGAGCTCCCGGCGGCGGTGTGCCGCCGCTGGGTCCATATCCCGGCCGGCCCGGAGGCGTGAGAGGGGGCGCGGACATGGCGGAACATACGGGGCCGGGCCGGAAGAGCCCCGGACAGGAGAAGATTCTCCGCCGCTGGATGAAACTGCATCTCTGGGCGGTGTGGTGCCTGGCCGCCTCGGCGCTGCTGGTGGAGCTGGCGATGGCGGTGGTGACCAACCACGCCCAGGGGTTCGACTCCCCGAGTACGGCGGATTATCTGGTCAAATACCTGCTCATTCCCTCGGGGCTCAACGGACTGCTGGCGGCGGCAGCTACACTGGCTGGTTTTTCCAAATCCGCCCCGGTGCGCAAGTACTACGCGGTCTCCCTGGCCCTCTCGGCAGAGAGCCTGGTGCTCTACACCATTCACAGCATTTTCCCCGCCGTGACCGCCCTCTTCCTGGTGGGGGTGCTGTTGACCACCACCTATGGGGACTACCTGCTCACCACAGTTACCGCGCTGTTCAGCCTGGCCGGCGCGGCCGTGAGCGGCCTGTTCTGGGCCTGGGATGCCTCCAAGCGCCCGGTGTTGGGGAGCGCCATTGACACGGTGGATTTCCTCCTCAACCTGTTGATTCTGGCGGGGGTGTATGTGTTCTGTTTGGCGGTGATCTACTTTGAGCGGCAGAAAAACGAGGCCATTCTCCGCGCCGAGCAGGAGCGGGCCAGCCTGCGTCAGGCGGCACGGAAGGACAGCCTGACGGGGCTGTACAACCGGACGGCGCTGCGGGAGGCCTTCGACCAGCTGGAGGAGCGGAGGGAGAAGGCCAGCCTGGTGATGGTGGACCTGGACCGCTTCAAGGCCCTCAACGATACCTACGGCCATACCCAGGGGGATATCTGCCTCCAGGACACTGCGGCGGCGCTCCGGGCGGAGATGGGAGAAAACCCGGTCTTCCGCTACGGCGGGGACGAGTTCTGCGCCCTGCTGTGGGGGGAGGGAGCGGCAGAGGCGGCGCAGCGCTGCCGCCGGGCCGCCCGGCGGATGGAGCGCACGGGGCTGTGCCAGCGCTATGGGGTGAGCGCCAGCTTTGGTGTGGCGGAGTACGTCCCGGAGCTGACGGCCCACCAGCTGCTGGAGCGGGCCGACCGGGCGCTCTACCGGGCCAAGGCGGCGCACGGAGCAGTGCGCGTCTATGAGGAGTCCATGGAAAACCAGACTTAGAAGACAGAAGC
Source organism: uncultured Oscillospiraceae bacterium (assembly GCA_944386885.1). GTDB lineage: Bacteria > Bacillota > Clostridia > Oscillospirales > Oscillospiraceae > Pseudoflavonifractor_A. The sequence goes on along the minus strand of CALXCU010000101.1, from coordinate 1,943 downwards.
CGCCCCGGGCGCCGAAAGATGCCCGGGGCGGCCGTTTTGCGTGGACTCAGCGGCAGCCGCAGCTGCGGATCTCCCGGTAACAGCCCTCATCATGGCTGGCGGGAGCCTGGTTGGGGGGGAAGAACTCATCCACGGGGAACTTGACCCGGCGGAAGATCTCACAGGGATCGTCCTCACACCCGGGGTCGCAGGCACACTCCTTCTCGGGCAGGCAGTAGTCGTAGATGGGGGTGAGAAGCTGGGTGTCCCGCTCCAGGCGGATGATGGAGAACTGGCCCAAGGTGACGTAAAGCCGGCGGTTCTCGTTGCCGAAGTGGAGGTCGTTGCAGAAACAGGCGCAGATGGAGGGGGGGATCTCCGTGATCTCGCAGTCGCAGGGGCGGCAGTCGCACACATCGACCAGCTTCAGATTCAGGACGATGGGGTCCACGGCCTCCACGATGGCGGTGGGGGCGTTGCATGTTTGAATTTGGTTCTCCAGCTCCCCGGCGCTCTGGGAGGAGAAGACCTTGGCGGTGGACTCGCTGCCGAAGAGGACCACCCGCTTGTCAAAGACGCACAGGCCGGTGATCTCCACCGGGCGGGCGGCGCCCACGAAGGCGTCGGCGGTGACCCGGTAGTAGTAGCGCACATCCACGGTGTAGAAGCCGCGGTTGAACCCGATGGGCTCCACATCAATGTACACATAGAGGAGCTCGGCCTTGCCGGCCTTGATGCTCACGGCGCGGTCGATAGCGCCCTGAGAGTCCACGGTGGGGTAGAACCGCAGGTCCTCGATGCAGTCCTTATCTTTACAGCTGTCAAAAATTTTCTTGGTGTCGATACAAACGGCCTCACGGATGCAGGCGGAGTCCTGCACGGGGCCCGGAGCGACCTTTTCAGGCATTGTGATACCTCCTAAACGTGTGCTCGGAATTGCTTCCAAGCCATTCTATGACCGGAGCTGCGGCGGGTGACAACGCGGGCGCGGCGGGGCTCTAGACGGTCCTCTAAAATTTATCCCTTCATTCATAGTCTGGTAACAATTTCATGCTAGAATATCATTAGCACAAATAAAAAATATGGAGAAAGACAAGGACATGCGCACAAGATGCGCGGAAAAGGAGGCATTTCCTATGGCAACGAACCCCAATTATGGAGACATCACGCCCGAGATCGAGGCCATGGCCGCCCTGGGCCGGAGCAACAGCTGCATCGATCCAGAGGATTACATCCGCTACGACGTGAAACGCGGCCTGCGCGACCTGAACGGCAAGGGCGTCGTGGCCGGATTGACGGAAATCTCCGACATCATCGCCAAGAAAGTGGTGGACGGGAAGACGGTGCCCTGCGACGGCGAGCTCTACTACCGCGGGATCAACGTCCAGGACCTGGTCAACGGCGCGCTGACGGAAAAACGCTTTGGCTTTGAGGAGACGGCCTATCTCCTGATGCTGGGCTGCCTGCCCAACGCCAAAGAGCTGGAGGAGTTCCGGCGGCAGCTGGCCTATTACCGCTCTCTGCCCGACAATTTTGTCCGAGATGTCATTTTAAAAGCTCCCAGCCATGACATCATGAATTCCCTGGCCCGCAGCGTGCTCAACCTGGCCTCCTATGATGAAAAGGCCGACGACATCTCCCTGCCCAACGTCATGCGGCAGTGCATGCAGCTGCTGGCGGTCTTCCCGCTGCTCTCCGTCTACGGCTACCAGGCCTACCACTATAAGGAGGGCAACAGCCTGTACATCCACGCGCCCAACCCGGAGCACTCCACCGCCGAGACCATTTTGTCCCTCCTGCGGCCGGACTCCTCCTACTCCTATTGGGAGGCCCATGTGCTGGACATCTGCCTGATGCTCCACGCCGAGCACGGCGGCGGCAACAACTCCACCTTCACCACCCACGTGGTCACCTCCTCGGGCACCGATACGTACTCCTGCATGGCCGCGGCGCTGGCCTCCCTG
>CALXCU010000100.1 GCA_944386885.1 uncultured Oscillospiraceae bacterium | reverse complement strand
CACCCGCGCCGTGGTGGACAAGATGGAGGCGCTGGGCGTCAACTATATCGACACCGCCCGGGGCTACACCGTCTCGGAGGAATATCTGGGCGCGGCGCTGGAGGGCCGGAGGGAGAAATTCCTCCTGGCCACCAAGAGCATGAGCCGCACCCGGGAGGCCATGGCCCGGGACATCGGCATCAGCCTGGACAACCTGCGCACCGGGTACATCGACCTCTATCAGATCCACAACCTGCCGGAAAAGGAGATTGAGACGGTCTTCGGCCCCGGCGGAGCCTACGAGGCCCTCGCGGAGGCCAAGGCCGCCGGGAAAATCGGCCACATCGGCGTCACCGCTCACAGCGCCGGCGCCCTCAAGCGCCTGGTAGAGGAATACTCCGACCGCCTGGAGACCGTTATGTTCCCCTACAACATCGTGGAGACCCAGGGCCACGCCATCCTGGCCCTGGCCCGGGAAAAGGGATTGGGCACCATCGCCATGAAGCCCCTGGCCGGGGGCAATCTGGACGACTGGAAGCTGGCCCTGCGGTTTATCGCCGCCTCGGGTGTCATCGACATCTCCATCCCGGGCATGGGCTCGGTGGAGGAGGTGGAACGCAATGCCGCCGTGGACCTGTCCAGCCCTCTCACCCAGGAGGAACTGGCGCAGTGCGAGGCCATCCGCCGGGAGCTGGGCAGCCAATTCTGCCGCCGGTGCGGCTACTGCGCCCCCTGTACGGTGGGCATCGATATCCCCAGCAACTTCCTCATGGTCAACTACCGCCGGAAATACGGCCTGAGCGGCTGGGCCGAGAGCCGCTATCAAGCGCTGGCCCACCATGCCAGCGAGTGCGTCCAGTGCGGCGCGTGCGAGAGCCGCTGCCCCTATGAGCTGCCTATTCGGGAGATGCTCCGGGGGGTGGCCGCCGCCTTCGGCTATTGATGGACCGACCGCAGCTCCTGGTGCTGCTGGCCCTGTGGCGCCCCTTCCTCCTGGGCCTGCTCTCCCTGGCCCTCACCGGCCTGGCCGCCTGGCCCAGGCTTCCAAAGTGGGGGCGTGTACCTGCCGGGGCGCTGGGGTGTGCCGTCCTGCTTTTTGCCCTATGGACGTATGTGTTCCGCCCCATATTCATCCCTTGACAGGAGGTCGAAGCGCCATGAATCCAGGGGAGAAATTCCTCTATCTGCCCCAGGCCACCAACGCCAGCTTTGTGATCGGCGGGGCGGATGGGCCGGCCGTCCCCGTGAAGGAGGGAGAGTCCCTGCCGAAGCCCGAGCCGGAACCCGACGAGCCTGTGGGGAAGTACCCCTGCCCCTGCTGCGGGTATCTCACCTTCCCCGTTCCCAGAGAGGAGGCCATGGCCTACATCTGCCCGGTGTGCTTTTGGGAGAACGACGTGTTCGACCCAGGGGAGGACGACCCCAGCGATGAAAACCGTGGCATGACTCTGCGGCAGGGGCGGGAAAACTACCGGAAATGGGGGGCCATCCGGGAGGACCTCGTCCGCCATGCCCGGCCTCCGCGGCCCGAAGAGCGGCCCTGAAATCCAAAGAAGGAGAACCTGATTCTATGCTCGACCATATTTTCGTCAAAGGCGCCCGGGAAAACAACCTGAAGAACATCGACGTGGACATCCCCCGGGACAAACTGGTGGTGCTCACCGGCCTCTCGGGCAGCGGGAAGTCCTCCCTGGCCTTTGACACCATCTACGCAGAGGGCCAGCGCCGGTACGTGGAGTCCCTCTCCTCCTACGCCCGGATGTTCCTGGGCCAGATGGAGAAGCCGGACGTGGACTACATCGACGGCCTGTCCCCCGCCATCTCCATCGACCAGAAGACCACCAGCAAAAATCCCCGCTCCACCGTGGGTACGGTGACCGAGATCTACGACTACCTGCGCCTGCTGTGGGCCCGGGTGGGCACCCCCCACTGCCCCAAGTGCGGCAAGGAGATCCAGCAGCAGACCATCGACCAGATCATCGACCAGGTTCTCGCGCTCCCGGAGGCCACCCGCATTCAGGTGATGGCCCCGGTGGTCCGGGGCAAGAAAGGCACCCACCAGAAGCTCTTGGAGGACGCCCGGAAGTCGGGCTATGTGCGGGTGCGGGTGGACGGCTCCCTCTACGACCTGACCGAGGAGATCCCCTTAGACAAGAACAAGAAGCACACCATCGAGGTCGTGGTGGACCGGCTGGTGATCCGCAGCGACATTCACCGCCGCCTCACCGACAGTGTGGAGATCGCCTCCAACCTGGCCGGCGGGCTGGTGGTAGTCAACATCGTGGGAGAGGACCGGGATATCCTCTTCTCCCAGAACTACGCCTGCGAAGACTGCGGCATCTCCATCGAGGAGCTCTCCCCCCGCATGTTCTCCTTCAACAACCCCTACGGGGCCTGCCCCACCTGCACCGGCCTGGGCTCCCAGCTCAAGGCCGACCCTGATCTCATCCTCCCCAACCGGGAGCTGTCCATCCTGGAGGGGGCCATCACCGCCCCCGGGTGGAACAACATCAAGAGCGACGGTATTTCCCGCATGTACTTTGAGGCCCTGGCCAAGCAGTACCATTTTAAGCTCACCACTCCGGTGAAGGACCTGCCGGAAGAGATCCTGGACATCATCCTCTACGGTACCAAAGGGGAGAAACTCTCCCTCACCTATGAGCGCGCCAACGGCAAGGGCACCCTGGAGCAGGCCTTCGAGGGGATCTGCAACAATCTGGAGCGGCGCTATAAAGAGACCCAATCCGACGCCTCCCGCCGGGAGCTGGAAGAGTGCATGAGCGACCGGCCCTGCCCGGACTGCGGGGGCAAGCGCCTGCGGAAAGAGGCCCTGGCCGTCACGGTGGGGGGCATCAACATCGACGCCTTCTGCCGGAAATCCGTGACCGAGGCACTGGACTTTGTGGAGCATCTGGAACTGAGCGAGCAGAAGATGCGCATCGCCGAGCGCATTCTGCGGGAGATCAAGTCCCGCCTGGGCTTTTTGCAGAGCGTGGGGCTGCAGTACCTGACCCTCTCCCGCTCGGCGGCCACTCTCTCGGGCGGCGAGAGCCAGCGCATCCGCCTGGCCACCCAGATCGGCTCCTCCCTGATGGGAGTGCTCTATATTTTGGACGAGCCCTCCATCGGTCTGCACCAGCGGGACAACGACATGCTCCTGGCCACCATGAAGCATCTGCGGGACCTGGGCAACACCCTGCTGGTGGTGGAGCACGACGAGGACACCATGCGCGCGGCCGACTACATTGTGGACATCGGTCCCGGCGCTGGGGTCCACGGAGGCCAAGTGGTGGCCTGCGGCACCGCCGAGGAGGTCATGAATACCCCCGGCTCTATCACCGGCGACTACCTCTCGGGCCGGAGGCAGATTCCGGTGCCCCAGGAGCGCCGGAAGGGGAATGGGAAATTTCTCACCGTCCGGGGGGCGGCGGAAAACAACCTTCAAAACGTGGATGTGTCCATCCCCCTGGGGACCTTCACCTGCGTCACCGGCGTGTCGGGCTCGGGCAAGTCCAGCCTGGTCAACGAGATCCTCTATAAACGCCTGGCCGCCGACCTGAACCGGGCCAAGACCCGCGCCGGCCGGCACCGGGCCATAGAAGGCGAGGAGTTCCTGGACAAGGTCATCAACATCGATCAGTCCCCCATCGGACGCACCCCCCGCTCGAACCCGGCCACCTACACGGGTTTGTTCAACGACATCCGGGATCTCTTCGCCTCCACCCAGGACGCCAAGACCCGGGGCTACGGGCCGGGGCGCTTCTCCTTTAACGTGCGGGGCGGCCGGTGCGAGGCCTGCTCCGGCGACGGCCTCATCAAGATCGAAATGCACTTTCTCCCCGACATCTATGTCCCCTGCGAAGTGTGCAAGGGCAAGCGCTACAACCGGGAGACGCTGGAAGTCCGCTACAAGGGCAAGAACATCCACGAAGTGCTGGAGATGACGGTGGAGGAGGCCCTGGGGTTCTTTGAGAACCTGCCCCGGCTGTACAACAAGGTCCAGACGCTCTACGAGGTTGGCCTGGGTTATGTGAAGCTGGGCCAGCCATCCACCACCCTCTCCGGCGGCGAGGCACAGCGGGTCAAGCTGGCCACCGAGCTCTCCAAGCGCTCCACCGGCCGGACCATCTATATCCTGGACGAGCCCACCACCGGCCTGCACACCGCTGACGTGCACAAGCTCATCGAGGTGCTCCAGAAGCTGGTGGACACGGGCAATACCGTGGTGGTCATCGAGCACAACCTGGACGTCATCAAAACCGCCGACCACATCATCGACCTGGGTCCCGAGGGGGGCGACGGCGGCGGGCGCATTGTGGCCGTGGGCACGCCCGAAGCGGTGGCCGCCTGCGAGGCATCCTACACCGGAGCGTACCTCAAGCGGATGTTGAAATGACCGTTCTCTTGTCCGTTTTCTGAAAATTGGATTAAGATTTTGTCCGGGCTCTTGACATTTCGTTCAAAGTGTCGTGTAATCTAAGTATCTGAAAGACCGAAGGAGGAATCCCCTATGAAACTGTGCAAGTATCTGCCCGGTCTGGGCGCCGCGCTGGTCCTGACCGCCGCGCTCACCGTGCCCGCCCTGGCTGCGGAGGCACCTGCGGGGATTTCCGTCCAGTTGGACGGAAAAAACCTGACCTTTACCGACGCCGTGCCGCAGGCCAAGGACAACCGCACCTTCCTGCCTTTCCGGGCCGTGTTTGAGGCTATGGGCGCTCTGGTCACCAACGACGGCGACGTCATCACCGCCACCCGGGACGGCAAGACCCTGACCATGACGGTGGGTTCCGCCACCGCCACTCTGGAGGAAAATGGCGAGACCACTACGATCACCATGGATGTGGCCCCCTATGTGGACAGCTCTACTTGGCGGACCTATGTGCCCGTGCGCTTCGCCGCCCAGGCCTTCGGCTGTAACGTGGGCTGGGACCAGGCAAACAGCACCGCCATCATCGTGGATGTGGATCAGCTTCTGGGAGAGACCACCTATACCCTGATGGACAATTACATGAGCTACCTTCAGGAACACTCCAGGACGGGAAATCAGGCCTCTGAGGGCACAGTGGACCTCTCCCTGTTCCTGGACAGCTCCCTCACCGGCTCGGAGGAGGACGTGGATATGGCCTTCTCCGGCAGCCTCACCGGCGTGAGCAGCCAGACTGCCGCCCAGATGGAAATGGCCCTGGACCTCTCCGACCTGGCCTATCTGGCCGCCTCTGACCCCGCGTCCATGACCCAGGAAGAGATGAATGCCCTGGAGGACCTGCTCGCCAATATGGAACTGGAGGTGCGCATGGACATGGAGGCGGGCACCTGCTACCTCTACCTGCCCTTCGCCGCCAGCGCGGGGGAGAGCGGCTGGTACTCCATGGACCTGAACGCCCTCTTTGCTCAGAGCGGCCTGGACATGGCCGACCTGCTGGCCCTGTCGCAGCAGGATATCTCTCTGTCTGAAGTCCTGCGCCAGACCCTGGCCGCCACCGAGATCACCGACAGCGCCACCGGCTACGCCATGCTCACCCAGACCGCCGACGTCTTTGCCAAACTCTTTGGCGACAGCGCCTTCACGAAGAGCGGCGACACCTACACGGCAACCTACTCTGAGACTGCCGACGGCTCCACCATCACCTGCACCACCACCCTCACCGCCCAGGGGGACGACATCGTCTCCATGACCATGAAGATGTCCGCCGCCGCCGAGGGGATGGAGATGGGTATGGACATGTCCGCCAGCGCCACGGAGAGCGACGTGACCATGACCATGGACCTGAGCGGCCTGATGACCCTGGAGATGGCGGTCAATTCCGCAGTTTCCGCCACGAACGAAGTCCCCGCCACCGGCCTGCCCGCCGGTGTCAACGCCACGCCCATTGACCTGGGCATTTCTCCCGCCGCGTAAGCTGGTTTTCTTGCAATCCCAAGGGGCGCCCCGCACTGCGGGGCGCCCCTTTTTCCGGCGCAAACTTCATAAAATCTTATGTCACTTCTCGGGCAATCTATGGTACAATAATTCCTGCGGGATCACCCCCTCCCGCAGACACATCAGACATTTGGAGGAACACACGTGGATCTTATGACTTGGCTCACCCAGCAGCAGGGCGGCGAGGTGGTCTTCACCATGCTGGTCTCCATGCTGCCTGTGATCGAGCTGCGGGGGGCCATCCCCTTCGGCGTGGCTCTGGGCCTGAACCCCTGGCTGGCCTTTTTTGCCAGCATCATCGGCAATATCCTCCCCCTCCCCTTTATCGTGGTGTATATCCGGCGCATTTTCCTCTGGATGCGCCGCCATATGCCCAAGCTCAACGCCCTGGTGGACAAGCTGGAACAAAAGGCCCACCTCAAGGGCCGCACGGTCACCAAATACAAGTACCTGGGTCTAATGATCTTTGTGGCCATCCCTCTTCCGGGCACCGGCGGGTGGACAGGGGCGCTGGTGGCCGCCTTTTTGGACATGCCCCTGCGCAAGGCCATGCCCGCCCTGGCCGGCGGCGTTTGCATCGCGGGCTTTTTGGTGACCTTCCTGACCTATGTAGTCAAGATCGCCATCGTCTGAACCCCGGCCCCGCTCCCCGCATAGGATGGCCCGGAGGTGAAGGGGATGGCATGGATTTTTGAGGCTGTTCTGGCCTTTTTTGCGGCCCTGGGGCTGTTCTCCCTGGGCTGGCTGCTCTATGGACGGCTGCTCTTCCCGGCGGGGCGGGGCAACACGCCCCTCTATGCGGTGATCGCCGCGCAGGGGGATGGGGAAACCCTGGAGCAGGACCTGCGCCGCCTGCTCTGGCTGCGGGAGGGCCGGGGCGCGGTGGCCATTGTGGTGGCCGACGCAGGACTCACCCCCCAGGGCCGCAGCCTGGCCCAGCGCCTGCTGGCCCCGTATCCGGGGGCGGTGCTCTGCCCCGCCGCCCGGCTGGGGGAGTACCTGGGCGGGTGAGCAACTGAAGATAAAAGGATGAGTCCAGTGGATAGCGAACAACTCAATTTGATCGAAGGCAGCGTAGAGACTGTCATCTACCAAAATGAGGAGAACGGGTACACCGTCCTCCGGGTGGATGCCGGGGATCAGGGCGGCGTCACGGTGGTGGGGTGCATGCCCGGCATCGCGCCGGGAGAGAGCATCTCGGTGCGGGGGCGCTGGATGCGCCACGCCTCCTACGGCGAGCAGTTCAAGGCTGAAATCGTGGAGCGGCGGATGCCCGCCGGCGAGAAGGCCATCTATGAGTACTTAGCCTCCGGAGCGGTGCGGGGCATCGGGGCGGCCACCGCCCGGCGCATAGTGGAGGAGTTCGGCGCCGACGCCCTCACCGTGCTGGAGGAGCACCCGGAGCAGCTCACCCGCATCCGGGGCGTTACGCGGAAAAAGGCCCTGGCCATGGGGGAGGCCTTTCGCCTGCAGATGGGCATGCGCCGCCTGCTGGAATTTCTGGGGGCCCACGGCATCCCCCTTCAGCTGGCCATGCCCCTCTACCGGCGCTACGGCGACCGGGCCCTGGAGGTCCTCAAAGGCAACCCCTACCTGCTGGTGGACGAAGAGCTGGGGGTGGCTTTCGGCGTGGCCGACGCCCTGGCTCTGGGCCTGGGCATGGAGGGGGACGGCCCCCAGCGTCTGGAGGCCGCCCTTCTCTTTGAGCTCTCCCACAACCTGATGAACGGCCACACCTTTCTCCCCCGGCGTAAGCTGCTCCTGGCCACCGCCCAGCTGATCGGCCTGGAGGGCGGGGAACTGGAGGACGCTCTGGAGACCCTCATCGAGCGGGGAGACGTCATTCAGGAGGACGTGGCGGGGGAGACGGCCTGTTACCTCTCCGACCTCCAGGACGCGGAGAGCTATGTGGCCCAGCGCATCGGGGAGATGGCCGGGCGGGAGCTTCACCCCCCCGCGGGACTGGACGCCATCCTCCGCCGCATTGAGGCCGAGCAGGGCATCACCTACGCCCCCCAGCAGCGGGAGGCGGTGGCCCTGGCCGCCCAGCGGCAGGTGATGCTTCTCACCGGCGGGCCGGGCACCGGAAAGACCACCTCCCTGCGGGGGGTGCTGGCCCTTTTTGACGCCCTGGGGCTGGAGACCGCCCTGGCCGCCCCCACCGGCCGGGCCGCCAAGCGCCTGGGGGAACTGTGCGGCGTGGAGGCCGCCACCATCCACCGCCTGCTGGAGACCCAGTTTGACCCGGGCACCGGGCGGCTGGTCTTCGCCCACGACGAGAGCGACCCTCTGCCCGTGGACGCCGTCATCGTGGACGAGACTTCCATGGTAGACATCACCCTCATGCGGGCCCTGCTCTCCGCCCTGCGGGGGGACTGCCGCCTGGTGCTGGTGGGCGACCCGGACCAGCTGCCCAGCGTGGGGCCGGGGAACCTGTTCTCCGACCTCATCCGCAGCGGCCAGGTGCCCATGGTCCGCCTCACTGAGATCTTCCGCCAGGCCGCCCAGAGCGCCATCGTCATGAACGCCCACCGGGTCAACCAGGGCAGGCTCCCCGACCTGCACAACACCCAGAGCGACTTCTTTTTCCTGCGCCGGAAGGACCCCATCCGCGCGGCCGACACCATTGTGGAGCTCCTCGCCCAGCGCCTTCCCAAGAATATGGGTATCCCCAGCGAGCAAATTCAGGTCCTCTCCCCCACCCGCAAGACCGTGGCGGGCACCGCCGCCCTGAACCGGGCCATCCAAGAGGCCGTCAATCCCCCGGCCCCCGGCAAGGGGGAGCGGCGCTTCGGCGAGTACCTCTTCCGGCAGGGGGACCGTGTCATGCAGGTGCGCAACAACTACGACCTCATGTGGCGGGACCGGGACTCTCTGACCTCGGGCATGGGCATCTTCAACGGGGACATCGGCCAAATCGTGGAAGTGGACAACCGCAACGAACTCATTACCGTGGATTTTGAGGGCCGCATCGTGGAGTATTCCCCCGATCTGCTGGGGGAGCTGGAGCCCGCCTATGCCGTCACCGTTCATAAGGCCCAGGGCAGCGAGTACCGCGCGGTCATCCTCTCGGTGAGTATGGGCGCGCCCATGCTCCTGACCCGAGGGGTGCTCTACACCGCCATCACCCGGGCACGGGAACTGCTCATTCTAGTGGGCGACGAGGAGGCGGTGGCTCAGATGACCGCCAATAACCGCCAGCAGCGCCGCTACTCCGGCCTGCGCTGGAGGCTGGCAGAGGGAATGTAAGTTTCTCCCCATTCGCCGGACCGGCAGGGGATTTTGCGCTCGCCGCGCGGGCGTCCTACGCGGACAGCGCCCCATTTCTTTTCTCGAAAAGAAATGGGGGAAAGAAAAGAAGGAGAGGGGAACTTCTCGTTCCCCTCTCCACTCCCCTCCAAGTGGGCGGCCTTCGGCCGCCTG
>CALXCU010000099.1 GCA_944386885.1 uncultured Oscillospiraceae bacterium | reverse complement strand
ACGAGGCCTTTGCCGCCCAGTCCATCGCCGTGGCCCGGGAGCTGGGCTTCGACATGAGCAAGGTCAACGTCAACGGCGGCGCCATCGCCCTGGGCCACCCCGTGGGCGCCTCCGGCGCGCGCATCATTGTCACCCTGCTGCACGAGATGCAGAAGCGGCCCGAGGCCAAGCGCGGCCTGGCCACCCTGTGCATCGGCGGCGGCATGGGCACTGCCACCATCTTTGAGAAGTGCTAAGGCGTTGAGCGCCCGGCGGGCGGAGGGATCCCTCCGCCCGCCTTTTTTCCCCGTGCCTGAACGCCCTTGCATCCCAGCGCCGGGCATGGTACAATACGTTTGTCAGCAGGCTGAAACGAAGCCGTTCCCGGCGGGCCGCACAGATGGGTGCGGTCCGCCGCGTCTGTTTATCCCCTATTCCGGCAAAAGGAGGTCTGTTCATGTCCATCCTTATTCAAAACGGCACTCTGATCCTGCCTCAGGGTCCGGTCCAGTCCGACCTGCGGGTGGAGGGAGAGACCATTGTCCAAATCGGCCCCGCCCTGCCCGTGGGGGAGAGCCAGGTATTGGACGCGGCTGGTAAACTGGTCTTTCCCGGCTTTATCGACACCCACACCCACTTTGAAATGAACAAGGGCACCCTCCGGGAGACGGCCGACAACTGGGCCACCGGCACCCGGGCCGCTCTGGCGGGCGGCACCACCTGCGTACTGGACTTTGCCGAGCCGGAGCGGGGCTGCTCCCTCCAGTCCGCCCTGGACGAGTGGCACAACCGGGCCGGCGGCAATGCCTCCTGCCACTACGGTTTCCACATGACCATCAAAGACTGGGACCCCCGCATCCGCGCCGAGCTCCCCGCCATGACCGCCCAGGGGGTCACCTCCTATAAGGTCTATCTGGCCTATGCCAACATCCGAATCCCCGACGCCGTGGCCTTCCAGGCCATCGAGGCGGTGGCAACAGAGGGCGGAGTGGTGGGCTGTCACTGCGAAAACGGCGATTTGATCGACTGCGCCGTGGCCCGGCTCAAGGCGGCGGGACGGCTCTCCCCTGCCAGCCACCCTCTGGCGCACACTCCCGCCATGGAGGCCGAGGCAGTTACCCGCTGGCTGGCTCTGGCCGAGGAGGCGGGCTATCCGGTAAATGTGGTCCACCTGTCCACCCGCCGTGGGCTGGAAGCCGCCCGGGCCGCCCGGGCCCGGGGCCAGAAGCTCTATCTGGAGTCCTGCCCCCAGTACCTCACCCTCACAGAGGAATGCTACCAGCTTCCCGGCTTTGAGGGCGCCAAGTACGTCTGTGCTCCGCCTCTGCGGGCCCAGAGCGATGTAGACGCCCTGTGGGAGGCCCTCTCCGGGGACGAGATTGACACCATCGGTACCGACCACTGCTCCTTCCGCTTCAACCCAACCAAGATGCTGGGGCGGGACGACTTCTCTGCCATTCCCGGCGGCATCCCCGGAACTGAGCACAGGCCCTGCCTGATGTACACCTTCGGCGTGAAGGCCGGGCGTATCACGCTCCTTCAGATGATGCAGGCCCTGTCCGAGCGCCCCGCCAAGCTCTTCGGCATGTTCCCGCAAAAAGGGACCTTGGCGGTGGGGAGTGACGCCGATATCGTAATATTCGATCCGGATCATACTTGGCGTATTGAAGCGGCCCACCAGTATCAAAATGTGGACTACACCCCCTACGAAGCCATGGAGATGGCCGGGCGGACCGACACGGTCCTCCTGAGCGGTCAGGTTGCTGTCTCCGGCGGCAAAGTCATCCGGGAGAGCCTGGGCCGCTATATCCGCCGGGGCGGGGCTCAGTTTTGGCGGTGAAGGTCGGCTGTGTCCTGTTGGCCGCAGGGAGCGGACGGCGTTTTGGTTGTAATAAGCTTCTGGCCCAGGTGGAGGGGGTCCCCCTCTACCGGCGGGCCATGGCCGTCTACGCCCCGGTTCCCTTTGCCCGGCGGGTGGTGGTGAGCCGGCATGCCCCTGTCTTGCAGGCCGGCGCCGCCTTGGGCTTTGCTCCGGTGTACAACGCCAGGGCGGAGGAGGGGATCGCCGCCTCGGTGCGGCTGGGGACGGCGGCCATGATGGGATTGGACGGCGCCCTCTTTGCCGTGTGTGACCAGCCCTATTTGAGTACGAAAAGTATTTTTTATATTTTTAATTCCTTTAAGGAATCGCCATGGCATATCTGGGCCCTCTCTTGGCAGGGGAGGCGCGGCAACCCAGTACTCTTTCCCGCGGACTTTTTCGGGGAGTTGAGCGCTCTGTCCGGCGACCGGGGAGGCGCCCAGGTCATCTGCCGCCACCCGGAGCGCCTCTCTCTGGTGGAGGCCGCCCATCCCCGGGAACTCTTTGACATCGACCGGCGGGCCGACCTCTCCCCCGCCTCTGGAAAGGATGAGACCCTATGGGACATGTGAGACGATGCCTTCTGCCGCTCCTCCTGCTGCTGTTCCTGGCAAGCTGCGGCGGGGTGAGCGACCTGGTGGGAACCTACACGCTGGAACACCTGGACGTGGGGGCGGGAACTGTGGATATGGCTGAGCTATCCGATGCTGCCCAGGCCGCTGGGATTGACTTCCAGGCCACTCTGGCCCTGGAGGAAGACGGGACCTTCTCTCTGGAGGTCACCGCCCCGGACGGGGATTCGTCCCTGGAGGGAACCTGGTCGGAAGAGGACGGCGGGATCGTCCTTACGGCGGGGGAGTCCACCATCCGCGGCGTCCGCACCGAGGGCACCCTTGTCTTTACTGTGGGACAGCAGTCCATGACGTTTGCCCCCGCCGTCCCCACCCAGCCATGACAAAACCGCCGGCGCAGATCTGCGCCGGCGGTTTTCCACATCGGAGTTTACTTTGGTGGAGCCACTTCTCCGTTCCGGTATTCCAGAGTCACTTCAATTTTACCACCGCAGACCATGCCCAGCTCCGCCGCTGCATGGGAGAGGCCGTAGACCTGCCGGTCCGATTTCCCTCCCCTCTCCATCAGGGCCAGGGCGTCCAGCTTGACCTGGTACTCCACCGAGCCGCCCCCCACGGTGCCCAGGCAGGAGCCATCGGGGTGAACCAGCATCCAGGTCCCCAC
>CALXCU010000098.1 GCA_944386885.1 uncultured Oscillospiraceae bacterium | reverse complement strand
TATCCGTATCTCTTATGACCTTGTGGGCTTTATTCCCGTGGACGAGCTGATGAAACAGGAAACGGCATGACCGAAGCCATGCCGTTCCTGCGAAAACTGATATTACTTTCTTATGACCCCCGGCCATCCGGCCGGGGGCGTTTTGCATCTCGGGTCAATCTTTGGCGATCAGATAGGATTGCAGGCTCTTTTGGCAGCCGTTTTTCTCATAAAAGGCCTCCAGGCCGGGCTGCGCGCCAAAATAGAGCATGGTCGGCGTGTGGGCTCTGGCCAGCTGGAGCAGCCGGCTGCCGATACCCTGGCGCCGGTACTCCGGGAGGACCAGTAGCTCGGTGATGGTCCCAAAGTAGTACCCGTCCGTGAGGACCCTCAGGCAGCCCACTAGAGTGCTGCCGTCGTAAGCGGTGATATTCAGGGTCCTTGAGAGGGCGGCGCGGGTCTGCTCCAAGCCGTAATCCCCGGGCCAAACCTGGTTGACAAACGCGAGAAAGGCCCCGGCCTCCAGGCCCCGGTCGTCCACCTGGTATCTCATAGGAAAGACCTCCTGTTCTCCGGCCGGAGACCGGCCTGATCTGCTCGATTCTCATAGCATACGCCGCAGCAGGCATCAAGAGCAACGCTCCCGCGGATGAGAAACTCCGCGGGAGCGCCTCGCTTCATTGGCCTGCAGGGGTGGGGGAGGGCCCCGGCTCGCGCTCCGAGGCAGAAGTCAGAGGAGCGGGCTCGGTCTCCGGGAGGGAGGCCGCCGGAGCAGGCGAAGCCTCCTCCCGGGCTGGGGCAGAGACCGCGCTCTGCTTTTGGTAGTCCAGCAGGGAGCACCCGGAGCGGATGCCGCCGCGCCCGCCGGAGTCGGAGAGGCCGTACTCGATGGACACCCAGTCCCCCCCGTCCAGCAGGACGGCCTCGGGATAGTCGGCGGCGGAGAGGGCGTAATAGGCCTCCTCCCCCTCCAGGCGGAAGAAGTAGTAGGTGGTGCCCTCCAGCACGGCCGAGCGCACCTCCGCGATGGTCCCCTCGGTCTGCGTCTGGGGGAGCTCCTCGGGCGTTGTGATCCCCTGGGAACTCAGCAGGCGGATATACTCCTGCTCGCACTGGGAGACGGTGGAGGCCACCGCCACCACATTGTACTGGGCCACGTTGACCATGGCGTAGCTCTTGACCAGGTTGCTCTGGTCCTTCAGAGGGATGAAGTAGGTGGGCTCCCCGGCGGTGTTGAGGAGCAGGGGGAAGGTGGCGATATACCCCAGGTCCTGCACCTCGCCCTGGGCGGAGCCCATGGCGGCCTCTTCGGTGGCGCCGGGGGCGTCGTAGAACTTGGTCTCCTTGGTGCGCTGGTTGGAGAGCAGGAAGCCCAGGTTGGACTGGTCGGAGTTGATGGAGGTGACGCCGGTGTACATATACACGTCGTCGTTGAGGGCGATGTAGTTGTACCCGTCGGTGACCACGGTCACGTCCCGCTGGCCGAAGATGGAGTTGAGGAAGCCGTTGACCAGAGTGCCGTGGTAGTTATACTGCTCCATGATGAGGTCGGGGGTATACACGTTGTCCACCCAGGTGGGCACGTCGGCGATGTCGTAGTAGGTACACTCGCCGGTGATGGCGTTGCACAGCACTGCGCCCTGGATATCGGCGCCCCCGAACAGCCCGATGGTCTTGACGATGCGGGGGGCGATCCAGTAGGGCGTGCCCTCCTCATTGATCTCGAACTGGGGGGTGTCGAACAGGTAGGTGGGGTAGTGGAAGCGCAGGTGGCGCATGATGTTGCGGTTGAGGGGCTCGGAGAAGGAGTACTTCATGCCCTGCCCTTCGGGCAGGCGGACCACCGTGGCCTCCTGGCTGGCCATATCCACCAGGACATAGGCGGGCAGGCCCTCGCCGCGGTTGGTGAACCACTTGATGAGGTCCGCGTAGGCGATGGGGGCCACCCGGACGGGCCGGTCCTGGTAGTTGATCTGGGTGGAGTCGTTGGAGTACTCAAACTGGCTGACCATGTCGCTGAGCAGGCCCATCTGCCGGTCGCCCAGGTACTCGGCGGAGGCCCGGTCCAGGGTGGGGATCTTGTCAAAGGAGATCTGGGAGATATCCTCGGTAAATTCCCCGTTCTCCACGGTGAGCAGGTCCCGGTAGGCCGCCGCCCGGAAGATGGGCAGGGAGATCACCTGTCCCACTACGATCACAGCCACCAGGGCCAGGAAGAGCACCCCCACAGGGAGGCACTGCTTGCGGATAAAGCGGAAATACTCCCGGATCTGCTCCCCGGGCGTGCCGCCCGAGGCGCTCAGGCCGGCGCCCGAGGTGATGAGGGCGCAGATGACATACACCACGCACAGAAGGGCGATAAAGCTGTAGAAGTCGCCCGACTGGGGATTGAGGGCGGGGAGGGCCACATAGAAGTATACCGCGCCCACCACCAGGGTGATGAGCAGGTTGAGCAGGACCTTGCCCGCCCTGCCGCGGGGGACATGGCGTTTTCGGGTATTGGATTCCATAGAAATCTCCTTTTCGTTCGGTCAAATTTCCGGCGGAGGCTATGTACCAGTATACCTGTCCGGACGGAGAAAGGCAAGGAGAGAAGCTGAAAGGAAGATTAAAGTTTGCTGAAAGGGGGCAGGGCGGCGGCCCAGGCCCGCAGGGCCTCCAGGTCGGCCCCGTCCGGGTGGGAGAGCGCGGCGTCAAACAGAGCTACCTTGTCATGCAGGCCCGCCGCGGCATAGCGCTCCCGCACGGCGGGGGGCATTTTGCCCTGGCAGAGAAAGCCGGGCAGGCGGATGTTGTCCTCCGGCAGGTGCCCGGCCGCCCGGTCCAGGACGGCCTGAAAATAGGCGCCGCCCCCGCCGTATCCGGCGGTGCCGAAGAGGGCCACGCTCCTCCCGTGGAGCCCGGAGAGGAAGGCGGCCAGGTCCGGGGGGCAGTCCCCCTTGTCGGTCCAGAACCCGGCCAGGACCAGGGGCGTCTCGGGCACATCGGGGCCCGGGGGGCCGAAGTAGCGGCAGTCCTGAGCGGGCAGCGCCTCCCGCAGGGCCCGGGCCAATTGGGCGGTGTTGCCGGTCTGGCTGGAGTAGACGATGGTATATTGCATCAAAAGACCTCCCTTTTTCTGGGCTGTATTGGCAGGGGGCGGCGCCTGCGCCGGCCCGCATCTGTAGGATACCCCGGCGGACGGGCTGTGTCAAGCGCCCGCCGGGGCTTCCGGCCTACCGGACCAGGGTGCCGCTCTCGTCCTCCAGGAGCAGAAGGATCTGCTCCTGCTCCCCGGTCTGGGCGTCCACATAGACCATGCAGCGCTTCCCGGAGCGGGTCTCGCACTGGAACTCGTAGCACAGGACCTCGTATGCTCCGGCGGTGGGAATGACCGCCAGACGGCAGTGCAGCACGCTGAGCCCGCCGCCCACCTGGCCCTGGGCCTCATCCTGGGAGATGGCGGGGGCGGGGAGTGCCCGGGCGGTGTGGCTCATCAGGTAGTTGCGCACCTCGAAGCCCACGATGGAGCCGGTGTCCAGGGCCACCGTCACCTTGATGAGGTCGGGATAGCACACCACGCCCTCCTGAATGGAGGCAAAGTTCACAGTGAGACGGCCCTCCTGCTCCATATAGTAGGTCTGGACCATGCTGGGGTAGCCCGCCGCCTCCAGGAATTGGGCGGCCCGGGCCGCCCCCTCCTCATGGGAGAGCTGGGCGGGCCCCACCGGGCGGGAGTTGAGCACGGAGAGCACCCGCCCCCCGGCCTGTGTCACCTCCACCCACAGCTCCCCGCCGTCCACCACTGCGGAAAAGCCGTAGGTGGGGATGGTCCCGCTGCTCTCTGAGACGGGAGCGAAGAGGGCGGGAGAGAGGGAGAGGAACCGCCCGGCGGCCTGCCGGGCCTCCTCCTGGGAGACGGCGGGGAGGCCCTCCAGCATCCGGGGAGAGCGGCTGGAGAGGTGGTCGGAGAAGGGGCCGTCATAGATGAGGGTGGGCAGTTCAGAGAATTCCGCCTCGATGTCCTGGTAGGAGGGGCCTCCGGCGGCCTCTCCGCCTGCCTCCTCTCCGGCCGCCTGGGAGAGCTGGTCCTGGACGGCGTACAGATCCCCGGGCTCCAACTCTCCGGCGTAGAGGGCGCTCTGGAGCTCCTGAAGGGCGGAGGAGAGCGCCCCGGCCCGCCCGGAGAGGTCGGAGAGGGACTCCCACTCCTCCTGGCTCAGCTCCTCCCCGGAGGTCCGGGAGAGGGCCATGGCGTAGTCCCCGGTCTTGGCCAAAAAGGCGGCGGTCTGCTCCAGCTCCACATTGCCGTAGGGGAGGCCGCCCAGGGCGGTCTGGGCCGAGAGGGCCGACCGGAAGGCCTGGGCGCACAGGGAGGAGCGCAGGCCGGAGGAGGTGGCGTAGAGGCCCTTCTGGAGGGCGGCATCCAGCTGCGCCACGGCGGCGGTGAGCTCGGAGAAGGCATACTCGTAGTGCCGCGCCAGTTCCTGCCGGGCCTGCCGGGCCTGGAGCTGCCCCTGGAGAGCCAGGCCGGCGAGCGCCGCGCCGCCCGCGGCCAGGAAGGAGATCAGGCGCACCCGGGCCCGCCGGGCGGTAAACATCTGCTTCAATGGAAAACGCCCCTTTCCGCTGGAATACCTCTAGTGTGCGCGCAAAGCCGGTTTTTAGCGGGAATGCGGGGCGTTAATTTCTGGATGCCGCCGCGTAAAAAATGCCCGCTTGCGCGGCGGGAAAAGTGTTGTTATACTGTTGCTCAGAAAGGAGGGAACGCCGTGGAATCGGTTCTGACCCTTTTAAACGCCCCGCTGGAGGCGCTTCTCACCTTTCCGGTCCGCTATCCCCAGGCTGCGGACTGGTATACCGCCATCACGCGCTTTGTCTTTCCCCTGCTGGCCGTGGGCATCCTGGCGGGGGCCATCCGCTCCCTGTGGCGGGTCAAGCACCTGAGCGAGGTGTGGGCCTACCTGACCCTGCCCAACGGGGCCAGCGAGCCCCTGCGGCACTGGGAGAACATCCTGGGCCGGGGGACGGCCTGCGACGTGGTGCTCAACTACCCCTCGGTCTCCCGGCAGCACGCCGCCCTCATCCGGGAGGGGGACGAGGCCTGGCGGGTCCACGACCTGGGCTCCGAGGGGGGCGTGACGGTGAACGGCCGCCCCGTGGAGGGGAGCGCCGCCGTATTTTATGGGGATGTGATCGCCCTCGGGGGCGTGGAGACGGTGCTTTTGTCGGTCTCAGCCCAGGAGATGGAGGAGCGGCGGCAGCGCCGGCGGATTTTGGAGCGGCCCTCTTCGCCCTGGCTGCCCCTGGTGCTGCTGACGGTGTTCCAGCTGCTGACGGTGGTGCAGCTCATCATCGCCGAGGACGGGGCGGCCACCGCCGTGCTGCCCCTCACCTTCTGGTGCCTGAGCGGATGTATGTGGGTGTACTTCCTGCTGCTGCGGGCCTTCCGGCGGGTGGGCTTCGAGATGGAGCTCATCGCCTTTTTCCTGTGCACCCTCTCCCTGTCGGTGACGGCGTCCTCGGCCCCCTCGGCCCTGCCAAAGCAGCTCATCGCCATGCTGCTGGGGCTCGTGCTCTTTGTGGTGCTGGGGGTGTTCCTGCGGGATCTGGAGCGGGCCAAGCGCATCCGCTGGCTCATGGCCGCCGGGGCCATCGGCCTTCTGGGCCTGACGGTGGTGGCGGGCAACGTGAAGTACGGCGCGGCCAACTGGATCAGCGTCTTCGGCGTGTCCTTCCAGCCCTCGGAGATGGCCAAGATCTGCTATATCTTTGCCGGCTCGGCCACGCTGGAGCGGCTATTCCGCAAGCGGAACCTGGGGCTTTTTATCCTGCTCACGGGGGTGTGCCTGGCCTGCCTCGCCTATATGAGCGACTTCGGCACGGCCGCCAGCTTCTTTGTGACGTTCCTGGTCATCGCCTTCCTGCGCTCGGGGGACTGGGCCACGCTGTCCCTCATCTGCGGCGGGGTGCTCTCGGGGGCGTTCGTGCTCTTCAGTATGCGGCCCTACATCCTCCGCCGCTTCGCCACCTGGGGCCACGCCTGGGAGAACGCCTCCACCGGCGGCTTCCAGCAGACCCGGGCCATGTCGGCGGCGGCCTCGGGCGGCCTGGTGGGGGTGGGCGCCGGGGAGGGGTGGCTGCCCGGGGTGGCGGCGGCCGACACCGACCTGGTCTTCGGCATGCTCTGTGAGGAGTGGGGCCTCATCGTGGCGGTGCTCTCGGTATGCTGCATTGGGCCCTTGGCGGTCTTTGCGGTGCGGGCCTGCCGGGCGGGCCGGTCCAGCTTCTATGTCATCGCCGCCTGTGCGGCCACCTCTATGATGGTCTTCCAGACCGCCCTGAACGTGCTGGGGGCCATGGATATTCTGCCCCTGACCGGGGTGACGTTCCCCTTTGTGTCCAACGGCGGCTCGTCCATGCTCTCCTCCTGGGGACTGCTGGCCTTTTTGAAGGCCACCGACACCCGGCAGAACGCCAGCTTTGCCATCCGCCTGCCCGACCGGCGGAAGGAGCGGCGCAGCGACCCCCTCGCCCGGCGGGAGAACCCGCCGGAGCCGGAGCTGGACGGCGGGCTTTGGACGGAATAGGAGGAAACCATGCGCAAAATCGAAAAACGGGCCCTGGTGTGCCTGCTCCTGGCGGGGGCCATGCTGCTGGGGCTGGGGATCTATGTGGTGCAGTTCCTGCGCTTCGGGGGGGACTGGGCCTCCTTCGCCTCCAACCGGCACCTCTACAACAGCCAGGGGGAGCTGGCGGTGGGCCGGGTGCTGGACCGGGACGGGGATGTGCTCTCCTGGGTAGAGGACGGCCGCCGGACCTATTACGCCAATCCCACCGTCCGGGAGGCCACCCTCCACGCGGTGGGGGACGCCCAGGGGAAGATTGGAACCGGGGCCCTGGTGGCGTTTGCCGATAAGCTCTCGGGCTACAACTGGATCACCGGGGCCTACCGCCTGGGGGGCGGGGGCAACGACCTGTATCTGACCCTCGACGCCCGCCTGAACTACATCGCCTATCAGGCCCTGGGCGGGAAGAAGGGGGCGGTGGGGGTCTACAACTACCAGACGGGGGAGATCCTCTGTATGGTCTCCACGCCCACCTACGACCCCTTGAATCCGCCGGACATCCAGGAGGGGGACGAACGGTATGAGGGGGTATACCTCAACCGCTTCCTCTCGGGGACGTTCACCCCGGGCTCTATTTTCAAGACGGTGACCCTCACCGCCGCCATGGAGAATCTGCCCGATCTTCTCTCCCGGACCTTCACCTGCACCGGCTCTGCGGTGGTGGGGGGACAGACCATCACATGCCCCCGCGCCCACGGGGAGATGGACCTGGCCGGGGCCTTTGCCAGCTCCTGCAACGGGGTCTTCGGCCGGCTCGCCGCCGAGCTGGGGGGCGAAACGCTGGCGCGCTATGCGGACCAGGCGGGCCTCACCAGCCGCTATTCGGTCAACGGCATCTCCACCGCGGCGGGAAGCTTTTCCGCCGGCGGCGGGGACGGAGACCTGGCCTGGGCGGGCGTGGGACAGGGCAGCGACTTGGTCAACCCCTGCGCCGTGATGGTCTGGATGGGGGCCATCGCCAACGGGGGCCGGGCGGCGGCGCCCCGGCTCATCCTGCGCACAGAGAGCCCCACGGGCCTGCCCGCCTCCCTGGAGGGGACGGGGCGCACCGGGACGCTCATCGACGGGGGCACCGCCGCCTCTCTGGCGGAGCTGATGGCCAACAACGTACAGCAGACCTACGGCGCGGGCCGCTTCCCCAACATGGACCTGTGCGCCAAGTCGGGCACCGGCGAGGTGGGGGGCGGAAAGGCCCCCAACGCCTGGTTCGTGGGTTTCCTGCGCAATGAGGAGGCCCCCTACGCCTTCGCCGTGGTGGTGGAGGAGGGGGGCAGCGGCGCAGACGCGGCGGGCAATGTGGCCGCCCAGGTGCTGGATGCCTTGGTGAATGGCTATTAGGAAAGGAGAGAAGGCGCCCATGGAGCGGTACAAAGCCCCTGCCCTGGGGGCCCGCCGGCTCATCCTGCGGGTGTTTGAGCGGAGGGACCTGGAGGCTCTCTTTGCACTGTACCGGGACCGGGAGGTAAACCGCTTCCTGCCCTGGTTTCCGGCGGAGACAGCGGAGGAGGCCTGGCGGCTGGAGCAGCGGCAGAGTGCGAATGGCTGGAGTTGGGCGGTCTGCCCTGGCGCAGGCGAGCCGGTGGGCTATGTCCATCTGGGGGGCGCACCGGCCTATGACCTGGGCTATGCCCTGAGACGGGAGGTTTGGGGCCGTGGATATGCAACTGAGGCCTGCCGGGCAGTGCTGGACTGGGCCGCGAGTGCCGGGGTGCCCTTTGTGACGGCTACGCACGACCGGAACAACCCCAAGAGCGGTGCGGTCATGATACAGTTAGGAATGTGCTACCAATATTCTTATGAAGAATTTTGGCGACCCAAGGGTTTTCCCGTGATCTTTCGCCTCTACCAGTGCGGATTGGATGGCCGGATTCACCCGCCTTATGGGGGATATTGGGAGCAGGACCCCGGCCATTTTTACGAAAAATCCATGGAAGCGAGGAATGAGAACATGTTTCGACCCATGCGAAGAAACCGGCAACAGCTCTCCCAGGCGGAGTGCGAAGAAATTCTGAACCAGGGGACCTCCGGCGTCCTGGCGGTGGCGGGGGACGAG
The DNA here is from genome assembly GCA_944386885.1 of uncultured Oscillospiraceae bacterium. Classification (GTDB taxonomy): domain Bacteria; phylum Bacillota; class Clostridia; order Oscillospirales; family Oscillospiraceae; genus Pseudoflavonifractor_A. The sequence continues at coordinate 8,015 of CALXCU010000098.1, read as the reverse complement.
GGTTATCCCTATGCGGTGCCCCTGAGCTATGTCTACACGGACGGGAAGCTCTATTTCCACTGCGCCAAGAGCGGCCACAAGCTGGACGCCCTGAAGCGGGAGCCCAGGGTCTCTTTCTGCGTCATTGCCCAGGACCAGGTGGTGCCGGAGGAGTACACCACCTATTACCGCAGCGTCATTCTCTTCGGCCGGGCCAGGGTGCTGGAGGACGAGGGGGAAAAGCGCTCTGCGGTGGAGGCGCTGGCCCGGAAGTATGCCCCCGGCGACACCCCGGAGCGCCGGACGGCGTACATTGAGAAGGAGTACAACCTTCTGTGCATGGTGGAGGTGGCAGTGGAGCACATGACTGGCAAGGGTTGTATTGAGTTTCTGCGCAAGCGCGAGCAGGAGCAGAGATCCTGAGAACGTAAACGCGGCTGGATGGCACATGCCATCCAGCCGCGTTTGGTCTGAAAACTCAATTGCCCTGGCCGCTCAGGTAGCGCAGAAAGCGCTCCACCGGGGGAGCCGGCCGCTCCCCGGCCACCAGGCAGATGGTAGATACCTCGTCGGTGGGGCAGGCGCGGATGCCGTCGTAGTCGGCCAGGGGGGAGGCCTCGTCCAGCACGGCGAAGCCGTCGCCGGTGAGGAGTGCGGCGGCCATGGCCTCCACGCTCTCCACATAGCGCAGGGTGGGGGAGAGGCCCCAGCGGGTCAAAAGGGCCCGGTGGGCGGCTATGTCGGGGGGAAAGAGGGAAGTATCCAGACAGTAGAGCACTTGGCCCTGGAAATCGGCGGGGGTGGGGACCTCCTGGGCGGCGGCGGGGTTATGCCCCGAGCAGTACAGACAGGTGTGCAGGGTGCATATCTCTGCCGTCCGGGTGCGGGAGAGCAGGCCGATGCGGGAGAGGCTTTCGGAAATCTCCCTGGGGAGGAAGAGGGCGTCGTACCGCCCGGAGCGGAAGCCCTGACAGAGCTGGAGTGCGGAGCCGCCATGGAACACGGGCAGGTCCTGGGACCCGGAGTGGCGCAGGTCCCGGCCGATCGCCTGGAGGAGGCCGGCCTGATCCACACCGTCGTACACCCCTACGGTCAGCACGGTGGGGCCGCTCTGGATCCGGGCCCGGAGGGAGGCGAGCAGATCGGTAAGCCGGTCGGACATTTCACGGAAGAGGGCGGCCACTGCTTCGCCCTCCCGGGTGGGGGTGAGGATGCCCGCTCCATCCTCAGCCAAGAGGGGGACGCCAAGGGCCCGCTCCAGCGCGGCGGCCTGTTCCCGGGCCAGGGGCGCAGCCATACCCAGGGCCTCGGCCGCCTGGGCCCAGCTTTTGGCCTCCACCGCGGCCAAAAAGCAGCGGATCTGCGTGCTGTCAATCTGCATATCCGGTCCCTCCTTTGGAAGACAGTTGAAAAGGGGCGGCCTGACGGCCGCCGGAACAAGGTCAGTATAGCACATCATAGGTGCCATTGCAAGGGCGCTCTCCGGCCCAGACCTGGCAAAAACAGCACAAAATCTAGCTTTTGTTGAGCAGCTGGGGGCGGGAGTTATCCAGCCGAATGCGAACAAACTGTAAAAACTTTGTGTGGAGGCCTATGCAAAACGCGGGAAATACGCTACAATATAGGCTGCGGAACCAGACCGGGGCGGCAAGTCCCCGGAAAATCGAATAAAGGGGTTGTAGCACATGAGTGAACCGCAGTATAAGCGGGTATTATTGAAGATCAGCGGCGAGGCCCTGGCCGGCGAGGCCAGCCGCGGCCTGGATTTCAGCGTCATTGGAGAGGTCTGCGACGCCATCCGCCAGTGCGTGGAGATGGGCGTGCAGGTGGGCGTCGTGGTGGGCGGCGGCAATTTCTGGCGGGGTGTGAAGGACGGCGGCGGGCGCATGGAGCGCACCCGGGCCGACCACATGGGCATGCTGGCCACTACCCTGAATTGCCTGGCTCTGGCCGACGTGCTGGAGCAGATGGGCGTGGAGGTGCGGGTTCAGACCGCCATTGAGATGCGCGCCATCGCCGAGCCCTACATCCGCTCCCGGGCCATCCGGCACCTGGAGAAGGGGAGGGTGGTCATCTTCGGCTGCGGCACGGGCAACCCCTTCTTCTCCACCGATACCGCTGCGGTCCTCCGGGCGGCCGAGATCGGCGCCGACGTAATCCTCCTGGCCAAGAATATCGACGGCGTCTACAGCGCCGATCCCAATAAGGACCCCAATGCGGTGAAATACGACTCCATCAGCTACGACGATGTGCTCGCCCAGCACCTGCAGGTGATGGACTCCACCGCCACCAGCCTCTCCATGGACAACAAGATCCCCGTCATCCTCTTTGCCCTCAAGGACCCGGAGAACATCCTGCGGGTGCTCCGGGGGGAGAAGATCGGGACTATCGTAAAGGAGGAAAAATAAGATGAACGCCGTTCACAAGCCCTATGATGAGAAGATGCAGAAGACCATCGAGGTAGTCAAGAGCGACTTTGCCAGCGTCCGGGCCGGGCGGGCCAATGCCGCCGTTCTGGACAAGATCAGCGTGGACTACTACGGCAGCATGACCCCCATCAACCAGGTGGCCTCCATTTCGTCCCCCGACCCCCGGACCCTGACCATCCAGCCCTGGGATATGAAGCTGCTCAAAGCCATCGAGAAGGCCATCCAGACCTCCGACCTGGGCATCAATCCCCAGAACGACGGCCGGGTGATCCGCCTGTCCTTCCCTCAGCTCACCGAGGAGCGCCGCAAGGAGCTCTCCAAGCAGGTGAAGAAATACGCCGAAGCGGGCAAGGTGGCCATCCGCAACATCCGCCGGGAGGCGGTGGACGCCTACAAGGCCATGAAGAAGAAATCCGAGATCACCGAGGACGACTACAAGGACTATGAGAAGGAGATCCAGGACTTGACCGAGAAGCGCTGCAAGCAGATCGACGAGCTTACGGCCAAGAAGGAAGCGGAGCTCATGGCGGTGTAAGGCCGCGGAAGCCTTGGGACAGGCCGGGTGCGGGGCGCGGTGCGCCCCGCACCAAATTCTGATTGGACAAAGGGATGTTGCTATGCCCATCTTCAAAGCAAGCGGGAAGGACCGCCCACCGGTGGACTTCTCCCATCTGCCCCGGCACGTGGCCATCATCATGGACGGCAACGGCCGCTGGGCCAAGCGCCGGGGGCTGCCCCGGACGGCGGGGCACGCCGCCGGGGCGGAGACCTTCCGCACCATCGCCACCTACTGCAAGGACATCGGCCTGGAGTATCTGACGGTGTACGCCTTCTCCACGGAGAACTGGAAGCGCCCGGCGGGGGAGGTCTCTGCCATCATGGGCCTTTTGAAGAGGTACCTCCTGGAGGCCATCGCCAAGATGGAGAAGGACCGGGTCAAGATGAAGTTTCTGGGGGATCTGGCCCCTCTGAGCCCGGAACTGCGGGCGCTGTGCCGGCGCACGGAGGAGATCTCCACCCACTACGAGGGGTGCCAGGTGAACATCTGCCTGAACTACGGCGGCCGGGACGAGATCGTCCGGGCGGTCCGGGCCCTGGCGGCCGAGTGCGCCGCCGGGAAGCGGGAGGCCGCCTCCATCTGCGAGGAGGACCTGTCCGCCCATCTCGACTCGGCGGGCATCCCAGACCCGGATCTGGTCATCCGGCCCAGCGGAGAGCTGCGGCTGTCCAATTTCCTGCCCTGGCAGTCGGCCTATGCCGAGTTCTACTTTACCGACGTGCTCTGGCCCGACTTCACCCGGGAGGAGCTGGACAAAGCTCTGGCGGACTACCAGTCCCGGTCCCGCCGGTTCGGAGGTGTGTGATGGGAAAACGGATCCTGGTGGCGGTGATCTTTGTTCCGCTGATTTTTGTGGTGCTCTACGGGGTGGCCCCCAGCTGGCCGGTGGTGCTGCCCATCGCGGTGGCGGGGCTGTCCATGCTGGCGGTGCATGAGGCGTTGTGGTCCACCGGCTTTGTCAAGCACGCCCGCATCTCGGGCTATTCCATCATCCTGGCGGGGCTCATCCCCTTCTGGGTCTACTGCGACGGCAATGAAGAGGGGGCCCTGGCGGGCCTGTTCGTCTATGTGGTCCTCCTCTTCTGCGAGGCCATCGCCAGCCGGCAGACCGTTACCCTGGAGAAAATGGGGGGCGCCTTCTTTTTCTCGGTGATGATCCCCTTTTTCCTCTCCTCCTTTGTGCGCATCCGGGACATGGAGCACTGGCGGTATCTCATTCTGATGCCCTTTGTGGCGGCCTTCCTCAGCGACGCCTTCGCGCTCTTTGCCGGGATGCTCTTCGGCAAGCACAAGCTGGCCCCCCACCTCTCCCCGAAAAAGACGGTGGAGGGGGCCGTGGGCGGCTTTTTGGGGGCGATTGCCTCCATGCTGGTCTACGGCGCGGTGCTCCAGCTGGGCTTTGACCTGCGTGTGAGCTACCCCATCCTGGCCCTATACGGGGCTCTGGGGAGCGTGGTGTCCCAGCTGGGAGACCTGTCCTTCTCCTATATCAAGCGGGAGTACGGCATCAAGGACTACGGCAATATCCTCCCCGGGCACGGGGGGGTGCTGGACCGGTTCGACAGCGTGATCTTCTGCGCCCCGGCCATCGAGCTGCTGGTGCGCCACCTGCCGGCGGTCTTTTCGTAAAGGAGGGCGCGGTATGTCGCAGAGCATTTCCATCCTGGGCTCCACCGGCTCCATCGGCAGGCAGACGCTGGATGTGGCCCGGGCCTGCGGTTTCCCGGTGAGGGCCCTGACCGCCAACCGGAATGCGGCGGCGCTGGAGGAGCAGTGCCGGGCGTTCCGCCCGGAGCTGGCGGTCCTCATGGACGAGGGGGCGGCCCGGGAGCTGAAAGTCCGCCTGGCCGACACCGGCATCCGGGTGGCCGGGGGGATGGAGGGCCTTCTGGAGGCCGCCGTCCTCCCCAGCGCCGGCACGGTGGTCACCGCCGTGGTGGGGAGCGTGGGCCTGCGGCCCACCCTGGCGGCCATCCGGGCGGGTAAGCGCATTGCCCTGGCCAATAAGGAGACCCTGGTCTGCGCCGGGGAGCTGGTCATGGCCGAGGCGGAGCGCTGGGGGGCGGAGATCGTCCCGGTGGACTCAGAGCATTCGGCGATCTTCCAATGCCTCCAGGGCTGCCGGGACCGGGGGGAGGTCAAGCGCCTGATCCTCACCGCCTCAGGGGGGCCCTTCTGGGGGAAGCGGCGGGAGGAGCTGGCGGCGGTCACTCCGGCCGATGCCCTCCATCACCCCAACTGGTCCATGGGGGCCAAGATCACCATCGACTCGGCCACCATGATGAACAAGGGCCTGGAATTCATCGAGGCCATGCGCCTCTACCGCCTGCCGCCGGAGAAGATTTTGGTGGTTATCCACCGGGAGAGCATACTCCACTCGGCGGTGGAATACGGTGATAACGCCGTCATCGCCCAGCTGGGCGCGCCCGATATGCGCCTGCCCATTGAGTACGCCCTTACCTGGCCCGCCCGGGGGCCGGCGGTGGCGAAGCCCCTGGATCTGTTTGCGTGCGGAAAGCTGACCTTCTCCCCACCGGACGAGGAGAATTTCCCCTGCCTGTCCCTGGCGCGGCGGGCGGCGGAGCGGGGGGGCACGGCCACGGCTGCGCTCAACGGCGCCAACGAGGTGGCGGTGGGCCGCTTCCTGGCCGGCGAGATCGGTTTTCTGGACATCCCGCGCCTGGTGGAGCGGGCCATGGAGCGGGTCCCCTGGGGGGAGGCGGACACGCTGGAGGCCATTTTCGCCGCGGATGAGGCCGCCCGCGCCTGCGTCCGCGCTGGTTAGGCGGCTGGGGCGGCGCGGCATGGCGCCGCCCCCTGATTCTTTGGAACGTTTTCTCTGGAGGTCTGCATGCTCTATATCGTCATTGCCATTCTAATGTTCGGCGTCCTCATCGCCGTGCACGAGTTCGGCCATTTTATCACCGCCAAGCTGCTGGGGGTGCGGGTCAATGAGTTCTCCATCGGTATGGGGCCCCAGATCTGGGGCCGGGAGAAGGGGGAGACCCTCTACTCCCTGCGCCTGCTGCCCATCGGGGGCTACTGCGCCCTGGAGGGGGAGGAGGAGGACACCGGCGACCCCCGCGCCTTCCAGAATAAGAGCGCCTGGCGGAAGGTGGTCATCCTGGTGGCCGGGTCCGTTATGAATTTTCTCACGGGTATTGTGATCCTGCTTCTCCTCTCCATCCCCACGGTGAGCTATGACCTGCCCATTCTGGGGGGCTTCCTGGAGGGCTACGGCGTGGAGGACTGCGGCCTGCAGCCCGGGGACCGCTTCCTCTCGGTGGACGGCCACGGGGTCTGGACCTACAGCGACGCCAAATTCCTTCTGGACCGGGCAGGGGACACGGTGGACCTGGTGGTGGAGCGGGATGGAGAGCGCTTGGTGCTGGAGGACCTGTACCTGCCCTTCCAGGAGCGCACCGACGAGGCGGGAAACACCACCTGGCGCCGGGGCTTCCTCATGGGGGCGGAGACCATCCCCGCCACCCTGGGGACCAAGATCGTCATGAGCCTCTACGAGGGGGCGGACATGGTGCGCCTGGTGTGGTTCAGCCTGGGGGATCTGGTCCGGGGGGCCGCGGGCTTCCAAGACCTGTCGGGCCCCATCGGCATCGTGGACACGGTGGGCCAGCTGGGCACGGAGACCGCCAGCACTGCCGGCGTGGGCGCGGCCCTGTGGAGCGTCTTTTACCTGATGGCCTTCATCGCCATCAACCTGGCGGTGATGAACCTGCTGCCCATCCCGGCCCTGGACGGGGGGCGGATTTTCTTCCTGGCGCTGGGGCTGGTCTACCGGTTCTTCACCAAGCGGGAGCTGAATCCCAAGTATGAGAATGCGGTGAACGCGGTGTGCTTTGTCTGCCTGCTGGGCCTGATGGCGGTGGTGGCAGTCAACGACGTGCGGCGCCTGTTTTAGAGAGAAAGGGGAGGCAACGATGACCAGACAGATCCGGGTGGGGGGCGTCCCCGTGGGGGGCGGCGCACCGGTGAGCATTCAGTCCATGACCAACACCCCCACCGGCGACGTGGAGGCCACGGTGGCGCAGATCCTCCGGCTGGAGGAGGCCGGGTGCCAGATTATCCGCTGCGCGGTGCCCGACCTGGCCGCGGCCAAGGCGGTGGGCGCCATCAAGGCGCGCATCCACATCCCTCTGGTGGTGGACATCCACTTCGACTACAAGCTGGCCCTGGAGGCTGCGGCGGCGGGGGCGGACGCGGTGCGCATCAACCCGGGGAACATCGGCGGGGAGGACCGGGTGAAGGCGGTGGCGGCGGCCTGCCGGGCGCGGAAGATCCCCAGCCGCATCGGCGTCAACGGCGGCTCTCTGGAGAAGGAGTTGCTGGCCAAGTACGGCGGCCCCACGCCGGAGGCCCTGGTGGAGTCGGCCTTCGGGCATATCCGGCTCCTCAACCGCTGGGATTTTGACGATATCTGCGTCTCCCTGAAGACCTCCAGCGTGCCGGGGACCATCGCGGCCTACCGCCTGATGGCGGAGCGGAGCGACTATCCCCTCCACGTGGGCCTCACCGAGGCGGGCACCCCGCGGATGGGCATTCTGAAGTCGGCGGTGGGCATCGGGGCCCTGCTGGCCCTGGGGATCGGGGATACCATCCGGGTGTCCCTGTCCGCCGACCCGGTGGAGGAGGTCTACGCCGCCCGGGACATCCTGCACGTGGTGGGCCTGCGCCGGGACGGGCCGGAGCTCATCGCCTGCCCCACCTGCGGGCGGACGAAAATCGACCTGATATCCCTGGCCAACCAGGTGGAGGAGCGCCTGCGGGGGGTGAAGAAGCCCATCACCGTGGCGGTTATGGGCTGCGTGGTCAACGGCCCCGGGGAGGCCCGGGAGGCCGACGTGGGCATCGCCGGCGGCGACGGAGCGGGCCTGCTCTTCCGCCGGGGGGAGATCGTGAAGAAGGTCCCCCAGGAAGCGCTGGTGGACGAGCTCTTCCAGCTCATTGAGACCCTTTGAATCTTGCGTTAGGAGCGAAGACCCATGGATGAACCCTGTAACATTCCCTTTTTCCGCCTCTTCCGCCTGCTC
>CALXCU010000097.1 GCA_944386885.1 uncultured Oscillospiraceae bacterium | reverse complement strand
TATCCGTATCTCTTATGACCTTGTGGGCTTTATTCCCGTGGACGAGCTGATGAAACAGGAAACGGCATGACCGAAGCCATGCCGTTCCTGCGAAAACTGATATTACTTTCTTATGACCCCCGGCCATGTGGATGGGGGCTTTTTTCGGGTCAATCCTGCTCGGCCTTGTAGATGGAGCCGTCGTAAGCGCCGATCTCGTACTCATACTCGATGCCGCCAGCTTTGAACTCCACTTGGTAGTAGAGCGCACCGTCCTCCTCGTCCAGTTCGACCTCTAGATCCTGGACCTCCCCGGCGGCGTAGCCTGCGTGTTGAAGAGCGGTCTGTCCTGCCTCCTGGGCGGCGAGGACCGAGGGGTCAGCGGTCATGGATGCGCTGTGCTGGGTGAGCACCGTGCCGGTGACGGCGTCGACTTCGTATTCATACTCGGTGTGGCCGCTGACGAACTCCAGATCGTAGTGGGGCGTGCCTTGGTACCAGTCCAGCTCTACCTGTTCAAAGAGGACGTCCCCGGCGCTGAGCCCGGCGGCAGAGAGCGCTGCGGCCTGGGCCTGCTCGGCCGTGAGGGTGGCGGAAGCGTGAGAGGACGCATGAGAAGGTGCCGGAGCGGGAGTCGGCGTGGCCGCCGCTGCGGATGGAACGGCCCCGGGGTACTGACTGGGCGTTGGAGCGGCGGAGGGCGTGGAGACCGGGGCCGCTGTGGGCGCAGGGGAAGAAGTGGCGGCGGGGAGGGAAGCATTGCCCTGGGCGGCGGCGTCCTCCTGAGCTACGAAGTGGGAGCCGGAACCGGCATCCCCGGCGGCCTCCTCCAAGCGCTGACAGGTGTCAGAGAGCAGCTCCCGGTTGTACTTCCAGTCGCCGCCGTCCACCCGCACGGGGACATCCTCCCCGCTGTCCAGGTAGCCAGTGGCGGCCATAGCGGCGACCACCTGGTCCAGGGCGTCGTCCAGCTCCTCATGCTGGAGGGAGAGCCCGGCCAGGATTGCTTGGCCCGCGCCGCTCTCTCCGCCGGCAGAGAGCACCCGGCCGAAGCGGTTCACCGAGAGCTCCACATCGGGCTCAGAGCCGATGGAGATGATGGCGGCGGTGTTGAAATAGAGGAAGGAGCCCACTCCCAGCACCAGTACCAGCAGGGCGCACAGGGCCAGGGCCAGCCGCCTCCAGCGCCTGCGGGGCCGGGGGGCGGGGGCCGGGACGATGTCATCCGGGTTGAGGAGGGGAGACACCTGGGCCTGGGCGACCTGGGTGTAGATGTCGGGGACGCTGCGGCCCACGGCACGGCGGAGGAGCTCCTCCACCTCGCGGTCAGTCCATTGCTTTCCCATGGTCACACCTCCTGTTCCGCCAGGGCGGCGCGCAGCTTGCCCAGGGCGCGATGGTATTTTGACAGAACCGTGGAGAGGGGCCGTTCCAGCATGGCGGCGATCTCCCGGTGCTTAAGGCCGGACACCGCGTGGAGCAGGACGATTTCCCGCTCCTCGGTGCTCAGGACCCGGATGGCCTGGCGCAGGACCATGGCCTCGTCGCTGCGCTCGGTCTCTGAGATGGCCAGCTCCCCCTCGGGCAGGTCGCCCATGAGCTCCTCCCGGCCGCTGCGCCGGAAGCGGTCCCGCACCAAATTTTTCACGATCGTAAAGACCCAGGCCATGGGCTTGCCGCCGGGACGGTAGAGATGAGCGGCGGAGCGGATCTTCAAATAGACGTCCATCATCACGTCCTGGGCGTCGTGGTGGTTACGGGTGAGAGAGAGGGCATAGGCGTACACGGCCCGGTCGGTGGCCTGGTAGAACTGGGCAAAGGCCTCATTCTCCCCCCGGGCAATACCGGCCAGCAGTGCCTCACAGTCGGTGTCAGCCAGCCTTCGCCCGGCCTCCCGGGCGCCCTCCATCATCAAAAACACGAGTTCCAGCTCCCCTCTTTCAGATAGGGCGGCGCGGGGACGGACACACGCCGCCCCCGCGCCGCTGCATACATAAGTTAGTATAGCAGAAAGCGGGTCTGGATTCAATCGCCCTTAATCCCGATCCACTTCAGCGTCCAGTACTGCACCGGTGTAGGCGTCGATGGTATACTCGTACTCGGTGCGGCCGCTGCGGAACTCCAGCTCATACTCCAGGCGGCCGTCGTCCCGGTCCAGCTCCACCTTTTGGAAGGTCACATTGCTGGAGGAGAGCCCGGCCTTCTCTAGGGCAATCGCCTTGGCTTCATCAGCCGTGATGGTGCCGCCTGTGTTCTGGCTGCTCTGGTAACGGTAGGACTCAGCGTCATAATCCACGCTGATGATGGAACCGTCGTCGGCGGCGATCTCATAGTCGTATTCCTTGCCGTCCTGGTAGAATTCCACCTCATAAGTCAGGCGGCCGTCGTCCCAGTCCCGCTCCACCTTGACGAAGGTGACCTGACTGGCGGTGAGGCCCGCGTGGGAGAGAGCCGCGCTCTTGGCCTTCTCCGCGCCGATGTCGCTGCCGGAGGTGGTGGGCACCGTGAAGCCCTCCACGTCGTAGTCCCGGCTGCGGATGTCGCCGGTGATGGCGTCAATGTCGTAGTCATACTCCTTGCTGCCATAGTAGAATTCCACCTCATAGACCCAGCGGCCGTCGTCCCGGTCCATGTCCACCCGAATGAAGGTGACGCCGCTGTTGGCCAGCCCTGCGTCCTCCAGGGCGATCTCTTTGGCCTTGGCTCGGCCGATGTAGGACTGTCCGTCGGAGCCGGTGGTGGGCAAGTCGGTGTTGCCTGGGTTGCTGCTGCTGGCGGGAGTGCCCACCAGGTCCACCGTCTGGGTAGCGCTGTCCCAATTGACCGTCATGCCCACGCTCTCGCCGATGGCGCGCACGGGCAGATAAGTGCTGCCGTTGTAGCTGATGGCGTAAATGGGGTTGCCGTTGGCGTCTCGGAGAGACTGTTCCGTCCCGTTGAGCTCCACGGTAATGTCGGGGCGGAGCTCGGCAGAGATGGCCTGCCGGACTGCGCCGGTGGCAGCGGCGGCTCCGGCGGTCAGGATGCCGGCCAGGGTGAGGACGGTGACGGTGCGCTTCCAATTCCGATTGTGTTTCATCGTGATTCCTTCCTTTCTTGGCTGTCGTCCGGCCTGGGGCCGGTGTTTTTGCCCTTTCACCCAGATAACGCAGGAGAAGGCGTTTTTATTGCAGAGATTGCAAAAAATTTTTTTCAATCTTTTTGGCCCTGCAAAAGGCCGAAAAACCCCCTGCTGCACAGGGCAGCAGGGGGTGCAAATTTCGGGCAATTTAGCTGAAATAGGCGGGATTTGCCAGGCCGGAGATGACGTCATAGGGGATGGTAAACTCCACCACGCCCATATACATGGGGGCCACGTCCCCCTCGTTAAAGACCAGGACCAAATCGCCGTTTTCATTGAGGTAGAAAGCGGTGTCCGGGTCCAGACGGGTGAAGTTGAGGCCCTCGATGTCCGAGTCCACCCAATAAGAGAGGCGCTCGTCCTGGGCCATCTGCGTGCGCATCTGCTCCTGGATATTCTCGGTGAGCACGTCCAGGTAGCCGCTTCCGGGCTGGAACAGGTCGGCCAGGGTCAGCAGCTCCCCCGTGGTCTTATCTACGGAGTAGATCTTCACCGACTCCATGCCGCTGGCCATGACCAGGGCTTGGTCAAAGCGCAGGGCAAAGACCGCGTCGCTGTCGGTGACCACCTGGTAGCTCAGATCCAGGGAGTAGCGGTTGCTCTCGGCCTCCACATCAGAGTTCTCTACCCGGGCGGCGTCGGCCTTGTACTGCTCGATGATAGCGCTGGTGTAGTCCGCGATGGCGCTGTTCAGCGCCTCGCCGCCCCCCTCGACCTGGGGGATCTCCACATGGGCCTGGGTGCGCTCCCCTTCTTCCTCGAAGGTCCGAAAGGTCACCACCCGGGTGATCGCCCCAAGTACCGGAACCCGTTCCATAGCTTGGGCCACTGCGGGGCTGGAGTTGGCCAGCAGCACCACCGCCGCCATAGCGGCCGCCGCGCCCGCGCCCGTACGCGTCCAGAGCCGCCTGGCTCTCGTCTTTGCCCGGTTGGCCCGTTTGGCCGCGTCCAGGGAGGACCGCACCCGGCCCTCCAGCTCCTCCGGGACCGGAATGGCGTCATAAGCCGCCTTGAAGTCCTTTACTGTGTGCTCATTCACACTGCTCGTCTCCTTCCGTCAGGGATATCCTGAGTTTTTTGAGGCTGCGGTATAAGATGGTCTTGACCGTATTCAGATTTTCCCCGGTGACCTGGGCGATTTCCTGGAGCTTCAGGTCCTGAAAATAGCGCAGCACGACCACGGTGCGCTCACGCCCGTCCAGGCAGTCCAGGGCGCGCAGCAGATCAGGGTCGGCATACGCGTCCTCCCGCCCGGCCTCGGGCATGGTGTCGGTGAGCACCTCCCGGCTGCGGCTGCGCAGAAGGTCCAGGGCCGTGTTCACCACGATGCGGCACAGCCAGCTCCGAACTGCCTCCCGGTCCTGGACCTGGGCGGCGTTTCGCATGGCCTTATATACGCTCTCCTGGACCACGTCCATGGCGTCGTCGGGGTTTTTCACATAGGTGAAGGCCAGACGGTAGAGCGAGGGATATTGTTCCAGGATCTGATCCTCCACAAATTGTTGCAGCGCTGCGGATTTCATACCTCGTCTCCTTTCTTCCGTCGTAGAATAGACGGGCGGGGGATGCGAAAAGTTTCAAAGATGAAAAAAGCGCGCCGCCCTGTATGGACGGCGCGCCGGCCTGTCGGAGCTTACTCTTTCTCGAAGACCTCTTTGCCCAGGCTGCACAGGGGGCAGACCCAGTCCTCGGGCAGAGCTTCAAAGGGGGTGCCGGGAGCGATCCCGTGATCGGGGTCGCCCACAGCGGGGTCATAGACATAACCACAGGCGGTGCAGACATACTTATCCATGGTACATTCTCCTTTTCTTCACAAGTAGGATTGTGTGTTTTATTTGGCCAGGACCGCCACCGAGCGGGCATAGTCCGCCATGGCGTCCAGGTCGTCCTGGGTGGGGGTGAAGAGCACCCGGAAGGGCTCCTCGGGGGTGGAGAGCTTGAGCTGCTGGAGGCGGGTGTGGAGCATACCGGGCGCCTCGCCGCTCCAGCCGTAGGCGCCGAAAGCCCCGGCAGCGCGGCCCTTGGTGTTCACCGCGTCGATGCTGGCCAGCACGTCCCACACGGCCTTGGGGGCGTCCCGGTTGATGGTGGGTGCGCCCACCAGGACCACATTGGCCTCGTTGGCGGCCTGGGCGCAGGCGGCGAGGCCGGCCTTCACCACGTCCAGAACCTCCACCTCATAACCGTCTGCCTCCAGAGCCTTGGCGGCGGCGCGGCCCAGAGCGGCGGTGCAGCCGTAGGCCGAGGCGTAGATCACCGCTGCCAGCTTCTTCTCGCGGGGGACGGGGGTGCTCCAGGCGCGGTAGAGCTCCCGGCACTGTGCCAGCGTCTCAGTGAGCACCGGGCCGTGGCTGGGGCAGACCATCTCGGCCTCGGCGGGGAGCTTGGCCAGACCGGCCAGGACAAAGGACTTAAAAGGCCCGAAGATCCCCTGATAGTAGTATGCCCGCTCGCCCTCATAGGCAGACTTGTCGTGGATATTCTTGTCCAGCATGGTGGGCTCGCAGAAATGGGCGCCCAGGAAGTCGCAGGTAAAGGCCACTTTGTCCGCCGCGTCCCAGGTGAACATGGAGTCGGCCCAGTGGAGCATGGGGGCGGGGATGAACTCCAGCACCCGGCCGCCGCCCAGGTCCAGTTGGTCTCCGGCCTTGACCACCTGCACGGGGAAGGTCCGGTTGGTAATGTCCTCCAGGTGCTTCTTGCCTGCGGCGGTGCAGATGATCTTCAAGCCGGGGACCAGCTCCAGAAGCTTGGCCACGCTGCCTGAGTGGTCCGGCTCGTTGTGGTTCATGATGAGATAGTCCACCTGCTCCACCGGCAGGACCTGCCGGATGTTCTCCACATACTCCTCAAAATAATCGGCGTGGACTGTCTCGATGAGGGCGTTCTTTTCTCCGGTGACCAAGTAGGCATTATAGGAAGTACCATACTTGGACTCCATCACAATATCAAAGACCCGTAGGGAGGGGTTGAGTACCCCCACCGACCAGATCCCATCTTTCAGCTTGATGGCGCTCATAATTCATACCTTCTTTCTAGGCTTTCCCATATAGTATGCCGGATTTTCAAGGCACTGTCAAGCCTGCGCGGCATTTTCGTCATTCTTGACTTTCTAGGGGCGGAAAGATAGAATAGGACTGTCATGTCGATCAAAGAAATGAGGAATGTTCCACTATGTTCGCTTATCTGGACAACGCCGCCACCACCCGGGTCTGGCCTCAGGCCGCCCAGGCCGCCCAGGCGGAGATGACAGCCGGCTTTGGCAATCCCTCCGCACGCTATGCCTTTGGCCAGGAGGCCGCCCGCCGCCTCCAGGGGTACCGGGAGACGGTGGCCCGGGCCCTGGGCTGCCTGCCGGAGGAGGTCTATTTCACTTCCTGCGGCACTGAGGGAGACAACTGGGCCATCCGCGCCGGGGCAGAGCAGGGCCGCCGCCGTGGGAAGCACATCATCACCACCGCCATTGAGCACGCCGCCGTGCTGGAGAGCTTGAAGGCCCTGGAGGCCCAGGGCTGGACGGTGACTCGCCTGAAGCCCGACCGGCGGGGGCATGTGCATCCGGAGGACCTCTCCGCCGCCCTGCGGGAGGATACGGCTCTGGTGTCCATCATGCTGGTGAACAACGAGCTGGGCAGCCTCCAGCCGGTGGCCGAGTGTGCGCGCTTGACGAAGGCTTTTTCCAGGGACATTCTCTTTCACACCGACGCAGTCCAGGCCTTCGGAAAGGTCCCCTTCACGCCGGAGGGGATGGGGGTGGACCTGCTCACCGTCAGCGGCCACAAAATCGGCGCCCCCAAGGGAATTGGGGTTCAGTACATCCGTAAGGGCCTGCGCATGCCCCCTTTTTTGCTGGGGGGCGGGCAGGAGGGAGGCCTCCGCTCGGGCACCGAGCCTACGGCGCAGATCGCCGCTCTGGCGGCAGCCTGCGCCATCTGGGAGGAGAGAGGCCGGGACTTCCGGGACCACATGGCCCAGCTCAAGGCCATAGCTCTGCGGGAGCTCCAGGCCCGGGTGCCCGGTTTGGAGGTCATTGCCGGGGGGGACGCTCCCCACATCTGTGCCGTCTCTCTGCCCGGCTACCCCAGCGAGATGCTGGTGCGGGCCCTGAGCGACCGGGGCGTGTGTGTGTCCTCGGGCTCCGCCTGCCACAAGGGGAAGCCCAGCCACGTCTTTGCCGCCTTGGGGCTGCCCAAGCGCACGCTGATGGGGGCGCTGCGGATATCCTTCTCGCCTGAGAGCACCGAGGCGGATGTAGAGGCTCTGGTGGAGGGCCTGGCCGCCATTCAGCGGGACCGGGTGGGGGCGTGACCCTTATCCCCGCGCGCAAAAATGAAAGGAGGGCCTATGTTCCGTCTGACCGTTCTCATCGAGAATTTCTCCTACTGCTCCCTGCCCTGTGAGCATGGGCTCTCCTTATATCTGGAGCACCGGGGGCGTGTGTGGCTGCTGGATACGGGGACCAGCGGGCGCTTCACCGCCAATGCCGACGCCCTGGGCCTGGACCTGGAGCGGGTGGAGGGAGTGGTTCTCTCCCATGGCCACGACGACCACGCAGGGGGCCTGCCCGCCTTCTTTACCCGGAACGCCCGGGCGAAGGTTTACGCCCGCCCCTTCGCCCGGGAGGAGTACCGCCGGGACACGGCCGACCCGGAGAAGCGCCCGGCGGGGGTGGACCC
The DNA here is from genome assembly GCA_944386885.1 of uncultured Oscillospiraceae bacterium. Lineage (GTDB taxonomy): Bacteria > Bacillota > Clostridia > Oscillospirales > Oscillospiraceae > Pseudoflavonifractor_A. The sequence goes on along the minus strand of CALXCU010000097.1, from coordinate 2,092 downwards.
GGCCCTTTTCTCGGCCTGGGCGGAGCGGTTTGACCTCTCCGACGGGCCCCGGACGCTCGCCCCCGGCCTCCATCTCCTCCCCGACGCCGTGCCCCATGAGCAGTCCCTGGTGGCCGAGACGGGGGAGGGGCTGGTAGTCATGAATTCCTGCTGCCACGCTGGGGCGGGAGAGATCGTCTCCGGTGTGCTGGACCATTTTCCGGGGCGGCGGGTGGCCGCCCTGGTGGGCGGCTTCCACCTGGTCGGCAAGCACGGCATGGGCTCCCTGGGCCGGGACCCGGAAGAGGTCCGCGCCCTGGCCCGCCGCCTCACCGGCGAGCTGGGGGTGGGAGCGGTCCATACCGGGCACTGCACCGGCCTGCCGGCCTTCCATCTGATGGAGGAGGAGGCCCCCGGGCGCTTCTTCCGCCTGACCACCGGCACGGTGCTTCAATGGAAGGATTAGCACTCTCTCCCGCTCCCTGACCAGGGAGCGGGGATTTTTTTGATTGGGCCTGTTTCTGCGCTTGTTCACATTTAATTTACAACCGGCCTATTGACAATTCCAGGGCCGGGTGGTACAGTATCATTAGCACTCAGGGCGAATGAGTGCTAAGACTTCTAAGAGGGGATGGACATGGAACTGAGCGAACGAAAAAAGCGCATCCTCCGTGCCATCATCGAGAGCTATATCGCCACGGCCGAGCCGGTGGGCTCCAAATCAGTGGCGGAATTTTTAGACCGGAAGCTCTCCTCGGCCACCATCCGCAATGAGATGGCCGACCTGGAAGCTCTTGGACTGCTGGAAAAGCCCCACACCTCGGCGGGGCGCATTCCATCGCCCAAGGGATACCGGTTCTACGTCAATGAATTGATGGAGGCGCATAAGCTCTCGGTACAGGAGACCGAGCGAATCAACCAGGCGCTGCGGCTGAAGATGGAGGAGTTGGACCGGGTCATTGACCAGGCTGGACGGGTGGTGTCTCAGCTGACCAACTACCCCGCCTTCGCCCTCTCCAGCGGCATGGAGCGGGTGACGATCCGGCGCTTTGACCTGCTGATGGTGGAGCGCAACGCCTTCATCATTGTGGTGATGACCGACAGCAACGTGGTGCGCAACAAACTGGTGCAGCTGCCCAGCGACCTGACGGAGGCCCAGCTGCAAATGCTCAATACGCTGCTCAACGCCACCTTCACGGGCTTGACTCTGGATCAGATCACGCCGGAGCTCATGCGGGTGGCGCAGCACGCCGCAGGGGATGCCTATGGGCTGATCAGCCTGGTAGTCTCCTTTGCCATGGAGGTGCTGGAGAGTCTGGAGCAGCGGCGGGTCCATACCGCCGGTCTGGCTCACCTGCTGGAGCTGCCCGAATATCAGAACCTGGAACGGGCCCAGCCACTGATGACCTACCTCTCCGATGTGCAGGATGAAAACCGCTTCCCCGTCCCACAGGGCGGACCGATGCGCATCCTCATCGGCCCGGAGAACGTGGCCGACGCCCTGAAAGAGACCAGCGTGGTCATGGCCAGCTATGACATCGGCGAGGGCATGCGGGGAGTCATCGGAGTCGTCGGCCCGACCCGAATGGATTACGCCAAAATCACCGCCCGCTTGGCCTATTTTGCCGAAGGGCTCACCCGGCTGTTCAACCGGGGAGAGCTTCCGGGCGGCAAGACCGATTCGGATGATCGTAAAACAGGAGGTAATGCTCTGTGAGTAAGAAAGATAAGAATCAGACCACTCCTGAGCCCCAGGCAGAGGAGACCGCTGAGGCTCAGGCCGCCCAGGAACCCCAGGAGGACGCCGCCGCGCCGGAGAGCGCCGAGGCCCCCGATCCCCTGCTCGCGGAGCTGGAGTCCCTAAAAGACCAGGTGGCCCGCCAGGAGGACAAATATCTCCGCCTGGCCGCCGAGTATGACAACTACCGCCGCCGCACCACCAAGGAGAAGAGCGACGCCTACACCGCCGCCAAGGCTGACGCGGTGCTGGCCTTCCTGCCGGTGTATGACAACCTGGAGCGGGCCCTTAAGCAGGAGACCGCCGACGCGGCCTACAAAAAGGGCGTGGAGATGACCATGACCGGCCTGAAAGATGTGCTCTCCAAACTGGGGG
>CALXCU010000096.1 GCA_944386885.1 uncultured Oscillospiraceae bacterium | reverse complement strand
GGACCAGCACCTGGATGGTCACGTCGTCGGGGATGTGCCCCCCCTCGATGAGCTCCCGGCAGATCTCGTACTCGGTCTCGCTGGCGGAGGGGAAGCCGATCTCGATCTCCTTGACGCCGATGTCGATCAGGGTGTGAAAATACTCCAGCTTTTCCTGGAGGTTCATGGGGTCCACCAGGGCCTGGTTGCCGTCCCGCAGGTCTACGGAGCACCAGATGGGGGCCTTCCGGATCTGCTTATCCGGCCAGGTGCGGTCGGGAAGGGCGATGGGCTGGAAGGGGATGTACTTCTCAAAAGCTTTCATGGGGAACTCCTCCTGTCAAGTTGGGCCGGGGATGAAAAAACGCCCCCGACCGGAATTGGTCAGGGGCGTAAGTCACTACGCGGTACCACCCTGGTTCCGCCCGCCGTCTCCGGCGGACGCTCACGGGCCTCCAACAAGGCCCTGGCCGTTAACGGGGCCAGCCGTCCCGCCCTGAACCGAAGCCTCAGGCGGGCCGCTCCGGGACCAGTATCCGCGAAGCCCTCGCACCGGTTCGCACCGACCACCGGTTCTCTGAGCGGGACAGCCGCGTTTTTTCCCTTCCTCGCGTGTGCTGAATCTAATTATACCCGCCGGTTCTGTCTTTGTCAAGGGAAAGGTATGTCCTTGCGTCGGGGGTGGAATTCTGATAAAATGACTGCAAACCCAGGCAGAAAACAGGAGGCGGCGATGCGGGAGACGGTGTTGTATTTGGCGGTGAGCCTGGACGGTTATCTGGCGGACCGCATGGGAGGGGTCGGCTGGCTGAGCGGGCCGGGCGGCGCGTGGGAGGGTGTGGAGAGCTCCTATCCGGCTTTCCTCCAGGGGGTGGACACGGTGGTCATGGGGTGGAATACCTACCGCCAGATAGCCTGGGAGCTCTCTCCAGGGGAGTGGGTATACCGCGGCCTGGCCAGCTATGTGGTGACCCACCGGACGCGGCCGTCCACGGACGAGATTACCTTTACGCGGGAGGCGCCCGCCGCGCTGATCCGCCGCCTGCGGGAGCAGGAGGGCCGGAGAATCTGGATCTGCGGCGGAGCGGACCTGGCAGGACAGCTCCTGGCGGAGGATTTGATCGACCGGCTCCATCTGACGGTGGTCCCGGCGCTGCTGGGGGGCGGAAAGCGGCTGTTTGGCCCGCTGCATCCAATGCGGTACCTGCGCCTGGCGGACACCCGCCGCTATGGAGAGATGGTGGACCTGGTTTACACGCGCCGGGAGACGGGCGCGGAGGAAAGGAGTGCTTCGGATGATTGAGAAGGAACGCTGGCTGAGCTGGGCCGTGGAGCTCCAGAGCTTGGCCCAGGCGGGGCTGTTCTATACCAAGGACGTATTTGATGAGGAGCGCTACCAGCGCATCCGCGCCATCGCCGCCGAGATGGTGGCGGCGGGGGGCGGCCTGCCGCTGGAGAAGGCGGAGGAGCTGTTCTGCTGCGAGACGGGGTACCAGACGCCCAAGCTGGAGACCCGGGCCGCTGTGTTCCAGGGGGAGAAGATCCTCCTGGTGCAGGAGCGGGAGGGCGACTGGGCGCTGCCGGGCGGCTGGGTGGATGTCAACCTGTCGGTGAAGGAGAACGCCGTCAAGGAGGTCTGGGAGGAGGCGGGGCTGGAGGTGACAGCCGACCGGGTCATCGCCGTGCAGGACCGGGAAAAGCACAACCGGCCTATTTATGCCTATAAAGTCTGTAAAGTGTTTGTGCTTTGCGGGTTGGTGGGCGGGTCCTTCCAGCCCAACAACGAGACGATCGCCAGCGGTTATTTCGGCCTGGACGAGCTGCCGCCTTTGGCCCTGTCGAAGAACAATGAGGAGCAGATCCGAATGTGTTTTGAGGCCTATCACGACCCCGCAAAGCCGGTTTGGTTTGACTAGGGGCAGGAAAGCGAAACGGGCGGGGCCGCCACTTGGCGGCCCCGCCCGTCGTCTGTTTGGCTCAGTCTGCATTCTGCCGGGCCAGGTTCTCGGCCACGCAGCGCTCCACGGCGTTGAGAATGTTCTCATACCCGGTGCAGCGGCACAGGTGGCCGGAGATGAGCTTGCGCAGCTCCTCCCGGGTGTAGGGGCGGTTCTGGCCCACGATCTCCACGGCGGTGAGGATAATACCGGGGGTGCAGAAGCCGCACTGGACGGCGGCCTCCTCAATGAAGGCGGTCTGAATGGGGGAGAGCTCCCCGTTGGGGCCCTTGAGGCCCTCCACGGTGAGGACGCTGTGCCCCTCGGCCCAGACGCTCAGATAGCAGCAGGAGTTGACGGCCTTGCCGTCGATCAGGACGGTGCAGGCCCCGCATTCGCCCACCTCGCAGCCCTTTTTTACGCTGGTGAGGCCCAGGCGCTCCCGCAGGGTGTCGGCCAGACACTCCCGCACGTCCACCGCCAGCTCCTCGGCCTTGCCGTTGACGGTCATATGAAGGATCTTAAGCACGGATCTCACCTCCCGCAAGCTCCACCGCCCGGCGGAAGGCCCGGCGGCAGAGCTCCTTGGCGATCTGGAGCCGGAAATCCCGGGAGGCCCGCCAGCTGTCCCGGGGTTGAATCTCAGTGAGGACGCTCTGTCCCAGCTCTTTGACCAGAGCCTCGTCCAGGGCCCGGCCGGAGGCCATGGCCTCCGTTCTGGGGCAGCGCACCGGGGTGGGGGCGGCCACGCCGAAGGCGGCGCGCAGGTCCTCCACCGCTGAGCGGTCCGCCGTGAGCTTCACCAGCACGGCGCAGCCCAGGGTGGAGATCTCCATGGCCTCCCGCTTGCCGTACTTGAGGTAGCAGCCGGAGAAACCCTCATAATTCTGGGGGGAAATGCGCACCGCGGTGAGGACTTCCTCGTGGCCGCGGACGGTTTTGCCGGGGCCGGTGTACCACTGCCCGATGGGCACCCGGCGGGCGCCCTGGGGCCCCTGGAGCTCCAGTTCGGCCTCATAGGCCATGAGGGAGGGGGCGCTGTCGGCGCTGGTGACGCCGTTGCAGACGTTGCCGCCAAGGGTGCCCATATTGCGGATCTGAGGGCTGCCCACCTGATCGACCGCCTGGCAGAGCATATCCACCCGGCCCTGGAGAAGGGGGGAGCGGGTGATCTGAGAGAAGGTGCAGCCTGAGCCGATGACCAGGGCGCCGTCCGCCTCCCAGCGGATGTCCTGGAGTTCGCCCAGGCCGTGGAGGCTCACCAGATGGCACCCGGCGTGGCGGCCTTCCCGGGTCTGGATGAGCACGTCGGTGCCCCCGGCGATGGGCATGGCCGCCGGGTCCCGGCCCAGGGCGGCCACGGCGTCGGCGACGCTTTGGGCCTGATAATACTGTTCAATGTCGTACATGGCGGACCCTCCTTAATCTTCGATGAGGCCGGCCTGGGCGAAGGCCTCGACCAGCTTCTGGGGGGAGAGGGGCAGGGAGTCGATGGCCACGCCGGTGGCGTGGAGCACCGCGTTGCGCACGGCGGGGGCCACGGGGATGGCGGGGGGCTCGCCCAGGGCTTTGTTGCCATAGGGGCCGGTGGGGTCGGGGATCTCCACAAAGGCGGCCTGGAGATCGGGGGTGTCCAGGGCGGTGGGGAGCTTGTAGTCCAGCAGGTTGGGGTTGAGCGGGCGGCCCTTGCCGTCAAAGAGCAGCTCCTCGCTCAGGGCGTAGCCCAGCCCCATGCTCATGCCGCCGTGGACCTGGGCCTCGGCCAGCTTGGGGTTGATCAGGGAGCCCGAGTCGTGGACATTGACGATGTTGAGGACCTTTACCTTGCCCAGGGGGATGTCTACCTCCACCTCGGCGAAGCAGCAGCCGCTGGCAAAGGTGTTGATCTTGCAGTGAGAGGTGGCCTCGGCGGTGATGTGCTGGGAGCGGTCCAGGCTGTAGAAGGCCTCCAGGGCCACGTCCGCCACCGGGCGCAGGATCTCCCCGGTGAGAGTGTCCACGATCTGGTCGTCCCGCAGGTCCAGGTTCTCCACCGGCAGGCGCAGGGCGTACCCGGCGTACTCCAAAATCTTCTGTTTGAGCAGCGCGCCGGTCTTTTTCACCGCCATGACGCTGACATAGGTCTGGCGGGAGGCATAGGCCCCCGTGTCAAAGGGGGTGACGTCGGTGTCCTGTACCGTGGAGACGTGGACCTTGCCCACCGAGATGCCGGTGGCCTCGCTGGCCATCTGGGTGAAGACGGTGTCGGCCCCCTGACCGATTTCAGTGGCCCCCATCTGGACCTGGATGGAGCCGTCCTGGTGGAGGACCATGCGGCAGGAGGCGGTCTCCAGGGAGATGGGGTGCACGCCGGTCTTATAGCAGAAGATGGCCATGCCCACCCCCCGGCGGACGGGGCCGGTCTGATCCCGGTACTGCTCCCGCAGGGCGTCCCAGCGGATGAGCGTCCGGCCCTTTTCCATGGCGGCGCGCAGGCCGTAACTGTAGAACTTGATGTGGGTGTGGGGGTCCTCATACCCCTCCTGCATGCAGTTCTTCAGCCGGAACTCCAGAGGGTCCATGCCGATGGCCCGGGCCAAGTCGTCGGCCAGGCACTCGGCGGCGAAGTCCCCCTGGGGGATGCCGTAGCCCCGCATGGCTCCGCCCACGGCGATGTTGGTGTAGACGGTGTTGGCCTGACACTCCAGGGCCTTCTCGTCCCGGTAGAGCTGCTTGAAGCAGTTGATGGCGTTGGCCACGATGGCGTGGCCGTGAGAGGCGTAGCCCCCCTGGTTGGAGTTGGCCAGGCACCTGCGCGCCACCAGGGAGCCGTCCTTCCGCACCGCGCCGGAGACATGAAAGTCGATGGCGTGGCGGACCCGGGTGGAGGCCAGGGTCTCCTCCCGGGAGACCTCCAGCTTTACCGGCCGTCCCCCCACCTGGAGGGAGAGCCAGGCGTTGAGGGGCTCATAGAGCACGTCCTGCTTGTTGCCGAAGCCGCCGCCGATGTAGGGCTTGATGACCCGAATGCTCCCCCAGGGCAGGCCGGTGGCCTGACCGATGACCCGGCGGACGATGTGGGGGATCTGGGTGGAGGTGATGACGTTGATCTTGCCGTCGGCCTGCCAGGCGATGGAGGTGGGCAGCTCCAGGTGGCAGTGCTGGACGGTCTGGGTCCGGTAGGTCTTTTCCAGCGTGACGAGGCCGTCCTCGGAGGCGAGAGCCTCCCTGTAAGACATCTCGCCCACCTGGAAGCCGGAGTGAGCCAGGACGTTGTTGGGCCTTTCGTCGTGGACGGCCCGGGCGCCGGGGGCCATGGCCTGCTCCACGGTAACATAGGGCTCATACGCCTCATACTCCACCCGGATGAGCCGGGCGGCCCGGTCGGCGGCCACGTTGTCCTCCGCCACGATGGCGGCGATGTCGTCGCCGTAAAACCGCACCCGGCGGTTGAGCATCCGCCGGTCGGCCACATCCTGATGGGCCTTCTCCACCGACCAGGGGTGGCCGGGAGTGGGGAACTGGTAGTCGGGCACGTCAAAGTAGGTGAGGATTTTCACCACTCCGGGCACGGCGAGGGCCTCGTCCAGATGGATGGCCTTCACCTCGCCGAAGGCGATGGTACTATGTACGACTTTGGCCACAAGGCAGGAGCGGGGCTCCAGGTCAGCGGTGTATTTGGCCTCGCCGGTGACCTTGTCCCGGGCATCGACCCGGACCAGGGAAATGCCGATTGCCATTGCGCATTCTCCTTTCCAACGGGAGTTCCTGGAAAATAGGGGACAGAAAAGGGCCGCCGGAAGGCCGTGCAGTTCCTCCAGGCGGGGAGGGCGTTTTCGATGGCTTCCGGTGGCCCTGGGGCCTTCCTTCAAATTTAGTATAAAACCTAAAAAAGATTCTGTCAATCGTCAGAGCGGAAAAGGGGCATAAAAAGGGACAGACCGCGGAAGCACATCCCGCGGTCTGCCATGGCAGGAAAGAAAGTGGGGCGGAGGAGGACCGCCGCAATTGCATGGAAATGGAGAGGCCGTCTCAGGCTCTCTCACTGGAAGGCAAGGTCATTATAGCATAGGAATATCGAAAAATCCAATCTATTTTATGGATGAAATCCTCTTTGCTATATTGAGAAAATCGATGAAGCGGCCGCCCGCCCTCAAGATCCGCGCCGTCCGTTCAGCGGATGAAGTTGGTGCGGCAGGTCCGCTCGGCCTCGGGGGGCTGGAGTCCGGCGTCTTTCGCGGCCTGGATACACCGGAGCATCCAGACCAAGTTCCTGGCACCGTTGCGCATGGTCTGGAGGCCCTCCTGATCCTGAAGGACTTCTTCGGGGGAATTGCCGTGGACCATGGGCCAATAAGTAGAGGAGACTACGGGCATCTGATTGATGGTCAGGTGCTTGAGCACCACATCCAGGGAAGCGGTGGTGCCGGCGCGGCGGGCGGAGGCCACGGCAAAGCCGGGCTTCCCGGCAAAGGCGCTCCCGCCGGCGTAGAAGGCCCGGTCCATGGCGGAGAGAAGCCGTCCACAGGGGTGGGCGTAGTAGACGGGGGTGCCAAAGACGAAGCCGTCGGCCTCCCGGGCCGCGTCAATGAGGCGGTTGACCAGGTCGTCATCAAAGACACAGTGGCCGCCGCCCTTCCGGGCGCAGCCGCCGCAGCCGATGCAGTCCCGCACAGGGGCGTTCCCCAGCTGGAAGAGCTCCCACTCCACGCCGTTTTCTTCCAAGGTATGGGCGACCTCCATCAGGGCGGTGTAGGTACAGCCCTTGCCATGAGCGCTGCCATTGACCAATAAGACTTTCATACACATGACCTCCAAAAAGCAGCTGAGTGGAGGAAAATCCTCCCCGGAGCCATTATAGCATCGCGCTGGGGAAAATACAATCGGCGCCCGCCCGGGGGAAGAGACCGGGAGACAGGAAAATTTTTCGCAGAATTTGAAAAAAGGCGTTGACAGCGGGGGAAAGCCGTGGTAATATATATCTCGCGCTGAGGCACGAGGCCGACGGCCCGGTCCCAAACGCAGGATAAGCGCGAGTGGTGGAATTGGCAGACTCGCTAGATTCAGGTTCTAGTGTGCATTACGCACGTGCGGGTTCAAGTCCCGCCTCGCGCACCAGGAAAGGACACGCGGCAGCGTGTCCTTTTTCGTTATGCAGATACGGCAAAAGAGGGGGAGAGGAAGCGCATGTATCTTTTGGCCATTGAGTCCTCCTGTGACGAGACGGCGGTTGCGGTGGTGCGGGACGGCCGCACGGTGCTCTCCGACGTGATCGCCTCCCAGGCGGACATGCACGCCACCTACGGCGGCGTTGTGCCTGAGATCGCCTCCCGCAAGCATGTGGAGGCCATCGCCGGCCTGGCCCGGGCGGCCCTGGAGCGGGCGGGGCTGAAGCGGGAGCAGGTGGATGCGGTGGCGGTGACCTACGCCCCCGGGCTCATCGGCGCGGTGCTGGTGGGGGTGAGCTTCGCCAAGGCGGCGGCGTTTGCCCTGGGCAAGCCCCTCATCCCCGTGCACCATGTCCGGGGCCACATCGCCGCCAACTACATCACCCACCCGGACCTGGAGCCCCCCTTCGTCTGCCTGTGCGTGTCGGGGGGGAACACCATGATTGTGGACGTGCGGGACTATACCGAGATGTCCATCCTGGGGGCCACCCGGGACGACGCGGCGGGGGAGTGCTTTGACAAGGCCGCCCGGGTGCTGGGCATCGGCTATCCCGGCGGCGCGCCCATGGACGCCCTGTCCCGGGGCGGGGACGACCGGCGCTACCCGCTCCCGCGGGCCCATGTGGAAGGCGCCCCTCTGGACATGTCCTTCTCGGGGCTGAAGACGGCGGTGGTCAACCTGGTCCACAACGCCGGACAGAAGGGGGAGGAGCTGGACCTGCCGGGCCTGGCGGCGTCCTTCTCGGCGGCGGTGAGCGACACCCTGGTGCCCCGGACCATGGCCGCCGCCCGTGTCAAGGGCTACGGCAAGGTGGCGGTGGCTGGGGGGGTGGCGGCCAACTCCCGCCTGCGGGCCGACCTGGAAGCGGCCTGCCGGAAGAGCGGGGACGAGCTCTTCCTGCCCGCCCTGTCCCTGTGCGGGGACAACGGGGCCATGATCGGCTGCCAGGGATTTTATGAGTTCCTGGCGGGCCATACGGCGGGGATGGACCTGAACGCCTATGCCACCCGGGACATCAGTTTGGGATAAGAGATGCGGCGCGCCGGGAAGAGGGGACTCCCGGCGCGCCGCTTGCCCTATTCTGCATCCACGGCGCAGTCCAAAGGCACGACATTGACATAGCTGTTCCCCCGGCCTAAGGTGATGGGCACGCCGGAGGCGTCGGTATAGAAGAGCTGGCTGTTCCGCCCGGCCTTGCTCCAGCGGATGGGGATCATTTTTCCGCCGCAGGCGAAGTAGCCCTCCCCGCCGCTGGTCAGATCCACAGTGATGTGGCCCAGGCTGTCGCCCGTACTCCGGCAGGCGGTTTTGAGGATGAGCACGTTGGTGACGGTCACCTGTTCGCCGGTGTTGCCGTCCACATAGGGGCTCCCGTACTCCTCCACGCGGTAGCGGTCCAGCTCCGGGTCGTAGGTGAACACCCCGGTCTTTACATTAGAGAAGGGGACGGTGATGGTGTTGGCGGTCTCTCCTCCGGCGGGGGTGCCGTCCTCGGCAAAGGCCATCTCATAGGTATAGCCCTCCTCGTGGTCCTGGCGGAAGGAATAGGAGGCGAATTTTTCTTCAATGGTCTCTCCGGTGGTGATGACGCTGTGCTCATAGCCCAGATTCTTCCGCCGCGCCGCGTCCCGCCACATCAGGTTGGACCCGGGGCTGGAGCCGCAGTAGGGGCCGTTGACCCCGTCCAGAGCGGTGACGCCCCAGGCGCGGATCTTGTCATAGGCGTCGGTGCTGCCGCCGGCGTGGATGAAGACTGCGTCGTGCCCCAGGGCCAGCTCCAGGTAGTAGGGCCGGGCCGAGCGGATGGAGCCGATGGCGCCGACGCCGCTGGGGTCCTGCCAGACGCCCAGCATCCGGGTGATGCCCCCCTCGGTGATGCACTCATAGAGGATGTCGGCCTGGGCCACCCCCAGCTGGGGGAGGGCCCCCTTCAGGTTGTTGAGCATAATGGCCACTGGGCGGCGGTTCACATATGCCTCGTCCAGGGGTTCCCCGGTGAGGGGGTTGCGGGGCCCGGTGTACTCCGGCGTAGGCGTCGGGGTGGGGTCGGGCGTGGGTGTCGCCGCAGCCGGAAGGGAGTGCTCCGGCTGGGGAGAGGCGTTGGCGGCGGGTTCCCCGCCGCAGCCGGGGAGGAGAAGAGCCAGGGAGAGACAGAGGGGCAGCAGCTTGCGCAGTCGCATAGGGCAGGCCTCGCTTTCCAAGACAAGAGATGTTAAGAGGCCCCCCTTGGATTTGGAGGGTCTGCTTGATCTTATGATAAGGCACAGCGCGAAATCTGTCAAGAAGCGCCAAAAAAGCAGGAATCCGGCCGGCGGCGGAAAAAGCTTGCATCGGCGCCGGCCCCTGTGTATGATAGAACCGGCCGGAGCACCGGCCAGATCCCAGAATTGAGGTAACAAGATGAAAAAAACCTGTTTGGCGGGCCTGATGGCGGGCCTGCTCCTGCTCTCCTCCTGCGGCGCGTCCGGCGGCCGGGAGGACGACGGCAAGCTCCATGTGCTGGCCACCACCTACCCGGTGTACCTGTTCACTACGGCGGTGGCGGCAGACGCGGAGGAGGTGGAGGTGAGCCTGCTGGTGAATCAGCAGACCTCCTGCCTGCACGACTACACCCTGACGGTCAACGACATGAAGGCCATTGAGGCCGCCGACGTGATCGTGATGAACGGCGGGGGGCTGGAGGATTTTATGGAAGACGCCCTGGCCACCTCCGACGCGGCGGTCATCGACTGCTCGGCGGGGATAGAGCTCCTCCCCGCCCTGGGGCACGAGGGGCACGACCACGCTGCCGAGTACGACCCCCATGTTTGGATGGACCCCGGCTATGCCCAGGACATGATGGCCGCGATCGCGCTGGAACTGGGCGAGCTGGTCTACGGGGACAGCTGGGCTGAGCACGGGGAGTTCCACAACGGCCAGCTGGCCGCCAAGGACGCGCTGGAGCAGGCCCGGCAGCGGTGGGCGGAGCAGATGGCTCCCCTGGCCGGGGCGGAGCTGATTACCTTTCACGACGGCTTCCAGTACTTTGCCCAGGCCTTTGACCTGGACCTTTTGATGTCCATCGAGGAGGAGGAGGGCAGCGAGGCCAGCGCCGCCGACCTGAAAGAGGTGGCCGCCCTGGTAGAGGAGCACAGCCTTCCGGCCATTTTCACCGAGGTCAATGGCTCGGACGCCACCGCCCAGGCCATTGCCCGGGAAACGGGCTGTAACGTTTATCAGCTTGACATGATCATGAGCGGCGGGGGGACGGGCATCCAGCCCTACATTGACGCCATGCAGGCGAACCTTGACACCATCGTGGAGGCGTTGGGATGAGCATACACAAGCACGGAACCACCGGCCCCGGCTGCGCCGGGAGCTGCTGCCTGAAGGTGGAGGACCTGGGGGTGAACTTCGGCGGGGAGGAGGTCCTCCACCATGTCTCCTTCCACCTCCACTGCGGAGAGATTGTGGCCCTCATCGGGCCCAACGGCGCGGGGAAGAGCTCCCTTTTCCGCACGGTCCTGGGCCAGATCCCCCACACGGGGACCATCCAGTTCCAGCGGGCGGGAGGCGACAAGACCCGGCCCCTCATCGGCTATGTGCCCCAGTCCCCCACCTTCGACCGGGGGGACCCGGTGAGCGTGCTGGACTTTTTCGCCGCAGCGGTGGACCGCTGGCCGGTCTTTCTGCCCATTCCGAAAAAGCTGCGGGAGCGGGTGGAGGCGTGCCTGGCGCGCACCCACGCCGAGGGGCTCATTGACAAGCGTATCGGGACCCTCTCGGGAGGCGAGGTGCAGCGGGTGCTCATGGCTCTGGCCCTGGAGCCGCTGCCCCACATCCTCATCCTGGATGAGCCCCTCTCGGGGGTGGATATCGACGGGGAGAGGCAGCTTCTGGACATGCTGGACGAGATCCGGCGGACTTATGACCTGTCCATCCTCCTCTCCACCCACGATTTTGCCACCCTGAGCCAGTATGCGGACAAGGTGATCCTGCTCAAGCACCAGGTGCTCCGGGTGGGGCCGCCGGGAGAGGTGCTGGACTCGCCGGAATTTAAAGAGGTCTTTCACCTGGACCTGGGGAGAGGAGGGGAGCGGTAATGGAGCTCTGGAATTGGATCATGGACCTGCTGCCCTTCGAGTGGGCCGGCCACGGCTTCATGCGCTCGGCGCTGCTGGCGGTGCTGGTGATTGCGCCGCTCTTCGGGCTGCTCTCCACCATGGTGGTGGAGAGCCGGATGTCCTTTTTCTCCGACGCCCTGGGCCACTCGGCCTTTACGGGCATCGCCATCGGCACCATCCTGGGCCTGGTGGAGCCCATGTGGTGCGCGGTGGCCTTTGCGGTGGTCTTCGCCCTGCTCTTCACCTATGTCCGCCGCCATACTCAGATGGCCAGCGACACCATCATCGGGGTCTTCTCCTCCACGGCGGTGGCGCTGGGCATCTTCATCGCCACCCTGGACGGGGGGAGCTTCACCAAGTTCAACGCCCTGCTCATCGGGGACATCCTCAGTGTGGAGACGGGGAAAATCGGCCTTCTGGCCTGCATCCTGCTGCTGATGGCGGTACTGTGGGTAGGCTCGTTCAATCACCTGATGCTCTCGGCGGTCCACCCGGCCCTGGCCGACAGCCGGGGGATCCGGGTCTTTTGGCAGGAGGCCCTTTTCTGCGCGGCGGTGGCGGTGGTGGTCACCGTATCCATGACCTGGGTGGGCCTGCTGGTCATCAATTCCATGCTGGTGCTGCCCGGCGCGGCGGGCCGGAATGTGGCCCGGAACCTGCGGCAGTACCACCTGTGTGCCATCGTGGGCACGCTGGTGTGCGGGGTGGCGGGGCTGATGACCTCCTACTATTTGGGTTCCTCCACCGGCGCGTGCATCACCCTCTACCTGGCCTTCTACTTCGCCCTGACCCTGCCCTTCCAGAGGCGGCGGAGCTGAGCAGTTGCAAAACGGGCCGAAGGGGTATAAAATGGGAAGAACGGGAAAGGAGGAGGGAGCGCTATGAAAACCGGAATCGTGCTGGAGGGGGGCGCCCTGCGCACAATCTTCTCCAGCGGCGTGACCGACGGCCTTCTGGCCGCCGGAGTGGACTTTGACTATCTGATCGGGGTGTCGGCGGGCATCGCCTACGGCGTGAGCTATATGTCCAAGCAGTTCGGGCGGAACCTGGAAATTCTGACCCGCTACGCCAACGATAAACGCTACATGGGCGTCCGGAATCTGTTCAAGCCGGGGAACCGGTGTTATTTTGGCCTGAAGTTTACCTATGAGGACATCCCGGAGCGGCTGGTGCCCTTCGATTACAAGGCCTTTGCCGCCTGGCCCGGGGTGGCTGAGGCGGTGGTCACCGATGTGGAGAGCGGCCGGGCCGCCTATCTGGAGGTGCCCCGCACCAGCGACCGGCACTTCAAGCTCCTCCAGGCCACCTGCGCCATGCCGCTGCTCTTCCCCATCTACGAGATTGGCGGCCATAAGTACCTGGACGGCGGCGCGGCCGACGCCATCCCCTACCGCCGGGCGTTCCGGCAGGGGTGCGACCGCGTGGTGGTGGTCCTGACCCGGGAGCGGGGCTACCGCCGGGAGCCGGAGAAGCTTCAGAAGGCCATCGACCTGCGCTACCGGCACTACCCCGCGTTCTGCGAAACCATGCGCCACCGGGCTCAGACCTACAATGCCGCCCGGGAGGAGCTCTTCCAGCTGGAGCGGGAGGGGAAGGTCCTCCTGCTGGCCCCGGAGAGCACCAAGGGATTTTCCCGGGTGGAGCGGGATGTGCAGAAGATCCGGGCCCTCTGGCAGTTGGGCTACGACCAGGCCAAGGAGCGCATGGAGGAGATCCAGGCCTTCCTGGCGCCCTGAGGGGCGCCGGGACAGCCTGGGAATGAAAGATTCTTTTTTGCAAATTGCATCTTGACAGCGGATACAAGTCTGTGCTACACTATCGCCAACAGCCAAGATGGAGAAAAGTACGGCCCAGCGGACAGCCCAGAGAGCGGGGAAGAGGTGTGAGCCCCGCCTGTGCCCGGACCCGAACGAACCCTCCGGAGCTGCAAGCTGAAGCCCCTGCCGGGGGTGGGTAGGCGCGCCGTGTTGCTCACGTTACAGGGCTAGCGTTTCAAAGGCGAACGCGAAAAGGGGTCTTTCTGCCCAGTTTGGGGGAGGGACAAGTTAGGTGGCACCGCGGATCGGCAGCAGATTCGTCCTAAACAAAATTGGGACGGACCGGCTGCTTTTTTCGTCCCAAATCATATTTTCTGACGAAAAAGGAGCGGTGCAGTATGTGTACGATCATGGGCTATCTGGGAGAGGACCTGCCGGAGGAGACCTTTGCCTCTTATCTGGAGCGGGCGCGGGACCGCGGTCCCGACGACAGCCGGGTGGAGGCGATTCCCGGGGGGCTTCTGGGCTTTGACCGCCTGGCCATCATGGGCCTGACCCCCGACGGGATGCAGCCCTTCCACCGGGATGGGAGCTGGGTGGTGTGCAACGGCGAGCTCTACGGCTTTCGGGCCATGAAGCGGGAGCTGGAGGGCCGGGGCTATTCCTTTTGCAGCGGGTCGGACTGCGAATTGCTTCTGCCCCTCTATGAGGAGTATGGCCTGGACCTGTTCCGCCACCTGGACGCGGAGTTCGCCTGCATCCTCTACGACGGAAAAGGGGGACATGTGATCGCCGCCCGGGATCCCGTCGGCATCCGCCCCCTGTACTACGGCTATTCGGAGAGCGGACACATCGCATTCGCCAGCGAGCCCCGCTGCCTGGTGGGCTGGGTCAAGGAGATTCACCCCTTCCCGCCGGGATATTACTGGTGCGACGGCGTGTTTAAGCGCTACATGGACGTGGCCCATGTGGAGCACTACTGCCACGACGATATGGATACGGTGACGGCTGCTATCCGGGAAAAACTGGAAGCGGCGGTGGTCAAGCGCCTGGACGCTGACGCGCCCCTGGGCTTCCTGCTCTCGGGGGGCCTAGACTCCAGTCTGGTGTGTGCCATCGCCGCCCGGCACCTGGACAAGCCCATCCGCACCTTTGCCATCGGCATGGACACCGACGCCATCGACCTGAAATACGCCCGGCAGGTGGCGGACCACCTGGGGGCAGAGCACACCGAGGTCATCATGACCCGGGAGGAGGTCCTCTCCAACCTGCCCACCGTCATCCAGGCCCTGGGCACCTGGGATATCACCACCATCCGGGCCAGCATGGGCATGTACCTGGTCTGCCGGGCGATTCACCAGACCACCGACCTGAAGGTCCTGCTTACCGGCGAGATCTCCGATGAGCTCTTCGGCTATAAGTATACCGACTTTGCCCCTGACGCAGGCGCCTTCCAGCGGGAGGCCAAGAAGCGCATCCGGGAGCTGCACGACTACGACGTGCTCCGGGCCGACCGGTGCCTGGCCGCCAACAGCCTGGAGGCCCGGGTGCCCTTTGGCGACCTGGACTTTGTGCAGTATGTCATGGCCATCGACCCGGCCAAGAAGCTCAACACCTATGGCAAGGGCAAGTACCTCCTGCGCAAGGCCTTTGAGGAGGGCGGCTGGCTGCCCGAATCCATCCTCTGGCGGGAGAAGGCGGCCTTCAGCGACGCGGTGGGCCACAGTATGGTGGACGACCTGAAGGAATATGCCGAGACCTGCTACACCGACGAAGAATTCGAGGAGAAGCGGAAGCAGTACCCCTACTGCACCCCCTTCACCAAGGAGAGCCTGCTGTACCGGGAGCTCTTTGAGCGCTTCTACCCCGGCCAGGCGGAGATGATCCCTGCCTTCTGGATGCCCAACAAGGAGTGGGAGGGCTGCGACGTGGACGACCCCAGCGCCCGGGTCCTCTCCAACTACGGGGCGAGCGGCAGATAAGATCAAATACCGGTAAAAAAGGGTCCCATGGCATATGCCATGGGACCCTCTGCGCGTTTACTGGATATGAACGTGGTTGTTGATGTGGTCTTTGCAGTAGCAGTAGTAGCCGTTGCACTTGGAGCAGTAGCGGAACTCCATGTCCGGGTAGTCGGTATCGGTCTTGCCGCAGACGGCGCACTTGTGGAGGTAACCCCTCTGCTGCTGAGCCTGCCGGGCAGCCCGCTTGAAGTTGACGGTCTGCCGGGAGGTCCGGTACTGCACCCGCTGCCGGGTGTGATTGGCGGCGGCGAGCAGGTCGGAACCGAAGAAGAGGAAGTAGTTGAGCAGAGCCACAATGGGCAGCAGGGCTCCTGCAACATTCAGGGAGAGCAGGCTGCTGAGCACCGACCAGGCGAAAACGGCGGCGTCGAACCAGGCCAGCCATTTGACCTTGATGGGAATAAGAAAGAAGAGCAGCACCTGGAGGTTGGGGTAGAGGGTGGCAAAGGCGAAGAAGAGGGAGAGGTTGATATAGCGCATGGAGACCACGATCCCCACCGCGCCCATGGCATAGGCCAGGAAGCCATAGAGCAGGTTAAAAATCACCCCGGCCAGATAGAAGAGGCTGAATTTGGCCGTGCCCCACTCCCGCTCCAGGGCGGAGCCCACGAACCAGTAGAAGTAGAGCTCAATGAGCAGGAACACGCCCCCGCTGCTGGGCACAAAGAGGAAGGTGACCAGCCGCCAGATCTCCAAGTGGTGGATGACCCGATAGGGGGAGAAATAGAGCAGGGAGGAGAAGGAGATACCCCCGCTGAACATGTCCAGCAGGTAGACCAGCACAGTGCCCGCCACGATGACGGTCATCAGATTGGGGATGCCGAACCGGGGGTGCTTGTAGCAGAAGCGGTCCAGCAGGGTGTCGATGGATTTCAAGGGATTCCCTCCTACACGAAATAAAATCACCACAACTAAGTGTAACAGGATGCCGGGAAAAAATCCCGAACAAATTGTAAATTTTTCCGGCCTATTTCAGCACCTTCCGGATGGCCTGCTTCATCTGGGGGGTGAGAAGCTTGGCGGCCGCCCGGTAGGGCAGGGGAGGCGGGGTGAGGAATTCGGCCTCAGCGGCGGGGTAGCCCTGGGCCCGGAGGGCGGCGAAAAAGGCCGCGCGCTTGGGGCTGGGGGCGCTGGGGGAGGCCAGGCGGGGGTTGCCCGCCACCGCCTCGCTGAGGGGCCGCTCTGCCTCCCCGAACTGTCCAGCCAGGGCGGCGAAGCGCTCCCGGGCCTTCTCCGAGTGGAGGAGCACCAGGGAGATCCCCTTTTCCCGGTCGGTGGGCAGTTCCAGCTTGGGGTCCAGCCCCCAGTAATCCCCCAGGGTGAAGTCGGCGGGCCGGTCCAGATTGGCGTACCGGCACCGGGCGCAGCAGGGCCGCAGGAAGAGCCCCATGCCGAACCCCCGGCCGAACGTGGTGCGGTAGAGCACCTCAGTCCAGTGAGAGCCGTCGGCGAAGGAGGCGGTCAGGTGGGCGGTCTTCCAGCCCTTGGCCTTGTCCCGGAAGCGGAGCTGGGTCACCGGCCTGCCCCGCGTTTGCTCCAGGCCCTCCACAAAGCCCCGCAGCACCGCCGGGGAGGGGATCCCGTGGCACACCAAGTCCACGGTGAGGAGGTTGGGGTAGTCCCGGCCCAAAAAGCGGTTGAGCCCGTCCACCTGGCAGGCCAGGCCCGAGAAGAGGACCTCCGTCCCGTTCTCCAGAAGCTCCTTCACCTGCCGGAAGGTGCCGCCCAGGTCGCTCTGGGCGTATTTGGAGCCCCGCAGAGGGGCGAGGGCCGCCTCGGTGCGGGCGGCCACATGGCGCACCGTGCGCCCGTTCTCCAGGGCCGCGCCGAAGACCACCCCGCCCCGGGCCAGGGTGTCCCGGGCCAGCACCGAGAAAAAGCCGCCGGAGGAGCTCTCCATCCGTCCGGCCTCGTCGCTGCCCCAGACGGCGTGGGCCTCCCTGGGCGCAGAATGGCCGGGGAGCTCCGGCTGGGGGCGCCGGCCGGGGCACACGCCCTCGCACTTGCGGCAGAGGACGCACGCGTCTGAAACCACTGGGCGGAGGAAGCCCTCGTGGGCGGGGGCCATGGTGATGGCCCCCACAGGGCACACGGAGGCGCAGGCGGTGCAGCCGGTGCAGTCCACGGCCTTGCACAGCTGGGGGCCCTTGGAGGGGGAGGGCTCCGCCTCCCCGGCGGGGAGGGGGGCGCCCTCGATGGCGGCCTTCAGATAGGCCAGGGACTCCGCCCGGGCCTCGGAGAGCGTTTGATGGACCCGCTGGTAGTCCACCGGGGCGTCCACATCGTCGGTCCCGTCCAGGCCGATGATCCGCCCGGCACAGCCCAGCCGGTTGAGCAGGCTGTAGATCCGGGAGAAGGTGGGCTCGCTGCGCTCCTTGGGGGACATGGAGGTGAAGAAGGGCCGGTCGAACTGGAGGGAGAAGACCGCCCCGTGGAAGGAGTTGGTGCACACGCAGGCGGCGTGCTGGAACAGGCCCAAAAACTCCCTGGGACCCGCGTCAAAGACCAGCTCGGAGGCGCCGGGGATCTTCCGCCGGGCCCCCGCCAGCTGGACCACCGGCCAGCCGGTGCGCTGGGCCAGGGCCTGGACGTAGGGGACCACCTCCCCGGGATCGGAGACGAAGTAGCAGAGGATATAGGGGCCCTGCCGCCTGGGGGGCACGGCCAGCTCCCCCCACTGCTCCCCGGTGAGGAGGAGGGTGGGGTCCAGCACCAGCCGGGCGTCCCGGCCGGCCACCTCTTTCATGAGGACCTGGCCCCGCTTCTCCCGGGCGGAGAGGGCGTCAAAGGAGGCCAGGTAATCCCGGAACTGCCCGTCGTAGGGGGGCGGCAGGGTGGGGGTGCCCAGGCTGGGGGCGTAGGCGATCTTCCGGCCCTCCTGGACAAAGGCCAGGAGGAAGGAGGGCTCAAACTGCTTGTTGGCGTAGATAAAGGGGTTCCAGATCTGGTCGCTGCCCGCCACATACACGTCGTAGGCGGGGGGGTCGGCCCGGAGCTCCTCAAAGGAGGTGTACCGCCGAGGGCTCAGATTCATCTGCTCAGCGACAAAGGCGTTGAAGCGGTCGTAGCGGGCTTTGAAGGCGGCATAGTGGAGGGCGGTGTGGGCGTCAGAGGCCGCGGCGCGGACCGAGAGGTTCTTTTTGAACAGCTCGTTGGTGCGGGTGGTGTGGGGCAGGCGGAAGTCGATGATCTCACAGTCGTGGCCCAGGCCCTGGATGGCCCGCATGGTGGCGTAGGCCTGGAGCTGGGCGCCGTAGTGGTGGGCGAAATGGAAGGTAATGAGGCCGGTACGGCTCATGAAAGTCACTCCTCAAAACAAATAGCAATTTATTATATCACAAAGCGGAGCGGTGTGATATAATATTTTCTATAACTGCGGCAGCAATTTAGGAGGAATGGAACCATGAGCATGGTAAAAGACATGTCCCTGGCCGAATCCGGCCGCCGGAAGATCCGCTGGGTGCGGGACTTTATGCCCGCCCTGGGGGGTATCGAGGCCCGTTTTGAACGGGAAAAGCCCTTCGCGGGGCTGCGTATCGCGGTGTCGGTCCACCTGGAGGCCAAGACGGCCAATCTGGGCTATGTGCTCCAGAAGGG
>CALXCU010000095.1 GCA_944386885.1 uncultured Oscillospiraceae bacterium | reverse complement strand
TCAACAAGGAGGGCAAGGGTCCCGCCTGGGCCAACTCCCTGTTTGAGGATAACGCCGAGCACGGCCTGGGCCTGTATCTGGGTCAGAAGGCCATCCGCGACCGCCTGATCGGCAAGCTGGAAGAGATGGCTGCCGCCGAGGCCACGCCCGCCGGGGCCAAGGCCGCCATCCAGGCCTTCCTGGACACCAAGGAGGACGGCGTGGCCAACGGCCCCGCCACCAAGGCCCTGATTGCCGAGCTGGAGAAGGGCGCCGAGGCCGGTTGCCCCAACTGCAAGGAGGTCCTCCAAGAGAAGGAGTACCTGAGCAAGAAGGCTGTGTGGATTTTCGGCGGCGACGGCTGGGCCTACGACATCGGCTACGGCGGCCTGGACCACGTCCTGGCCTCCGGCGAGGATGTGAACGTCTTCGTCTTCGACACCGAGGTCTACTCCAACACCGGCGGTCAGGCCTCCAAGGCCTCCAACATCGGCCAGGTGGCGCAGTTTGCCGCCGCCGGTAAGCGGGTGGCCAAGAAGAGCCTGTCTGAGATTGCCATGCAGTATGGCTATGTCTATGTGGCTCAGGTGGCCATGGGCAGCCCGGCCAACCAGTCCCAGACCCTGAAGGCCATCAATGAGGCCGTCAACTATCACGGCCCCTCCCTCATCATCGGCTACGCCCCCTGCGAGATGCACTCCATCAAGGGCGGCATGACCAACTGCCAGAGCGAGATGAAGAAGGCCGTGGACTGCGGCTATTGGAACCTGTTCCGCTTCAACCCCGCCCTGAAGAAGGAGGGCAAGAACCCCTTCACCCTGGACTCCAAGGCCCCTGCCGGCGGCTATCAGGAGTTCCTGATGAACGAGGCCCGCTACTCCTCTCTGACCCGGTCCTTCCCCGACGTGGCCAAGGAGCTCTTCGCCCAGAACGAAGAGGCTGCCAAGGAGCGTTACGAGCACCTGGTCAAGCTCATCGAGCTGTACAAGTAAGCCAGATTTTTGAAACGCTCCCCGTGCGCCCGGCGCGCGGGGAGCGTTTTCCATACATAAAGGAAAGGAGCAAAGTATCATGAATACATCGGAAGCCATCCGGGCCCGCCGGAGTATCCGCAAGTACCAAAGCGGCGTGACTATCCCCCGGACGGACGTGGAGACGATGCTGGAGGCGGCCATGATGGCCCCCAGCGCCCGGAATACTCGCCCCTGGGAGTTTGTGGTGGTGGAGGACCGGAAGGTTCTGGACGGCCTGATGGCGGTCCACCCCTACTGCGGAATGTTGAAGACGGCATCTCTGGCCATCGTGGTCTGCGGCCGGCCCGACCTGCAGGAGGACGGGGGCAACCCCTTCTGGCCGGAGGACTGCGGCGCGGCTATTGAGAATCTGCTCCTTCAGGCGGTAGAGCTGGGCTACGGCACCTGTTGGTGCGGCTGTTACCCGGCTCAGGACCGGGCGGAGGCGGTGCAGAAGGCGCTGGATGTGACCAGCGTACCGGTGGCCATCGTGGCGGTGGGAAAGCCGGATGAGGCGCCTGCGGCCCGGGGCTTCTTTGACAAGAGCCGGGTCAAATACCTCTAAATAGATGCGCTCAAAACCGGGGGCGGGCCAGACGGCCCGCCCCCGGTTCTCTTTATTTTCCCACACAGAAGCGGGAGAAAATGCGGGCGGTCACGTCCTCCCGCAGGTTCCGCCCGGTGAGCTCTCCCAGGGCCTCCATGGCTCCCTCCACATCGATCAGCAGCGCATCGGGGGTGATGCCGGCCTCCAGTCCCGCCCGGGCCGAGCGTACCAGCTCCAGGGCCCGGCCCGCCGCCTCCGCCTGGCGGGCATTGGTGAGCATTTCTCCCCGCTCTTGGGCTGCATCCGTGGGGAAGCAGCCGGCGATTGCGCGCTCCAGATCCTCCAGCCCGGACCCGGTTTTGCTGCTCACCGCCACGGCGGCGGCCTCCTCCCCTGCCGGCAGGGCCGGGGGCGCAGCCCACAGGTCGGCCTTGGTCCACACCAGCAGCACCTGGGGGGCCTTCTCCCGGGCCAGGCGCAGCAGCTCCAGATCCTCCGGGCAAACATTCCTCCCGTCGCAGAGCACCAGGGCCAGCTCAGCTTCCTCCAGGGCCCTCCGGCTGCGCTCCACCCCCAGGCGCTCCACCGTGTCGCCGCTCTCCCGGATACCGGCGGTGTCAATGAGCCGGAGCAGATGCCCGCCCAGGGTGCATTTCTCCTCCACGGTATCCCGGGTGGTGCCGGGGATGTCCGTGACAATAGCCCGCTCATAGCCCAGCAGGGCATTGAGGAGAGAGGATTTGCCCGCGTTGGGCCGGCCCACGATGGCGCAGGGAATGCCTCCCACCAGCAGTTTTCCCCGCCGGTAGGTGGCCAGCAGAGCGGCCAGGTCGGCCTCCGCCCGTGCCAGGCCCTGGGCCAGCTCTTGGGCGCCGAAGGGGTCGATATCCTCGTCGGGGTAGTCCAGCACCGCATGGAAGTGAGCGCTCAGGTCCACCAGAGCGTCGTAGACCCCTTGGACACGGCGACTCAGAGCGCCGGAGAGCTGGCCTCCAGCACAGCGGGCGGCTTCCTCGGTTTCTGCGTCCACCAGGTCGGCCACCGCCTCGGCCTGCATCAAGTCCAGTTTGCCGTTGAGAAAGGCCCGCCGGGTGAACTCCCCCGGCCCGGCCTGCCGCACGCCTTGGGCAAAGAGGGATTCCAACCCCAGGGCCAGCACTGCCGGTGAGCCGTGACAGAAAAACTCCGCCGTGTCCTCTCCGGTATAGCTGTGGGGGGCCCGGGAGACGGTGGCCAGCACCTGGTCCACCCGCCGGCCGGTTCGGTCCAGCAGCCAGCCCAGGGTCAGCTTCCGGTCCTCCCGGGCGTCCAAAGGCCTCCCCCTCTCCGCTTGGAACACGGCGGACGCGGCGGCAATGGCGCTGGGGCCCGACAGGCGGAGAATGCCCACCGCCGCGCGCACGGGACCGGTGGCCACCGCTGCGATCGTATCCTGCATGAAAGATCCCTCCCGGATATTTTTCCCCATTGTATCACGCCGCATGGGGGGCGGCAAGAGCGGAGGTGCCGGAGGATTTCGGCAAAATACCAGTTTTTTTGCCGTTATTTTAATTATGTTAACCACAGGGGGAAGAGACTTATCCACAAATGGTGTGGAAAAGTCTGTGGATAATGTGGAAAAGCCTGCGGCAGAGGGGACTGTTTTCCACCGGAGGCCGAGAGAGAAACCCGGTGGGCGTGCATGCGGATGTCAAAAAAGAATTATTGCCCCCCTTGACAGAGAAAAATTAAACGGAGGAGTATGACTCACTTGACAGATGGTCTGGCAGAAGGTACAATATTTTTACTGGTATCCGCGCAACCTATGGGCGTTCTGCTGGTGCGCGGGCCATGTGTCTGACATCTGCGCTGCCGCCCGGTTCCGTCCAGCCGGAGGTTCGAAGCCCATTTGCCGGGCTGGGCAGGCCTGAGTTCCCATGCGGCGCATATTTAAGGAGGCCGGATCTATGAGTACGGAGAAAAGCTATTTTGACAAAATTGCGGAATATGGTCAGCTGATCGTAATTTCCGGACCCAACGGCGTGGGTAAGAACACGGTCATCCGCCAGTATTTGTCCGAGCATCCCAATGCCTGCCGTTCCATCTCGGTGACGACTCGGGAGCCCCGGCCCGGCGAGGTAGACGGGAAGGACTATTTCTTCATCTCAGTCAACGAGTTCGACCAGCTTGTCCGTTCCCAGCAGCTGCTTGAGCACGTCTACCACAATAACAACGGCTACGGCACCCCCCGCAAGGCGGTGGAGAATAACCGCCAGGAGGGCCGCAATGTCATCCTGAACGTGGACGTGATGGGCGCTATGAAAGTGCGTGCCCTCTGCCCTGATGCCACCCTGATTTTTATCATCCCCCCCTCTTGGGAGGAGCTGGAGCGCCGGGTGCGGGCGTCCACCAGCCTGAGCGACCAGGAGATTAAGGAGTACCTGGAGTGCGCCGAGGAGGACATCCTCTGTGCCGGGCAGTACGACTATGTGCTCATCAACGACGAGGTGGACAAGACCGTCCGCCGCCTGGGCCAGATTATCCACGGCAACCGCTACAGCCGCAACAGCATGAAGGGGTTCCTGGAGAGCTACATCCAGAGCGAGCTCAAGCCCAATTCGGAGTTCGCCAACGCTATTTTGTCTCTTTAACATTTAGATGCCGGAAAGGCCGGGCCAACCTGAGATGGAACGCAGGGAGGGCCCGGCCTTTTTGTGGGAGCAGAAGAAACAAAAATATTTTAGCAAGAATAAAAAATTTTTTGAAACCCCCTTGACTTCTGTACCCGGTGTGGTATGATGGACACAGTGAAGGGGCTCCAGCGGCTGGGGCCCAACCGATGGACGGAGGGAATTTACCATGGAGATGGAACGGATCAAATGGGTGGCCAACCGCCTGCCCAAGAGCGAGGACAAGTGGCTTTCAGTCATGTCTCTGGAGAATGTGGCCAAGGCCCGGACTTTCCACAGCAGTTTCCCCCAGTATTCGATTACCCCCCTGGCAGACCTGAAGGGCATGGCCCGTTATCTGGGCCTGGGCGGTCTGTATGTCAAGGACGAGTCCTACCGGTTCGGGCTCAACGCCTTCAAAGTGCTGGGCGGGTCCTTCGCCATGGCTAAGTACATCGCCCAAGAGATGGGGAAAGATGTCTCGGAACTGACCTATGACTACCTGACCAGCGAGCAGTTCCGCCGGGCGTTTGGGCAGGCTACCTTCTTCACTGCCACCGACGGCAACCACGGCCGGGGCGTGGCCTGGGCCGCCAAGCGCCTGGGCCAAAAGGCGGTGGTCCACATGCCCAAAGGCAGCTCCAAGTCCCGCTTTGACAACATCGCCAAGGAGGGGGCAAGCGTCACCATTGAGGAGGTCAACTACGACGACTGTGTGCGCATGGCCGCTGCTGAGGCCGCTCAGTGCCCCAATGGCGTCATCGTCCAGGATACCGCCTGGGAGGGCTATGAGGACATCCCCTCCTGGATTATGGAGGGCTATGGCACCATGGCGGCCGAGGCCGCGGGGCAGCTGCGGGAGCTGGGCGTGAACCGGCCCACTCACATTTTTATCCAGGCGGGCGTGGGCTCCCTGGCCGGAGCGGTGCAGGGTTTCTTCCGCAACCTCTTCCCCAACGACCCGCCCAAGGTGGTGGTCATGGAGACTGCCGCCGCCGACTGCCTCTACCGGGGCGCGGAGGCCGGGGACGGCGCGCCGCGCATCGTCACCGGCGATCTGGAGACCATTATGGCCGGCCTGGCCTGCGGCGAGCCCAACATCATTGGCTGGGACATCCTGCGCAACCATGCCTCTGCCTTCCTCTCCTGTCCCGACTGGGTCAGCGCCAAGGGGATGCGCATGCTGGGCGTACCCTGCGCCGGGGACCCCAAGGTCGTCTCCGGCGAGTCGGGCGCCGTGGGCATGGGCGTGCTGGACACCATTATGAACGACCCCACTTACCGGGGGCTGCGGGAATACCTGGAGCTGGACCGCTTCAGTCAGGTGCTCCTCATTTCCACCGAGGGCGATACCGACCCCGAAAAGTACCGCCGCGTCCTCTGGGGCGGCGAGTACCCTACCTATGAGACCCCGCTGGGCGATCCGGAAAAATATCGCCTGGATCAGTGATGTGAACAGAAGGAATGAGGGAGGAACTTATCATGGATTATGAACAGATCAAGGCGGCGGCCCAGGGCTATCAGGCTGATATGACCCGTTTCCTGCGGGCCATGATCTCCCATCCCAGCGAGAGCTGCGAGGAGAAGGAAGTGGTGGCGTGCATCAAGGCTGAGATGGAAAAGCTGGGCTATGACCAGGTGGAAGTGGACGGTCTGGGCAATGTCATCGGCTGGATGGGCGAGGGCGACAAAATCATCGCCTTTGACTCCCACATCGACACCGTGGGCGTGGGCAACCGGGACAACTGGGAGGCCGACCCTTACCAGGGCTATGAGGACGACGCGGTCATCTTCGGCCGGGGCGGCTCCGACCAGGAGGGCGGCATGGCCGCCGCCACCTATGGCGCTAAGATCATGAAGGATCTGGGGCTCATCCCAGACGGCTATAAGATCATGGTGGTGGGCTCCGTCCAGGAGGAGGACTGCGACGGCATGTGCTGGCAGTACATCGTCAACAAGTTCTTCCCCGCCAAGGGCATCAAGAAGGAGCAGGTCGAGTTCGTGGTCTCCACCGAGCCCACCGACGGCGGCATCTATCGCGGCC
>CALXCU010000094.1 GCA_944386885.1 uncultured Oscillospiraceae bacterium | reverse complement strand
GCGCGACGGTCGATGGTCTGGGGAATGGTACCTACTACCTGCAAGAGGTTGATGCACCCGAGGGCTATAACAAGCTGGCTGAGCGCAAAGAAGTCGCGATTTCGGGTGCAGATATCTCCACTACTATGACTGGCGATACCTGGAATGCGGGTGACGGTGGTGTGCAGATTACCAATAATACTGGTACCGAGCTCCCCAGCACCGGCGGCATGGGCACCACCATCTTCTATGTGGTGGGCGGCGTGCTGATGGCCGGCGCGGCGGTCCTGCTGGTGACTAAGAAGAAGATGTCCCGCTAAACACCCCCTGGGGCGGCGCGCCCCAAATCTGAGAAATCATTCCACTCCCCGGGTCGGGGGCACGTCCCCCGGCCCCGGCGGGGCGGCAGGGAGAGATCTATGAAAAAGCACCTATCCACTTTTATCCTGGTCCTGATCTTCCTGGTAGGTCTCTCCGTGCTGCTCTACCCCACCCTCGCGGACTATGTGAACTCCAAGAGCCAGTCTAGGGCGATTGTCGAGTATGTAGAAGCTATGTCCGAGATGGACGAGGCCACCTATCAGGCCCTCTTGGACGAGGCCCACGCCTATAACGCGGGCCTGCTCTCCGACACGGGCCGCTTCTCCCCCACGGAGGAGGAGGTGGAGGCCTACCACAGCCTGCTGGGCTCCCACGGGCCCGCGGTGGGCTACCTGGAGATCAACTCCATCGGGGTCAACCTGCCTATCTATCTGGGCACCGAGGACAGCGTTTTGGCCTCCGGCATCGGCACCATGCCCGGCTCGTCCCTGCCCGTGGGCGGGGCGGACACCCACGCGGTGCTCACCGGGCACCGGGGCCTGCCCTCCTCCCGCCTGCTGACCGACCTGGACCAGGTGGCCGTGGGGGACACCTTCGTGCTCTACGTCCTCAACGAGATCCTCACCTACCAGGTGGACCAGATCCGCATTGTGGAGCCGGAGGACCTCTCCGACCTGGCCATCGTGCCGGGGGAGGACTACTGCACCCTGGTCACCTGCACCCCCTACGGCATCAACACCCACCGCCTGCTGGTCCGGGGCCACCGGGTGGAGAACGCGGTGGACACCGACGCCGTCTCCGCCCGCGTCACCGCCGACGCCATCCAGGTGGACACCCTCCTGGTCACCCCCGTGGTGGCCGCGCCCATCCTGCTCATCCTGCTCCTGGTGCTCCTCCTGCGGGGCGGCCGGAAGGGGAACAAGCGGGACGAAGAACTGTAAAACCGCCACTAAACCGAAAGGAAGAGGCTTATGAGAAACACAAGGAAACAGATCATGGCAATGCTCGTGGCTGTCCTGCTGGTGCTGCCGCTGACTGTGGCGGGGGCCGGCGCGGCCTCCACCGTGGACTTCGACGCGAAGGGGACCATCTCCATCACCCTCGGGGAGGAGGGGGTGGATGTGACCCTCTATCAAGTGGGACAGGCCATGACCCAGGACAGCAACCTGTACTATGAGCTCCTGGAGCCCCTGGCGGCTGTGGTGGAGGAGGAGATCCCCCTCAACAGCCTGACTGCCGCCCAGAACGTGGCCAGCGCCGCGGCCCTCTGGGAGGTCATCCAGGACCTGGACCTGGAGGCCAGCTACCCCACCGAGCCCGGCCAGGCGGCCTCCCTCATCCCCTCGGCCACGGTTGAGACGGACGGGGACAACACGGCTGTCTTCACGGACCTGCCTCTGGGCATCTACCTGGCGGTCCAGACCAGCCGCAGCAGCGACTACTATAATTTCACGCCCTTCCTCATCCCCCTGCCCATGACCAACGACGCGGGCACCGATTGGGAGTATGAGGTGGCCGCCGAGCCCAAGCTGGACGAACGCCCCGATCCGGACGACCCGGACCCCGATCCCACGCCGTCGCCCGAGCCCACGGACGATCCCGGCCCCGGGACCTCGCCCACGCCCGAGCCTTCGGAGGACCCGGGCGGGGAGATCGACATCCCCGACTCCAGTAACCCCGGCGGCGGCTGGGTGGAGCCCAGTCCCGCCCCCAGCGGGGAGCCCCAGCCCAGCGCGGAACCCAGCGACCCGGGCGAGGAGATCGACATCCCTGAACCCACCACGCCCCAGGGCAACCTGCCTCAGACGGGCATGCTCCAGTGGCCGGTGCCGCTGATGGCTATGGCGGGCCTGGTGCTCTTCTGCGTGGGCTGGATGAGCGAGCGCAAGAACCGCCGTAAGGAGTAATCCCCTGTGAAGCAATCCCCCAAGAAAAAACGCAGCCTCGGCCGTCCGCTCATGGCGGCCGGCGGGGCGCTGGTGCTGTGCGCGGCGCTGCTCTTTGCCTATAACCAGTGGGATGACTACCGCGCCGGCGCGGAGAGCGACGCCACCGCCTCCGCTCTGCTGGAGGAGATTGGGCAGACCGAGCCGGTGGCCCTTCAGGTCCAGTCCCAGGAGGAGCCTGAGCCTCAGGAGGTCCAGGGTGTGGAGCTGGACGGGGCGTACTATATGGGCGTCATTTCGATCCCCGCGCTGGAGCGCACCCTTCCCGTCCAGTGCGACTGGAGCGAGAGCAAGCTCAAGCACTCGCCCTGCCGCTACTCGGGCAGTCTGGAGGAGGGAGAGCTGGTCATCGCCGCCCACAACTACACCCGGCATTTTGGCGGGCTGCACCGCCTCTCCCAGGGCGACGACATCTATTTGACCGATTTGGCGGGCAATCAGTACCACTATCAGGTGGCGGAGCTCACCACCATTGCGGGCGACGACATCGAGGGCATGGTGCACAGCGGCTATGATCTGACCCTCTTCACCTGCAATTACGGCGGCAGGGCACGTATCACTCTGCGCTGCGAACTCGTAAGCTTCTCACCGGCGCCCCCGGAGCAGGAGTAATTGTAATTTAACGAGGGCGGAACCCCATTGGGGTTCCGCCCTCGTCGCGCTGGAGGGCATCTGCATCCCGCCGCCGCAGCATGGACTGGAACGCGCGGCCCGTAAAAAATAGTTAAGTTTATCTTGACAGCGTATGAAAGTACCGCTATAATAATTTGCAAGAACCACTTGCCGCGGATTCATCCCGCTGCAATGATAGAGGTCGCGGAATCGCAAGAGTATCCGGCAAGATTTGCTGCAAGGGGGCAAAGTACCCCGCCGGAGAAAGGGCCCTTCCGCCGAAGGGCCGGTCCATACTTTGATGGGGCCGGTTGCCTGGGCCGTTGGGAGAATATCTCACGGACTGCCACATATCACCTGTGTGGAGCGCTATCATTGGTCGAAGGCTCTTTGCGCCGCAGTTTCCCGCCGCCGGGCCAGGTCCTCGGGTCAAAAGACCCGAGAGCCAGTGTCCTATCGGGGCGGAGAACCGGCCCGCTGATGATCTTTACCGCCATGAACGCTTCCACCAGGAAGGTTCATGGCGCTTTTTTATGCAAAGCCGGAATGGAGGGATCGTATGTGAGGTACTGTAACACGGAGCTGGGCGGAGCGGCCTCCCAGAGCAAGCGCGCGGAGCTGTAGACGCGCGCTGTTTGCCCGAAAAACGAATATGCGCGCGCTTTTTCTCACAAACCGATGGACAGCTGTGCCTATGGCCTCCCTTGGGCCGGTGTACAGCAGAAAGGAATGGCTGCTACCATGACATTGCGAGTAAGACGCGCGAACCGAATGATTTCTTCTGCCCTCTCTCTGAGCCTTCTGCTCTCCCTGGGGGCGCCCGCCCTGGCCGCAGAGCCGGAGGGCGGCGGGGCCCCGACGCTGACCCTGTCGGACAGCACTTTGGCCCTGGTGGACCGGGACCAGGCGTTTACCGCCACCCTCACCGTGCCCGCCGCTGCGCTGGACGGCCAGGAACCAG
Source organism: uncultured Oscillospiraceae bacterium (assembly GCA_944386885.1). GTDB lineage: Bacteria > Bacillota > Clostridia > Oscillospirales > Oscillospiraceae > Pseudoflavonifractor_A. Next base: position 1,431 of record CALXCU010000094.1, on the reverse strand, counting down.
AGGCGTGGGCCGGGGGGCTGGACTGGTATCTCACCCGGGAGGAGAGCTTCCAGGATGAGGCGCTCTATCCCTACTACTACACCGGCGACCGGCTGGAGAACTGGCAGGTCTGGAACGGCGGCGCGGGGGGCGAGGCCCTCTTCACCCTGGATCCGGCCTGTGCAACTCAGAGCGGGGATACCGTCACCGTTACCCTGTCCTTCACGGCGGATGCTTTTACCGGCATCAACGGCGACTCCTCCCAAAACCGCAACGTATGGCCCAGCTTTATCGGGCCCTATACCCTCTCGGTTCGGGAGGGGGAGGAGGTCCTGGCGGAGACGGAGATGACCGTCAACGCCTACGACAGCTATACCCGCTATGACGACATCGACGAGGCCATCCAGACCATTATCGACGACGCCCTGCCCGGGCGGTACATCACCGTCACCCCCTTCGGCGAGAGCGAGGGGGGACGGACCCAGTACTATGTGACCCTCTCGGACAGCGAGGAGTCGGTGGACGCCTTCCAGGTGATGAACGCCATCGCCGAGACCGACCCCGCCTCCCTCCAGGCGGCGCTGGCAGACGGCACCCTGGGCGAGTACCGGGTGCCCTTCCTTCTGAACAACGTCCACCCCGACGAGGACCCCGGCGTGGACGCCCAGCTCAATGTGCTGCGGGCCCTGGCCACCCAGGAGACCATCACCTACAACACCCTCACCGGCTTCCTGGATGAGAGCGTGGACATCTCCACACTGTTTGCCCCCGACGTACTGGACCTGGGCATCACGGGCCTGGGCTCCCAGAAGTTCACGGCGGGCGAGGATGGGGCGCTCCAGAACAACACCGGCGTCAACGACGCCAGCGAGCTCTACGCCATCAGCGACGACATTACGCTGAACGTGGACGATGTCCTGGATCACATCATCTTTCTTTTCATCCCCAACGAAAACCCCGACGGGCGGACCTACAACACCCGCCGCAATGACAACGGCTTCGATCTGAACCGGGATGCCTCCAACCAGACCCAGAGCGAGACGGCGGGCCTTGCGCAGGTGGTCAACGAGTGGAACCCGGTGGTGTTCGCCGAGCTCCACGGCTATATGGACGAGTTCCTGGTGGAGCCCTGCACTCCGCCCCACGAGCCCAACCTGGAGTACGACCTGCTGGTGCAGAACTTTGTCCTGGGGGCCGAGGCCTTCGGCACCGCCGCCCTGGGCACGATGTCCGCCACCCGGGAGGAGCACCCCGACAGCCTCTTCTGGTCCTACTACACCCCCCTGCGGGACGACTACGACCCGGAGACGACCACCTGGTCCGCTTGGGACGACCTGTGCACCAACTACGGCCCCAGCTACGCCATGCTCAACTGCGGCTCCCTGGGCTACACCATTGAGACCCCCTACAACAACGAGGCCTCCACCGACCTGTTCGAGTACGGCGTCTATG